>NZ_JAXBRE020000005.1:6229-235418 GCF_047520985.2 Stenotrophomonas sp. BR163
CCCCCCCCCCCCCCCCCCCCCCCCCCCCCCCCCCCCCCCCCGCCGGTTCCCCCACGGAAAAACCGCGGAATCGCTGCGCGATTCCTGTAGGGCCAATCGCTGGTCGGCTGCTTTTTGCCTTTGCCGCCCGGCCATTGGCCCAACTGCCGAGCATGGCGCGGCACTACAGACCCGGCACTTGCAGTTGTGTGAGTTAGTAGTAATACTACTAACCATGGACCTGACCGACACCCAGCAGGCGATCCTGCAGTTGATCGCCGAGCGTATCGAGAGCGAGGGCGCACCGCCGTCGCAGACTGAAATCGCACGCGCGTTCGGCTTCAAGGGCGTGCGCGCGGCCCAGTACCACCTGGAAGCCCTGGAGCAGGCCGGTGCGATCCGTCGCATCCCGGGCCAGGCTCGCGGCATCCGCCTGGTGCAGGCACCGCCGGTCGAAAAGCTCGCCGAGCCGGGCCTTCCGGACAGCGTGCTGCGCTTGCCGGTGCTGGGCCGGGTCGCTGCTGGCCTGCCGATCGGTGCCGACATCGGCTCCGACGATTTCGTGGTGCTGGACCGGGTGTTCTTCTCGCCGGCGCCGGACTACCTGCTGAAAGTGCAGGGCGACTCGATGATCGATGAGGGCATCTTCGACGGTGACCTGATCGGCGTGCACCGTACCCGCGACGCCCGTTCCGGGCAGATCGTGGTGGCCCGCATCGATGACGAGATCACCGTCAAGCTGCTGAAGATCGCCAAGGACCGCATCCGCCTGCTGCCGCGCAATCCCGATTACAAGCCGATCGAGGTGCTGCCGGACCAGGATTTTGCGATTGAAGGCCTCTATTGCGGCCTGCTTCGGCCCAATCGTTGACCCGCTCCATAGTGCATTACCCCGCGGTCTTTTGTGGCGATTCTCTGGTTCCACTGAGGTTGGTACGGATGTCCGATAATTCTTTTCAGAGCGCCGGGCAGAATCTCAGCCTGTGCGATACGTCCGACTTAAAGTGAACCCATGGCAAAGAAGACCCCCAAAGACAGCACCCCCAACGACATGACCTCTGCAAGGACCAATACGATGGACGAGAACAAGAAGCGCGCCTTGGCTGCTGCTCTGGGCCAGATCGAGAAGCAGTTCGGCAAGGGCTCGGTGATGCGCATGGGCGACCGCGTGGTCGAGCCCGTCGAAGCCATCCCGACCGGTTCGCTGATGCTCGACATCGCACTGGGCATTGGCGGTCTGCCGAAGGGCCGTGTCGTTGAGATCTACGGCCCGGAATCCTCGGGCAAGACCACCCTGACCCTGCAGGCCATCGCCGAATGCCAGAAGATGGGCGGTACCGCAGCTTTCATCGACGCCGAGCACGCGCTTGACCCGATCTACGCCGCGAAGCTGGGCGTTAACGTGGACGACCTGCTGCTGTCGCAGCCGGACACCGGTGAGCAGGCGCTGGAAATCGCCGACATGCTGGTCCGTTCGGGCTCGGTCGACATCCTGGTGGTCGACTCGGTCGCCGCGCTGACCCCGAAGGCCGAAATCGAAGGCGAAATGGGTGACCAGCTGCCGGGTCTGCAGGCCCGCCTGATGAGCCAGGCGCTGCGCAAGCTGACCGGCAACATCAAGCGTTCGAACACCCTGGTGATCTTCATCAACCAGCTGCGCATGAAGATCGGCGTGATGATGCCGGGCCAGAGCCCGGAAACCACCACCGGTGGCAACGCGCTGAAGTTCTATGCCTCGGTCCGCCTGGACATCCGCCGTATCGGTGCGATCAAGAAGGGCGATGAGATCATCGGCAACCAGACCAAGATCAAGGTCGTCAAGAACAAGCTGGCGCCTCCGTTCAAGCAGGTGATCACCGAGATCCTGTACGGCGAAGGCATCAGCCGCGAGGGCGAACTGATCGACATGGGCGTGGATGCCAAGCTGGTCGAGAAGGCCGGCGCCTGGTACAGCTACGGTGAAGAGCGCATTGGCCAGGGCAAGGACAATGCCCGCGGCTACCTGCGCGACAACCCGACCGTCGCCGCCAAGCTCGAGGCCGAGCTGCGTGAGAAATTCCAGCCGGCCGAAGCGGCCCGCGAGGAAGGCGACGACGAAGGCGACGACGAGTAAGGCTTGCTGTGGGGCAGGGCGGCGCCGTCAGTGACGTCGCCCTGTCCCGCAGGTTCGAATCGCCCAGGGATGGGCAGGGCGCCAAGGACGGCGCCACCCTTGGAGCACCGATGTCCGACGCCGAAGACATTCCCACCGGCCGCAAGCGCCGGCAGCGTGAGCAGACTCCCGTCCAACGGGCGCTGGGCCTGCTGGTCCGCCGCGAGCACTCGCGCAAGGAACTCACCCGCAAGCTGACCGCCCGTGGCATCGAAGACGAAGCCGCGCAGGCCGCTGTCGCCAAGCTGACCGAGGCGGGCTGGCAGGACGACACCCGTTTTGCCGAGAACCTGGTGAGGATGCGCGCCAACACCGGTTATGGGCCGATCCATGTCCGCGCCGAGCTGGGGACCCACGGCCTGGACAGTGCCGCGATTGCTGCAGCGATGGACAGCTACGAAGGCGACTGGCAGGAGAACGCCCGTGATCTGGTCCGCCGACGCTTTGGCGAGGCCGGTCCGCAGGACCTGACGCAGCGGCGCAAGGCCGCCGATCTGCTGGCCCGACGGGGCTTCGACGGCGACAGCATCCGCCGTGCGACCCGCTACGACCCGGATGACTGAGACTGGCGGCGCCGGGCCTGATACCCTTTAGGTTTTCGGCGGTCCCTCGCGACTATGGCCAACACGGCCAGTGGTCCGGGTCCGCCGGCCCGCAGACTGCCAGCCCCCAATGAACGCATCCGCCAAATTCACGACATCCCAGATCCGCAGCGACTTCCTTGAATTCTTCAAGGGCAAAGGCCACACCATCGTGCCCTCGGCGCCGCTGGTGCCGGGCAATGATCCGACCCTGCTGTTCACCAACTCCGGCATGGTGCAGTTCAAGGACGTGTTCCTCGGCGCGGAGAAGCGTAGCTACGTGCGCGCGGCCGACGTGCAGCGCTGCCTGCGCGCGGGCGGCAAGCACAACGATCTCGACCAGGTCGGCTACACCGCACGCCACCACACCTTCTTCGAAATGCTGGGCAACTGGTCGTTCGGCGACTACTTCAAGAAGGACGCGATTGCCTGGGCCTGGGAACTGCTGACCCAGGTCTGGAAGCTGCCGGCCGAACGCCTGCTGGTCACCGTCTACCAGACCGATGACGAAGCCTATGCGCTGTGGCGCGACATGGTCGGCGTGCCGGAAGAGCGCATCGTGCGCATCGGCGACAACAAGGGTGCGTCGTTCGCTTCGGACAACTTCTGGCAGATGGCCGACACCGGTCCGTGTGGTCCGTGCACCGAGATCTTCTACGACCACGGCGACCATATCGCAGGCGGCCCCCCGGGTTCGCCGGATGAAGACGGCGACCGCTTCATCGAAATCTGGAACCTGGTGTTCATGCAGTTCGACCGCCAGCCCGACGGCACCCTGGTGCCGCTGCCGGCGCCGTGCGTGGATACCGGCATGGGCCTGGAGCGCCTGGCTGCGATCCTGCAGCACGTGCACACCAACTACGAGATCGACCTGTTCCAGGCGCTGATCCGCAAGGCCTCCGAGCTGACCGGCACCGCCGACCTGGAGAACAAGTCGCTGCGCGTGATTGCCGACCACATCCGCGCCTGCTCGTTCCTGATCGTTGACGGCGTGCTGCCGTCCAACGAAGGCCGGGGTTACGTGCTGCGCCGTATCATCCGCCGCGCCCTGCGCCACGGCTGGATGCTGGGCGTACGCCAGCCGTTCTTCAGCAAGCTGGTGCCGACGCTGGTCGAGCAGATGGGCGAGGCCTATCCGGAACTGCCGGCGGCGGTGGACACGGTCACCCGTGCGCTGCAGGCCGAGGAAGAGCGTTTCGCCGAAACCCTCGATGCAGGCATGAAGATCTTCGAAGACGTGGCCGGCAAGGCCAGCAATGGCGTTATCCCGGGCGTTGACGCCTTCCGTCTGTATGACACCTATGGCTTCCCGCTCGACCTGACCCAGGACATCGCCCGCGAGCGCGACCTGACCGTCGACATCGCCGGCTTCGATGGCGCGATGGAGCAGCAGCGCGAGACCGCGCGCGCGGCCGGTAAGTTCGGTGGCGGCGTGACCCTGCCAGCCGAGCTGGTGGCGACCCTCAGCCCGACCCAGTTCCTGGGCTACGACCGCCTGCAGGCCGACGGCCTGAGCGTGCTGGCCCTGCTCAAGGACGGTCGTCCGGTGCAGTCGGCCGATGCGGGTGACGCAGTTATCGTCATCACCAACCAGACCCCGTTCTACGCCGAGTCCGGCGGCCAGGTCGGCGACACCGGCGTGCTGACCGGCAACGGCGTGCGCATGGTGGTGGAAGACACCCAGAAGTTCGCCGGCCAGTTCCATGGCCACGTCGGCACCCTGTCCGACGGCGGCCTGAAGGTCGGCGACGTGCTCTCCGGCCAGGTTGATGGCGACCGCCGCAGCGCCACCATCCTCAACCATTCGGCTACCCACCTGCTGCACGCCGCCCTGCGCGAAGTGCTGGGCACCCACGTGCAGCAGAAGGGCTCGCTGGTCGCCCCGGACCGCCTGCGTTTCGATTTCTCGCACTTCCAGCCGATCAGTGCCGACGAACTGGCGGTGATCGAGCGCAAGGTCAACCAGCAGGTGCGCGCCAACAACGCCGCCGAAGTGCACACCATGGGCATGCAGGAAGCGCTGGACTTCGGCGCGATGGCCCTGTTCGGCGAGAAGTACGGCGAGCACGTGCGCGTGCTGAAGATGGGTGACTACTCCACCGAGCTGTGCGGTGGTACCCACGTCAACCGTACCGGCGACATCGGCCTGTTCAAGATCACCTCCGAGGGCGGCGTCTCCGCGGGCGTGCGCCGCATTGAGGCCGTGACCGGCCAGGGCGCGCTGGACTACGTGGACGCCGAAGAGGCCCGCCTGGCCGAGGCCGCTGAGCTGCTCGGCGGCAGCGCCGCCGACGTGGTCGAGAAGATCCGTGCCCTTGGCCAGCGCCAGAAGCAGCTGGAGCGCGAACTGGAGGCCGTGAAGGCCAAGGTTGCTGCGGGTGCCACGGCCGACCTGTCCGGCCAGGCCGTCGAGGTCGCTGGCGTGAAGGTGCTGGCTGCCCGCCTGGAGGGCTTCGACGCCAAGGCCCTGCGTGACGCCATGGATCGCCTCAAGCAGCAGCTGGGCGACGCGGTGATCGTGCTGGCCGGCGCCCAGGACGGCAAGGCGGCCCTGGTCGCAGGCGTGAACGGCAGCGCAATGGGCAAGGTCAAGGCCGGGGAACTGTTGTCCCATATCGCCGGTCAGATCGGGGGCAAGGGCGGCGGACGCCCGGACCTCGCCCAGGGTGGTGGCGAGGACGGGCCCGCCCTTGCCACTGCGCTGGCTGCAGTCGTCGAATGGGTCAGCCCCCGCCTGTGATGAACCTGGCCGTCCCCCTCCTTGTAGGAGCGGGACGGCTGACGGTACCATTGCGAATCTTTTCCCTTTGTCGTGGTAGCGCTTCTTGACGGAGCGTCAAGCCGGTGGGGGATACCCTTCCACACGGTTCCATGGAGACTTACAAAAATGTTGATCCTGACTCGCCGCGTCGGCGAAACCCTGATGATCGGAGACTCGGTGAGCGTCACCGTGCTTGGCGTCAAGGGTAACCAGGTGCGTATCGGCATCACTGCGCCGAAGGACGTCGCTGTGCATCGCGAAGAGATCTATCAGCGCATCCAGCGTGGTGATGAAGCCGGTGGCACCGGTAGCGAAAATTCTGCCGAATAACGCTTTACCTTCGCACTCGATTAACGTTATGATTCACGCCCCGCTGAGGTGCGACGCACCAGACGCGGAGAAAACCCCGGAGTGATGCCCGAGTGGCCGAAGGGGCTCCCCTGCTAAGGGAGTATAGGGTCAAAAGCTCTATCGAGGGTTCGAATCCCTCTCACTCCGCCAGATACAAAGAAGCGCCTGCAGATCCTCGATCTGCAGGCGTTTTTCTTTGCGCGGATGCAGGGTCCCGGCGTGCCATCCAGCGATCATTGATCGCTGATGGCGACCGAATCAGGCTCTCCTCAGAGCTTTACCGTCACACCCACCTGGAAGCCCCGCCCCGGCAGCGGCGCGATGTACTTCAGCGGCGAGTTGTGTGGACGCGCTTCCTCATTGAGCAGGTTGCTGCCGCTGACGAACACTTCCATGCCGGCGATGTAGCTGCTGCGCACCGGCAGTTCGCGGCTGACCTGCAGATCAACCAGGTTGAACGCGTCCAGCGGGATTTCCTCGCTGACGTTGCGGCCGAGGTACTTCTGCGTGTCGTAGTAGGTGCTCGACAGCTGCGCCTTCCAACCTTCGCGCTGCCATTGCAGGTTGGCACCGTAGCGGTTGGTCGGCATGTTCGGGAGGTACTCGCCATCGTTGTGGGCGCGCAGCGGATCGGGGTGGTCGGCCTTGTTCTTCACCAGATCGGCGAAGGCAGAGATGTTCAACGTGCCATACCGGCCCAAGTCCAGCACCTGAGATGCGTCGATCTCCAAACCCTTCACCGTGGTGTCGGTCTGCTTCCAGTACTTGAGCGGCAGACGGTTGGCGGTCTGCAGGCCGGAATGGCCGAGGTAGAGATAGTTCTCGTACTTCATCCGGTAAGCGGTGGCCGACAGCTCGAAACCGCCGATGTGGAACAGGCCGGTCAGCTCCAGGTTCTTCGCGCGCTCAGGCTTGAGGTTCTGGTTGCCTTCTTCCTGGGTCATCACCGAATAATGTGCGTTGCTGGCATACAGCTCGTTGATCTCCGGTGCGCGCTGCGAGGATGCGTAGCGCACCTTGGCGGCGAACAAGGGGCCTAGCTCGACATACGATCCGAGGGTGTAGCTGTTGAGCCGGTAGTCGCGGTCCTGCAATTTCGTGTTGGCGGCATTGCGCGCTGTCTTGAAGCGGCTTGGTTGCAGGTCATGGTCAACGCGCTCGTGGCGCACGCCTGCATCGAAACTGGCCCAGCCGAAGTCCAGCGTCTCCTTCAGGAACACCGCGTTGCTGCGGGTGTCGACGTCGGGCAGGTAGCGCAGTGAACCGCTGCCGGTGACCTGGCGCGACTGGTGGCTGAAGCCGAGCAGGCCGCTGAGCAGACCGACGCGCTGATGGCTCAGAAGCAGCTCGGCCTGGGAGCTTTCGAAGTCGTAGTCATTGGCCTTGGATGCACCGAGGCGCTCGCCCGACGTGTTGTCCAGCCTGGAAACTCGCAGCTCCGCGCGCTCGAACCACGGCAGCGGATCGCGCAGCAGGGCGTCCAGCGCGTAGCGTTCCTGCTTGATCACCACGCCCACCGGCAGGCCATCGGCATCGTTCGAACCGAACGACAGGTTCTGCATCGAGAATCCCGGCACGCCGTATTCGCTGTCCTTGGCATCGATGCTGACACCCACGTAGCCACGGTCGAAAAACAGCGTCGAGCCGAAGGCCACCTGCGAGTTGCGTGCGTAGCTGTTGCCCAGCCGGTGATGGTAGTCGGGCGTGACATCGTTGTTGATCTGCTTCTGCACGTACGACGGCGTGCCGGGCACGTAGGCCGGGTTGGCCGGATTGATATAGGTGCGGCGCTGCCAGACCGAGGTCGGATGGTTGGTGTAGAACGAGAAGTCACCATCGGCCCAGTCCGGATTTTCGGTCATGAACTGGTCGATGTACGGCTGCGAGGCCTTGTTGTAGATCTGCTGGACGCGCGCCTCTTTCTGGCAGCTGTCGGCCAGCGCCGAGTTGACGCCGCCGGTCGGCGGGAACAGGCGGGTGTTGCAGACGTCGGCCTTGCTGTTGCCCGGGATGTCGTAGTGCGAGATGCGCTGGCGCGAGACCTGCAGGTTGGTCGAGAGGTTGCGCTGGTTGTTGAAGTTCATGCGGAAGCCCTGCGCGTCGGCGGCATTGAAGCCCTGGCGCAGGACCAGCTCCATCGACTGCTCCGTGTCTTCCATGCTGCGCGGGATGAGGCCCGAATCGATCTCCACGCTGCCGCCGATCGCATTGCCGCCATAGCGCACGGTATCGGAGGACTTGTTGACGATGACGCTGCGCACGAACAGTGGATCGAACGGAATGTTGATGTCGCCGCTGATCGCGTTCATGCCGAGAATGGACTGGCCATCCTGCAGGATCTGCACGCGGTTGCCGCTGAGGCTGCGGATGACCGGGGCGCCCGCGTTCGGCCCGAAGGCGCTGCTCTGCACGCCGGAGACATGTTCGAGCAGGCTTCCGAGGGTACGGTTCTGCGCCTGTGGATTGTCGACGGTGACCCGGCTGTCGACGCGCGAGGGCGGGGAGGCCTGGACCTGGAGGGTGGGAAGGGTAGGTGCGTCCTCAGCGTGGGCGGTGTGGACAGCGAGCAGGATGGCGGCAGCAAGCAGGTGGCGACGCATGGCAGGACTCGTGAAATAGGCGTGAAATGTTATAACGTAACTATTTATATCGACAAGAACGTGATGAGGCCTTGCCGCCAGACCTGAATCGCGGGAGGCGCGAACGAGGATGCCGCGCGTTCAGCGCCCTGCCTTGTGCGGGGCCTAGATGCTGTGCACGATCCGAAGCGCTGCGCCCCACAACGCGTCACGCAGCACCTTCTTCACTGGAACGGAGCAACGTATGAAGCTGTTGTCCGCTGTGTTGTTGTGTGCGTGTTCGCTGCCGGCCGGGTTGGCGCTGGCGGTGGAAGCGTCCCCGTCGCCGCTGCTGGGGCGCTGGTCGCTGGACACCGCGACCTCGGCACTGCCCGAGGCGCAGCGTCCGAAGCGGGTGGTGCTGGAGTTCAAGGACGCCGGTGGTGGCCGCTGGAGCTCGCACGTGGATATCGTCCTGCGTGATAGCAATACCATGAAGTCCGACGGCACGCTGGCGCTGGACGGTACGCCGGGCCCTTTGTCGGGCACCTATGGCGCGGACAAGGCCAACCTGAAGCTGCCGGCGCCGAACACCCTGGTGATGCAGCTGGTGGACCACGGTACGCCGGCCTCCACCCGTATCTACACCGTGGCCGATGACCAGGCGACGATGACCGAGACCAAGGCGTTCTACGCTCACGACGGGACGCCGATCCTGCAGACCAACCTGTTCAAACGCATGCCGTAGCGATCCTGCGTTCACCACGCCCGCACAACGGGCGTGGTGAACACCGCCGCCTTACACCGGGGCCGGGTCGCGCTTGCCGGTGTCGATGCCATACCTGCCCATGGCGTCCTGCATCCAGCACGCAGCACCATGACCATCACGTTCCAGCGGATCATCGCGTTCAGGCGGCGCTCGACGGCCAGGTCGCCCGGATAGGCCGGCTGGCGTTCGGGCGGGATGGTATTGACGTAGGCCGTCCATGCGCGGGTATGCAGGTCGCCGTGCTGCTGGGCGTCCAGCCCGCTCAGCTGGTCGATCAGGTAGTGCGCGCGTGGCCGGCCACCGGCCTGCAACACCGCCTGCAGCGATTCATGCCACTCCCGCGTTTCCAGCGGGTCGGTATCGAAGGGATCAGGGATTGGTTCATGACTGTCTCCAGAGGGCGCCGGTCGGACGTCTGCCTAGGCGACAACACCATCAGGGCGCACAGCATTGGAGCGGGGGGCGCCACCGCAATGCCGTGACGCGAAGGGTGGCCATGGCGGCCACCTAGGAGGCAAGCGTAGGCCCGTCCTCGCGCCTTCGATAGGCGGGCCCGGCTTCGGTTTCTGGCAAGCAAGAGTTGGAGCAGCGCGCCGTATCGTGCGCCGACGTGCCGGGCGGGGAATGCCTGGTACGTTCGTCTGCTGCAACGCCCCTGTCATCAATGGCCGTCACCCTGCTGGGCTTTCCAGCCTCGGGGTGGTTGGCCGGCCGTGAACAGCGTCAGGATCTGGGAGAAGAGCTACGAACTGCGGCGCCGGCTGCTGCGTGGCTTCTTCCTGCGCCGCGGTTCGGCCAGCGAAGATGCCGAAGACCTGGCGCAGGAGGTCTACCTGCGACTGCTGCGCAGCACCGGCGAGGATGCCGACGCGGTCGAGAACCCGGAAGCCTACCTGTTCACCGTGGCGGCCAACCTGGCGCGCGAGCACGCCCGCGTGCGGTCGTCGCTGCCGCCGCTGGAAGACGTCGATCTGCTGGCCGAAGTGCTGAAAAGCGAAGAAGACATCGAGGGCGAATTCGAGCGTGCGCAGCGCTGGAACGATATCCGCAGCACCATCGCGCGGTTGCCGGCGACCACGCGCCGGGTGATGGAGCTGCATTACCGCGACGGGCTGGACTGCCCGGGAATCAGCCAGCAGCTGCAGGTGTCGGTGCACATGGTGCGCAAGCATATCGGCAAGGGGCTGGACGCCTGCAGGAAGGCGCTGGGCGGCAGGGAGCTCACATGAATCGGTATCCATCACGCAGGCCTGACGACACGATCGAACGTGAGGCGGCGCACTGGTTCCTGTGCAATCGCGAGGGGGTGCTGGACAAGGCCGGGCGTGTCGCGTTCCTCGACTGGATGAAGCGCTCGCCCGAGCATGTTCGCGCCTACATGCGCGCGCTCGCGTTGCACCGGCAGGTGGGCGAGGCGCTGCAATCGCCGTTGGCTGATGCGGCGCTGGTGCCACCGCAGCAGGTCGCCGCCAAGGTGGTGCCGCTGTTCGGTCGTGCGCACGCGCCGCCCCGCGCTGTGCTGCGTCGCGGTCGCGTGCGCTGGTGGACGGTCTCTGCCGCGGCCTGTGTTGCCCTGCTCGGCGTGGGCCTGGTTTCGCAGATGATGCCCACCCAGCAGCTCTACAGTGCCGGGCATGGTGAACTCCGCGACCTGGTGCTGCCCGACCAGACCCAGGTGCGGCTCAACGCGGACAGCCGACTGCGGGTACGCATCAGCTGGTTCAGTCGAAGGGTGGAGCTGCTGCAGGGGGAGGCCACGTTCGACATCGCCCGCGACCGCCGTCCGTTCGAGGTGGAAGTGAACGGCCTGGAGATCCGGGATATCGGCACTGTATTCGATGTATCGCGACGGCTGCAGAGCACCCGCATCGGCGTGGTCTCCGGCGAGGTCGAGGTCTGGAGCCAGGGCGCGGGTGCCCGCCGCCTGGCCCAGCTGGAGCAGGGCCGGGTGGTGCAGGTCGACGCGCGAAGCCATGCCGTCGAGTCAGTGGACATGCCGCTGTCGATGCTGTTGGACTGGCAGCAGCGCAAAGTGTCCTTCCTCGATGAGCGGCTCGATGAGGTGGCAGCTGCCTTCAACCGGCACAACCAGGTGCAGGTGCGCGTGCTGGACGAAGGCGCAGCATCGGCACGGTTGTCCGGCAGCCTTGATGCGCATCGCATCGGTGCGCTGCAGGCCTTCCTTGAACGCGACCCACGCTTCGTGGTGAGGCGCGAAGGCGACACAGTGCGGGTCGGCAGTCGCTGAGGCCCGTGTGGTCGTGGACTGTCAGAAAAAATTCATCGAATCCGTGTTCTCCACTTCGGTGGAAGCGGGCTCTTACTTGGGAGAAGCCGCTGCCAAGTCACGCGGCGACCTCGCAGCCTTTTCTCTTCCAAGGACCCGTGATGCGCAACACGCTCTACCTGTCGATCATCCTCGCCCTGTCTCCCTGCAGCGTGCCAGTGGCGGCCGCGGCCACTGCCGATGGCCTTGAAGCCCGCGTGTCGGCGGGGATCGCGGCGCAACCGCTGGCACGTGCGCTTGAGCAGTTGTCGCGCAGTTCCGGCGTGCAGTTCCTGTACTCGGGCAGCGGTGAAGCGCACATCGCCGGGGCTGTGCCGCGGGGCGCCACCGTCAAGCAGGCGTTGGACGCACTGCTGGCGGGTACCGGTCTGGGCTATACCGTGGTAGATGGCAATGTCATCGCCATCGATCCGGCACCCGCACGCAACGCGCCGAAGCCAGCCGCGCCGATGCCGCGCGAGGCCGGGGCGGTGCTGGCGCCGACCCTGGGCACGGTGAAGGTGATTGCCGCGCATGAGGTCATCGACCAGAAGAAGTCGTCGCCGGTGATCAAGGATTCGGTGGTCTACGACGAGATGGACAGCTACGGCGACGAGACCCTGGCCGAGAGCCTGATGGCCGCTCCAGGCCTGAGTGCGGTGGAGGATGCCGGCGAACCACGCTACGTGACCGTGCGCGGCGTGCAGGCCAACCTCAACTACACCACCATCGATGGCATCGCGATCGCCAGCGTGGGGGGCAGTGGCTCCGGGGAGCGCATGAACAACCTGCAGCTGATTCCCAGCGACATCGGTACCCGAACCGACATCTACAAGAGCTTCAGTGCGGAGCAGGCACCGGATGCGATCGGCGGTGTGATCGACATCATCAGCCGTAGTGCCTTCGACCGGTCCGGCAGGTACGTGTTTGCCGATGTGGCAGGCATCTATTCCACTGCCGAGACCAACGTCGAGCGCAGCGCCGGCGGCAACCACGAGACCCTGGGCCATTTCGGCAAGAGCGCCAAGATGGTGTTCTCCAACCAGTTCGGCGCCGACCAGGAATTCGGCATCGTTGCGGTGGCACGCTATGAGCAGCGTTCACGCAACAGCGTCAAGCGCTGGGTGGAGTCGAACTACTACTACAACGACGCTGGCAAATACCTCACCGACGGCACCACCGGTCCGGGCGAGGCCAAGGGCTGGAACGGGCTGCGTGCGCCTGGCAACTTCAGCACCGGCACCTATACCAACTTCATCACCAACTTCGGTGGCTCCGCCAAGCTTGAGTGGAAGCCCTCGGATGATCCGTTCTACGCATCGCTGCTGCTGTACTCGTACCGGTTCTACGAGAACTCGACGATGAACAAGACGGATCTGTATGGCAACGCCAAGTTTCCGATCCGCAACCAGACCGAGGACAGCGGCACCACCCAGATCAACAGCATCTACATCAAGAACCGTCACGACCGCTGGGACCGCAGCAACCGTGGCGCCATCGCCAGCTTCAACTGGGACGTCGGCGACCGTTCGCGCCTGACCCTGCGTGGTGGCCACACCGAAGAGACCTTCCACAACAACCAGGTCTACTGGGGTGTGCGCGCCTATCCAAGCAATCTGTTCGTCGACTACGAGAATGACAGTCACGGGTTCCCAAACGCGGTAGCGGTTTCTGATTCCAGCCTGCTGACCAGCTCCGCGTTCAAGCTCAATCCGGCGCAGGCCTATGTCTCCCCGCGCGATGCCAAGGAGAGCATCGACAACCTGCGCGCGGACTTCAGCTACAACATCGACGCCGACGCGCGCGGCTTCGGCCTGGCCACCGGTGCCGAGTACCGCCACCTGAAGATCTGGCAGGACATCGACTTCGACTACTTCAGGAGCAGTGCCACGCTCAACGACTACCTCTACCCGGGGTCGACGCTGCTGGGCAGCGTGCCGGGCTTCCCTCTGATCGACAACCGCAAGTGGAACGAGGAACTGCTGCCGAAGCTGGGCAACAACAATGCGGCGTATCCGAATGCCAACTTCACCAGCGACTACAAGTACGTGGAGGACATCACCAATGCCTATGTGTCCGCTCACTACGCCTGGGACCGGCTGCTGCTGATCGGCGGCCTGCGTTACGACCACACCCGCTTCGATGCCTACAGCCCGTTCAGCGATGATGGCGGCAGTACGTATACCTCCGCCTTCCGCAACACGAGCGGTGGCTACAACAACCTGCTGCCTTCGTTGAATGCGACGTTCAAGCTGAGCGAGGACCAGCGCCTGCGCTTCTCCGCCAGCCGTACGCTGGGCCGGCCGACGCCGAGCAACATCGCCCAGGCCACCAGCACCAGCTGTGGCGATGACGAGGAGGGCAGGGGCTTCTGCACCATCAAGCAGGGCAATGCCAACCTGCAGCCGCGCCGTTCCACCAACGTCGACCTGGCGTGGGACCTGTATTTCAACGGCAACAATGGCCTGGTCTCGGTGGCGCTGTTCGACAAGGTGATCAAGGACGATATCTACACCCTGACCACGTTCGAGAACGTGGGGGACACCCGCTACCGGGTCACCCAGCCGATGAACACCGACGAGTCGAAGCTGCGTGGCGTTGAGTTCGCGGTGGCCAATCGCAATCTGCAGTGGGGCCGCCAGCGCTTCGACATGTACTTCAACGCGACGCGTCTGGAAGGCCAGACCAACTACCGCATCACCGATGGCACCGAGCGGCACCTGGACCGCCTGCTGTACCAGCCGGACTGGTCGCTCAATGGGTCGGTGATCTGGCGCATGCCGTGGAAGAGCTCGCAACTGCGCCTGTCCGGAACCTACCGCAGCCGGATGCTGGTCGACTTCGGTGACACCGAATGGCTGGATTCGTACTACGACCCATACATGACGTTCAACATGGCTTTCAGCCACAAGGTCGGCAAGCACGTAACGCTGAAGTATGAGGCCAAGAACCTGTTCAACACGCAGCCAACCTACAGCACCGGTCCGAACGGGCGTTTCCGAACCGAGATCGACGACTACGGCCGCTTCTTCTATTTCCACATCATCTACAACTGAGGGGTCATCCGTGGAGACGATCAATCGCAGGCGATTCCTGGCCTTGGCCGGCCTGTCGGCCGCAGGGGCCTGGATGGGCACGGCGCGCGCACTGGCCGCGCAGACCGACGCCACTGCACTGAACCCACGCAACCTGCTGACCTCGCCGCGCTTTGCCAGCACGCCCTTCACCCTGGGCGTGGCCTCGGGTGATCCCTCGGCCGATGGCATGGTGCTGTGGACACGGCTGGCGACCGAGCCGCTGGTGTTCGGTGGTGGCATGCCGGCCCGGCCGATGGTGGTCGAATGGCAACTGGCAGCAGACGAAGGCATGCGCAAGGTGGTACGCCAGGGTTCGGCCCTCGCGCATCCCGAACTCGGCCACGCGGTGCACGTGGAGCTGGACGGGCTGGCGCCCGGACGGCCCTACTGGTACCGCTTCACCGTAGGCGGCCACGCCAGCGCAGTGGGTTGTACGCGCACGCTGCCGTCAGCCACGGCAGCGGTGGACCGGGTGCGCTTTGTGGTGGCTGGTTGCCAGCACTACGAAGAAGGCCACTACACCGCGTGGCGGCGCATCGCCGAGGAACCGCTCGATTTCGTCTTCCACTATGGCGATTACATCTACGAAGGCGAAAGCCAGCCGGGCCCGCGGAAGATGAACGGCCAGCCGTTCACCAACCTGCGCAACCACGTCGGCCCGCAGATCTATACGCTGGATGATTACCGCCGCCGCTACGCCCAGTACAAGAGCGACGCCGACTTGCAGGCCGCGCATGCGTCGGCACCATGGTTCGTCACCTTCGATGACCACGAAGTGGACAACAACTGGGCCGGCGCCGAAGACCAGGACGATACGCCCAGCGAAGTGTTCCTGCTGCGGCGCGCGCAGGCGTTCCAAGCCTACTACGAGAACATGCCACTGCGCCGTACGGCATTCCCGCGCGATGGCCACATACAGATGTACCGGCGCGCACGCTACGGCACGCTGATGGATCTGCACCTGCTCGACACCCGCCAGTACCGCAGCAAGCAGGTGAACATGGCGCTGCGTGAGGAGGTGGAATCGCCGGAGCGCAGCATTGTGGGGGCGAAGCAGGAGCGCTGGCTGCTCGACGGCCTGTCCGATGCCGGGCCGCGCTGGCATACCATCGCCCACCAGGTGGCGCTGGGCAATTACATGCGCGAGAAGGACGGGGTAGTGCAGTCGTCCGACGACCAGTGGTCGGGCTATCTGGACAGCCGCCGACGCCTGCTCGATCACATCCAGAAGGTGGGCTTCGGCAACGTGGTGACCGCTTGCGGCGACGCGCATCGCCACTACGCCAGCGATCTGGTACAGGACCACCGTGACTCGGGTGTGGTCTCCAGCGAGTTCCTCGCCACCTCGATCACTTCCGGTGCCGACGGCCAGGGCGTGGACGCGTATGCCATGAACCAGCTTGCGCACAGTCCCTACCTGAAGGCGACCACCGACAAGCGTGGCTACGTGCTGTGCGATGTCACCCGCGATGCGTGGATCGGCGACATGAAGACGCTGGATACCGTAATGCAGCCGAATGGCGCGCTGCAGAGCTGGAAGCGCTACGCGGTGGAGCACGGCCGGCCGGGGCTGCAGGAGGCCTGAATCTGCCGATCTGCCCCGTAGAGCCGAGCCCATGCTCGGCTGCTTCTCGCCCTGGTCGCATTGCCCCGACAAAGCAGCCGAGCGTGGGCTCGGCTCTACAGAGGGCTCCTCAATCGTGCTCGAACCGCAATGGCTCGCTGCCCATTGCCGGGTCACTGGTGCCGGGGCGCCCATCCTCGGCGCGGCCGGCCAGTCGCAGTGCACTGTCGCCCGCACCGATGCGCAGGTCGTACCACCCTGCGGTGGGCGCCGCGTCCCACGCCACCGTGGCCTCAGCATGCGCCGGCAGCACCAGCGCCTGCTCCGGCATGTGCCCGGCATAGGCGCCGGCCTGCACCCGCACATTCTGCGCGCTGTTGTGCAGATTGCGCAGGTGCAGCCGTAGCTGGCCGTCCGCGCGCTCGATCGAAGCCTGCACGGCAGGCGCCTTGACCGCACCCTGGAAGTGGCGGTGGAAGCCGTTCGGACCAAGCAGCCAAAGGTCATAGCGGCCCTGGGCGTCCAGCGGCCAGCGCTCGCGCAGTGGCGTACCTGGCAGCAGCGTGTAGCGGCGTGGTACCGCATCCAGCCGCAGCCGATCGTAGACATGCAGTACGGCCGCCGCGGCTTCGCAGGACAGCGTCAGATCCACACCCGAGGCATCGACTGCGGCAATCGATGCCTGCGGACGATAGGGTAGGGCGCGCGCCGGGCGTACACCGCTTTCCTGTTTCGCTGGTTTCAGCCCCTCTGGCAGCGTGGGCACGGTGCGTCCCGGCAAGGCAGCGGCGCGTCCGGCAACCGCACTCACGTCGGGCAGGCCGCGGACGAACGGGCGGGTATCGCGCTGGGCAAAGTCGAACGCATTGCTGAGGTCGCCGCAGACCGCGCGGCGCCACGGCGAGATGTCCGGTGCGGCCACGCCAAAGCGGCGCTCGATCAGCCGTATGACCGAGGTGTGGTCGTACACCTGCGAATCGACCCAGCCGCCGCGACTCCACGGCGAGATCACGTACAGGGGTACGCGCGGTCCCAGACCGTACGGGCGCCCGCGCAGTTCGGCGAGATCGTACTTTTCGTCACCCGGTGCCGGGTGACGGTGGTACTCGCCTTCGGTGCTGACCGAGGACACACCCGCCCAACCACCGTCCACCGGCGAAGGCGGGGCAGGGGGCGGCATGTGGTCGAAGAAGCCATCGTTCTCGTCGAACATCAGCAGCAGGGCGGTGCGGCTCCACACGTCCGGATCGGCGGTCAGCGCATCCAGCACGCGTGCGGTATAGGCCGCGCCCTGTGCCGGGCTGGACGGGCCGGGATGTTCGCTGCCGGCCGCGTCGGCGATGATGAAGCTGACCTGCGGCAGGCGCCCGTCAATGACGTCCTGGCGCAGCTGCGTCAGGCCCCGCGTGCTGACCCCGCGCGCGCGCAGCTGCGGGTCATGCCCTGGCGCCGCGCGGTGGGCCTGACGGAAGGCCTCGAAACCCGCCAGCGGGTTGTCGGTGAAGTTGTCGGCCATGTCCTGGTAGATCTGCCAGGACACGCCGGCCCTCTGCAGGCGCTCGACATAGCTGGTCCAGCGGTACGACGCCGGATGCCCACCCTGTTCAGGGAAATTGTCGTGCGAGTTGGCGATCACCGGGCCACCGGCGTGGGCCTGCGGATCGTTGTGGCCGGTCCACAGGAACACCCGGTTCGGGTTGGTGCCGGCCTGCATCGCGCAGTGGTAGGCATCGCAGATCGTGAAGGCATCGGCCAGCGCGAACTGGAACGGCAGGTCGCTGCGCTGGAAGTAGCCCATCGAGTGGTTCTGCTTGGCCTTCGGCCATTGCCCCATGCGACCTTGGTCCCAGGCGCGCTGCGCATCGGGCCAGGTATGCGGCGTGCCTTCCACGCGCATGTAGCCGAAATGCGCGGCGGTATCCAGCGGGAACGGCGCGATCGCGCGCTTGCCGCTGGCATCGGGCTGCAGCCACAGGCTGCGGACGCGGTCACCAGCTTGCAGCGCGGCGGCCGGGGCGACGAACCGATCACCGAAGCCACGTACGCCCGGCAGCGTGCCGAAGTAGTGGTCGAACGAACGGTTCTCCTGCATGAACACCACGATGTGCTGCAGGTCTTCCAGGCTGCGCGTCTGCGCGGCGGGGGCGATCGCGGCGGCCCGGGCGATGCTGGGCAGCAGTGGAGAAAAGCCGGCGGCAACGCCGGCCTGCAACAACCGGCGTCGGCCGATATCGGTCACGGGCTCACTCACAGGTCCACGCGGAAAGAGATCCCGACGGTGCGCGGAGCGCCGATGAAGGCGTTGTCGCGGCCGTCCACCCCTGCAAGATACCGCTTATCGGTGAGGTTGCTCACCACCAGGTTGGCGCCCATGCCCTTCAGGCGCGGCGACAGGCCCTGCAGGTCGAAGCCGATGTTGGCGTTGAACACGGTGGCCGACGGCAGCTTGTTGACGTTGGCGGCGTCGAGATAGCGCGTGCCCAGGTAACGGCCGGACAGGCCGAAGTTCCAGTTCTCACCCTGCCAGTCCGCCGACAGGACGAGGGTCTGTTCGGGCTGGCCGATCACCTTGGCGCCGTCGACGATGCCCAGCTGGGTATCACGCGCGGCATCGCCACTGCCCAGGTACTTGGAGCGGTTGTAGGTATAGGCGGCGTTGAGGCGCCAGCCGTTGTCCCAGCCATAGCCGAACGCCGCTTCCAGGCCGTTGCTTTCCACGCCGCCGAAGTTCTCGTAGACACCGTCGGTCTCGCCCAGGTAGTCAATGCCGCTGACGAAGCCGGCCGGCAGGTAGACGATGCGGTTGTCGAACTTGATGTTGTACAGCGTGACCGAGGCGGTCAGCGGCCAGCGGCTGATGCGCATGCCCACTTCAATGTTGTCGGCGGTCTCCGGCTCGACGTTGCGGAAGCGCTGCGGGTCGGTCTCGCCGAGCACGCCGGAAGGAATCGCGGCGAAGTTCTGCGAGAAGCCGGCGAACAGCTCCATGCCTTCCACGCCCGGCGCCCAGGTCAAGCCGGTGGACAGCAGCGGGTCGGACCTGGAATCGGATCTGACCTGCTCGCTGGCACCGATCACGCGGCGGCGCGACTGGTCGACGAAGAACTGCTTCACGCCCAGGCGTGCGCTGAACGGCCCGAACCTCGCCACGTCCTCGACGTAGTACATCTGCTCGTCAACCTTGTACTTGTCCTCGAACTGTACCCAGTACGGTTGATGGTCGAAGGCGATATCCTGGCCGACGTTGAGCAGGCGATGCCAGTCGCGGCGTGCCGATCGGTCCAGCTTCTCCACCCACAGGCCACCACGGATCGTGTTGTCGACCGTGCCGAAGGTCTGCCGCCACTCGACGTCGGCGGTCACGCCCATGCGGTCGTTGTCGTAGTGCGTGTGGCGATACGACTGCGCGCCCAGCACGTTGCCGGCGTAGCAGTTCGGATCATATTCGGCAGTGAAACCCAGCTGCGGTGTGCAGTTGGCCAGGCGCTGCGCGGCGCTGCCGTCGGGACTGACGAAGAAGATCTGGCCACGGTTGCTGCCGCCGTACACGGTCTTTCCTCCGACGTACTCCGACTCGGGGCGGCCCGCTCCGTCATCGCTGACCTGCGCAAGGTACGGTGGCAGCCAGTCGCCACGACCTTCCATGCGGTGTCCGTAAGCCGCCACCGAGGCCTTGAAGCCGTTGCCACCGTCGAAGGCCGCGCGCAGGTAGCCGAAGGTGTTCTCGCGCAGCGCACGCGAGCCGGAACGGTAGTTCTGGTCCAGGTAGGGAATGCCGGTGAGGGTGCCGACCAGGTTGTCACGATCAGGATTGGTGGCGAAGCCCTTCGGTGAGACGCTGGTGTATTCCGGCTCGTCCGCATCGTTGTAGGACAGGTAGCCGGTCAGGGTCCAGCGATCCAGTTCGGTGATGAACTTGCCGGCGATGTGGTCGTTGCTGGCGTGCCCGGTGCCGTCGATCCAGTCGTGCACCTTCGACGAGGAGGCGCTGACCCAGGCGCGGGTGTGGCCGCCGAGCAGGCCGGTGTCGTAGCGCACGTAGTACTTGCGCGCCTCGTTGTCACCGGCGCCGACCACGAAGCGCAGGCGGCTGTCCTGCAGCGGATCGCTGGTGAGGAAGTTGAGGGTGCCGCCCAGCGCTTCGTTCGAGCGCGAGGAGATATCAGCGGTGCCCTGGCTGACTTCCACCGTTTCCAGGTCGAGGGTGTCGATGTAGCGGTTGGCCAGCGAGCCGCCGCCGTAACCGGAACCGCCGTTGGGCAGGCCGTCGATGGTAGTGCCGATCTGCTGTGTGTCGCGGTTGGTGACGAAGCCACGCATGCTGATCTGCGTGCCCCACACCGATGAGCCGGTGGCATCGGCTTCGCTGACCACCACGCCGGGCACTTCATTGAGCGCGTCGTTGACGCTGCTCATCACGGTCTGCCGGTTCAGCGTTTCCGCGCGCACCGCCGTCTTGGCGTAGCTGGTGGCCTGGCCGATCACCTGCACCTGGTCCAGGGTACGGGCATCAGTGCTGCGCGCCTCGGCCGCATCGCCCTGCGGTGCTTCGGCCAGGGCGTCCAGTGCAGGGGCGATCAGCAGGGCAAGCAGCGAAACACGGGGAAAGCACGCAATCGTTCGCATCGAAACCGGACCTTCAGCAGAGGGAAGCCCCGGAGTGTCGGCAGCGCCAATGACATCGGCATGACGCGAAGATGCAGGAACCGTGTTGTGTGACGGCCCGCAGCTGCTGCCGGCATCAGTACCGCGCGTCCTTGGGTTTCGGGTCGCGCGGCCAGTCCTTGGCCTTGTTGGCGAAGTCCGGCCGCGGCTGGTTGATGAAATAGCTGGCGATGTCCACCGCATCCTGGTCGGGCATCACCTGTTGCCCCAGCGGAGGTTCGCGGGTCACTGCCGGTGGCATGTTGTGCTTGACGAAACCGGCCGCCTTGTACAGGCGCGCCATGCCGGCGCCGATGTTGAAGCTGTGGTCGCCCCACAGCGGCGGGAAAGCGATGTCACCACTGGCGTCGCGCCGGCCTTCGCCGTTGTCGCCGTGGCAGGCAGCGCACTGTACGGCGTACAGCGCCTGGCCGCGGATCGGATCCGGGGCCAGCGTGCTGTCGATGGGCCCTTCGCTTGGCGCGGCGACTTTTGCACCGTCCGGCACTGCACTGTTTAGCCACGCCATGTAGTCGAGCATCGCGCGCATCTGTGACGCGTCCTTCGGCAGCGGCCTGCCGTTCATCGAACGCTGCAGGCAGCCATTGATGCGTTCGGTCAGGCCGATCACCTTGCCAGGCCGCGGCATGTAACGCGGATAGGCGCCGCCACCGGTGTTGAAGTAGTGGTTGCCGAAGGGACGCTTGCCCTCGGCCATGTGGCACGAATTGCAGTTCAGATCGTTGCCGACGTTGTCCGGCAGCAGTCGTGCGGTTTCGTTGAGGATGCGGCGGCCGAGCATCACCGACTCGGCATTGCCGAGCCCGGCGATTTCTTCGGCGCTCGGCGCATGGTAGGCGCCGACCACCTTGCCCTGTGCATCGAGGATATCGATCGTGCCGGTCACGGCGGCATCCAGATCCGGGTACAGATGACGGTAAGCGAGGGTACCGGCGCCGGCCAGCAGCACCAGGGTGATCGCACTACCGATCAGCAGGCGGGAACGCGTGCGCGAACGCTTCATTGTGCGGCCTCCTGCGGAACGTAGTGCACCGGCTTGTCGCGCACCACCCGGCGCATGCGCGCCACGTCGACCTCGCTCACTGCGCTGGCCTGATTGCCCCAGCTGCTGCGGATGAAGGTCAGGATCTGTGCCAGCTGCGCGTTCGGCAGCTGCTCGAAGCCTGGCATGGTGAAGGCCATGCGGTCGTGCGGGGTCTGTGGCGTGCGGCCGCCGATCAGGGTCACCTGCACCAGCGAGCTGGGATCGTCGGCGAACACGATCGAGTTGCCGGCCAGGGCCGGATAGACGCGCGGCATGCCGCGGCCGTCGGCGCGGTGGCAGGCCTGGCAGTGCTCGGCATAGGCCAGCGAACCGGCCACGCGGTAGTCGCCGCTGCGCAGTGCGGCGGTGGTGGTGTCAGTACCGGGCGACCACTGTGCGCTGCGTCCTTCGCGGGCGGGCAGCTGCTTCAGGTAGCGTGCCATCGCCAGCAGGTCCGCGTCGGACAGGTACTGCGTGCTGTGCTCGACCACATCGGCCATGCCGCCGAAAGCCGCCGAACGATCGGTGCGGCCAGTGCGCAGGAAGTCGACGATCTCGCCTTCGCTCCAGCTGGCCAGGCCGGTCGATTCGTTGCGCAGGTTCTTCGCGTACCAGCCTTCCAGCACCGAACCGGACAGGAACTGGCGGCTGCCATCATCGGCCATCGCCTTTTCCTGGAACGCCAGCCCGCGTGGCGTGTGGCAGGCACCGCAATGCGCCAGGCCTTCCACCAGTTCGGCACCACGCTGCTGGCCGGCGTCCAGCGACGGATCCGGGCTGAAGCTGCGTGGGCGTGCGAACAGCAGTTGCCACCATGCCAGAGGCCAGCGCATGTTGGCTGGCCATGGAATCGTGCTGTCGGCGTTGTCCTGCTTCACCGGCTGCACCGAGCCCATGAAATAGGCGTACAGCGCCTTTATCTCGGCGTCGCGGGCAATCACGTACGAGGCGTACGGCATTGCCGGATACAACGGCTGGCCATCGTGACGGATGCCGCGACGTACCGCGCGTTCAAAGTCGGCGTAGTCGTAGGCGCCGATGCCGGTTTCCGGATCGGGGGTGATGTTGGTCGAGTAGATCGTCCCCATCGGCGTCTGCATGCCGAGGCCACCGGCGAACGGCTTGCCGCCCGGCGCGGTGTGGCAGGCCGCACAGTCGGCGGCGCGCGACAGGTACTGCCCCTGTGCGATCAGCGCCGGGTCGTGGATGTCGACCTGCGCGGCCTGCCGAGGTGCGAACCAGTAGGGCGCGCTGCGGGCGATGCCATAGGCGGCGGCCAGCGTGGCGGCCAGGGCAATGGCGAGCTTGAACGAGGTGCGCATGGGGGCACTGTGGGCAAGCATGCCGGCGTATTCATTGATCCGGATCAATGCCGAGGTCGATCGCGCCATTGTGACAACCTGAATCGATCCCGCATTGTCATCAAGCCGTCATCCACGCGCGATAGATGGCCCACGCCCGCGTCGTTAACCTGCCACGCTGTCGCATCCTTTCCCGATTGCCCATGAAGCGCCTGCTGCTGTTGTTGCTGGCGTGCGCCGGCCTGTGGCTGGCTGCATGCTCATCCTCGATCAACGCCTCGTCCACCTCGCTTGCCGACCGGCTGATCGCGCCAGGCGGCGTGTCGACCCTGCTCGATCGCCCGCGCATCGCCGCGGCCATTGCCGGGCTGCCCAACCGGCATGGCTTCGCAGCGGGTCGCGATGGCGTGCCGATCTTCTGGCGCGTGTTCGACCCCGGTGACTACGGCGCGCGGTACCACTACCTTCCGCAGCGTCATGAGAACGGCCTGCCTCTTGATACCGGCCTGAGTCTGGCCGTGCCACAGCCGTTCCGCGCGCAGGCGCCACGCGGCACCGTGGTGCTGCTGCATGGGTGGATGATGAATGGTGATTCTATGCTGCCATGGTCGCTGCAGCTGGCCGAGTCCGGCTACCGCGTGGTCACGCTCGACCTGCGCAACCATGGCCAGTCCGGTGCAGGACCGTCCGGCTATGGCACCTATGAATCGGATGACGTGGTCGATGTCATCGGCGAGCTGCGCGCGCGCGGCGAAGTGACCGGCCCGCTGTACCTGTTCGGTGTGTCCTATGGTGCGGCCACGGCGGTGTTCACCGCCGACAAGCTGGGTGACCAGGTGGCCGGCGTGGTGGCGATGGAATCGTTCGCCAATGCCGGTGCGGCGATCCGCACGATGATCCCGCACCTGATGGGACTGCAGCCGGAGGGCCTGAAGGCGCAGGCGGTGGCGTCGTACGTACGCTGGCGCTATGGGGGCCAGGACATCAACCAGGTGATCGCCGCCGCCAGCCGTCGTATCGATGTCGATCTGGACCGCGTCGACGTCGCGCGTGCGCTGGCCGATACCCGCGCCTGCGTGCTGTTGCTGCACGGTCAGGGTGACCAGCACATTCCGGTCAGCCAGGGCCGGCAGCTTGCGCAGGCCAACCCGCGCGCGCACTACATCGAAATGCGTGGAGAGGATCACATCACCCTGCCGCTGCGGCTGGACCTGCTGGCCGGCGTGGTCGACGACTGGATGGCGCGCGACCAGCACCACCCGCAGAGCGCGTGCCCAGCCCCACAGCTGCCGGCCCAGGCCGAATGGCTGGCGCACGGCTGAAAAAAGGGGACGGAGGGGATTAAGTCGTTTGCAGCACACTCGGGGCAGATGCGACTTAATCCCCTCCGTCCCCTTTTTCTGTCAGGCCACGCGTCGGGCCAGTGAGCGGGCGGAGGCGGCTACGCCCAGCAGCAGTACGGCGACGCACATGAAGGCAAAGCCGAGGCTGGTGGCGTGCGCCACTGCGCCGATCGCCGCCGGACCAGCGAGGATGCCGGCGTAACCCAATGTGGTCACGGCAGTGATGGCGATGCTTTCCGGCATCACCCGCTGCTGGCCTGCCATCGAGAACAGCGCCGGCACGATGTTGGCGCAGCCCAGCCCGACCAGTACGTAGCCGGCCAGCGCCACCGGAAACGAGGGCACCAGCGTGGCCAGGGTGAAGCCTGCCGCGGCCGTGATACCGCCAAAGACCAGGGTGCGGGTGCGGCCGAGGTGCTCGACGATACCGTCACCGAACAGGCGCATTGCCGTCATCGCCAGGGTGAACAACGCGAAGCCGGCCCCGGCCTGGTCACGCGGCACCTGCCGCACTTCGGCCAGGAACACGGCGCTCCAGTCCAGC
The DNA here is from genome assembly GCF_047520985.2 of Stenotrophomonas sp. BR163. Lineage (NCBI taxonomy): Bacteria > Pseudomonadati > Pseudomonadota > Gammaproteobacteria > Lysobacterales > Lysobacteraceae > Stenotrophomonas > Stenotrophomonas sp. BR163. The sequence goes on from NZ_JAXBRE020000005.1 coordinate 31,165, forward strand.
ATCGAGCCCTCGGCGAGGAACACCACGAAGGCCAGTACGCCGATGAACAGCACCACGCCATGCGGCAGTGCCAGCAGCGGGCCTTCGTGCAGGATCCGTTGCGGACGCCAATGCGGCGCCGACAGCATCGCAACCAGCAGAAGTGCCCCCACCGAAACCAGCGCGGCCAGCCACAGCGGCGTGCCGAGGATCAGCAGCCCGGTGATGCAGCCAGCACCGACAAATCCACCGATGCTGTAGAAGGCGTGGAAGCCGGACATCATCGCGCGCCCGGCATCGCGCTCGACCGCCACCGCCTGCATGTTCATCGCACAATCCAGTGCACCGACGCCGGCACCGAACACGAACAGCGCCGCGCCCAGCCACACCGGCGAGGGCGCAAGCACCAGCAAGGGCAGGGCGCACAGCATCATCGCGCAGGTGATCACCATCACCCGGCGGCAACCCAACCGCCCCGTCAGTGCACCTGCCAGCGGCATCGCCAGCAGCGAGCCGAGCCCGAGGCACAGCAGCACGGCGCCGAGGCTGGCGTCGGTCAGCCCGGCCTTGGCCTTGGCGTAAGGCACCATCGGCGCCCACGCGGCGGTGGCGAATCCAGGAATGAAGAAGGCGGCACGGGTGGCGTGCTGCTGGGCACGCGGAGATGAAGGCGTCATGCGAGGGCGGGTCCGGATAAACGCTGCCATGAAAGCGTTTCCAGTCGCATCGAGCAAGAGGCATTCGGGTCACCGAAGGCCGAATACGATTGCGGGCCGTCCATCAGGCGCAGCGGGCCCGGCGATGCCTTTCCGCATCGCCGGGCCACGTCTTCAGGACAGGGCGTGTTTACAGCGGCAGGTCGAACACCAGCACTTCGGCGTCGTTGCCGTTTTCCAGGGTCAGCTGCGCTTCGTCACTGACCTGCAGCGCATCACCGGCTTCCAGGGTGATGCCGTTGACCTGCAGCTGGCCACGCGCCACCTGCACATAGGCGCCACGACCGTTGCCGAGGGCGTGATGCAGCTTCTGGCCGCCATCAAGAATGGTGGCGAAGATGCGGGCATCCTGGTGGATGCGCAGCGAACCGTCGGCACCGTCAGGCGAAGCGATCAGGCGCAGCTGTCCACGCTTGCTGTCCGGCGAGAAGTGGGTCTCTTCGTACGACGGCACGATGTTCTCGCTGTCCGGGAAGATCCAGATCTGCAGGAAATGCACGGTCTCGTCGGCCGAATGGTTGAACTCGCTGTGAGTGACGCCGCTGCCGGCGCTCATGCGCTGTACGTCGCCGTAGCGCAGCACCGAGCCGGTGCCCATCGAGTCCTTGTGTTCCAGTGCACCGCCCAGCACGTAGGAGATGATCTCCATGTTGCTGTGGCCGTGGGTGCCGAAGCCCTGGCCGCCGATCACCTTGTCTTCGTTGATCACCCGCAACGGGCCGAAGCTGACGTAACGGGGGTCGTAGTAGTTGGCGAAGGAGAAGGTATGGCGCGAGGACAGCCAGCCATGCTCGGCCAGGCCACGGGTAGCGCTCTTGCGGATCTGCAGCATGAGGGAATCTCCTTGTTCGATGGTTTCGATGGGGCGGGGTGGACCAGTGACCGCTGTGTTTCCCCGTTGGAGAGAAGTATCCGCTTGCGTCCGGGGTTTGAAAAACGGATAGTTTTGACGACCATCATCGAAAAATTCGAATGCTCAAGCTCAGCCTCGATGCCCTGCAGATCCTGGATGCCATCGACCGCCGTGGATCGTTTGCCGGTGCCGGCAAGGCGTTGCACAAGGTGCCTTCGACCATCTCCTATACCGTGGCCAAGCTGGAGGAGGATCTGGGCGTGCAGCTGTTCGACCGGGTTGGCCCGCGCGCCGAGCTGACCGCAGCTGGCCGAGCGCTGCTGGACGAGGGCCGGCACCTGCTGCGTGCAGCCCGCGAGCTGGAACTGCGGGTGCGGCGGGTGGCCTCGGGCTGGGAGACCGAACTGACCCTGGCGGTGGACTCGGTGTTCCCGACCTGGCTGCTCGGCCCGGACATCGCCGCGTTTCGTGAGGCCCAGGCGCCGACCCGGCTGCGACTGATCAACGAGGCCTTGTCCGGTACCTGGGAAGCTCTGCTGGACCGGCGTGCCGACCTGCTGGTCGGCGCACCAGGCGAGGGGCCCAGTGGCGGCGGTTACGTGGTCGAGCCGCTGGGCACGGTGGCGTTCGTGTTCGCGGTCGCGCCCGGTCATCCGTTGGCGGCAGTGCCAGGCGTGCTCGGTCGCGAGCAGCTGGTCGAACACTGCGCGATCGCGGTCTCCGATTCCGCGCGCAGGCTTCTGCCGCGCACGGTCGGCCTGTTGATGGGGCAGGAGATGCTGACGGTGCCGGACATGGCCAGCAAGCTGAAGCTGCAGTGCGAAGGCGTGGGCTTCGGCTTCCTGCCCGAGCCGTGCGCGCGCGCTGCGGTGGCGCGTGGCCAGCTGGTGATCCGCGAGGTGGAGGAGCACAAGCCGGAAGAGACCTTCTGGCTGGCCTGGCGCACCGGCGAGGACGGCGCCGCACTGCGTTGGTGGCGCGAGCGCTTGCGCAGGCCGGAGCTGCTGTCGCAGTGGTGGGAGGCAATGGCCAGGGGGTAGGGCTTTGGCAGGGCTGCGCCCTGCACCCGCCGAGGCCAAAGCAACAGCAACAGCGTGCATTCCGTGAGATGGCGGGGTGGGTCCGGTTGCGGGGGACGCCGTGAATCCGTCCATGGAGGCTCGGTCGCCGCATCCATGCGGCTCACGCCCCCGCAACCGGACCCACCCCGCCTTTGACAGTTTCCGGCGATCTGTCGGTGCTGGTGCGGTCGGTGGGTGTCGACCTTGGTCGACACGGTAGATCCACGCCATGCGTGGATGCTCTTCGATCAATTGTCGAAATGTTCGAACTCGATGGAGATTCATCCACGCATGGCGTGGATCCATCAGATCGCGGAAATCTGTCAGAGGTGGGGCGGTGTCGGAGTGCGGGGTGTCAGCCGCATGGATGCGGCTGCCAAGCCTACATGGACGTACTTGCGGCGTCCCCGCACTCCGACACCGCCCCGCCATCCCACGGAATGCGCGCTGTTGCTGTTGCTCCGGCTCTGGCTGTGGCCTCTGAAGGTGCAGGGCGCAGCCCTGCCGAAAAACACACATAAAAAAACAGCAGGCCGAGGCCTGCTGTTTCGGTGTAATGGTGCGCCCGGAGAGATTCGAACTCCCGACCGCCTGGTTCGTAGCCAGGTACTCTATCCAACTGAGCTACGGGCGCCAATTACATAAACTTGTTGTGCCGACTGTGTATGGTGCGCCCGGAGAGATTCGAACTCCCGACCGCCTGGTTCGTAGCCAGGTACTCTATCCAACTGAGCTACGGGCGCGCGGTACACAATCAAATTTTAAAACATTTCCAGCGGCGGATGCTGAAAACCTGTCGAGTGGTGCGCCCGGAGAGATTCGAACTCCCGACCGCCTGGTTCGTAGCCAGGTACTCTATCCAACTGAGCTACGGGCGCCCTGCGACAGGAGCGGAATTATGCGGATGTCGGCGCACACCGTCAACAGTTTTGTGAAAATTTTCATCCAACTGAATGAAAAAGCTGTCCGCCACGGCATCCGGTGCCTTCAGCCAGGCGAAATGATCGGCGCGCGTGCCCAGTTCCTGCGCGGACAGCACGCGCAGCTTCGCGTCCACATTCGGCAGCTTTGCCAGCAACGCCTGCATCGATCCGGTCGGAGCCAACCAGTCGTGTTCCATCAGTACGGCCTGTGCGCTGCCGTGCACGCGCGCCATCTGTGCGTCGAGGTCTTCACCCATGCCCGCGGCGGCGTAGTGGTTGTTCAGGCCGACGCGTGCCCAGTCGGCGATCAGTCCGCGTGCTTCGGTGCCACCGAAGCCGAGGCGACGGCCATGCAGCACGCCCTGGCGCTGCGCGATCCACGGCAGGAAGCGGTAGACCAGTGGCAGCAGCCAGCCGCGCGGTGGCGGGAATCCACGCCAGAACGGTGAGCCGCTGGCCGCCAACCACAAGTGATGGAAGTGCAGAGGGTTGCGGCCGGCATGCACGCAGGCCAGCTGCCCGCCCAGGCTGTGGCCACCGATGATCCAGGGCAGGGGGCCTGCTTCCTCGTCTGCGGCCGCCATGACCGCTTGGCTGGCTGGCAGATCCTGCTCGAGTACCTCGCGATAGCCCCAGTCCTGCGCGCGCGACGGGCGTAGTGAGCTGCTGCCGTTGCCGCGCCACTCATGCAGGTAGACCGCCACGCCCTTCGCTGCCAGCGCTTGTGCCAGCGGCAGGTAGTGGCGCGCGGCCACACCCAGCGCTGGCAGCCACAACAAGCGGGCGATGGGCTGAGCGGGCATGCAGGCCATCACTTCGTAGCGATGCCCGTCGCTGCACTGCACTGGAAGGAGGGCCGGCGTCAGGTTCATGCGTGCGGTGCCGCGCCGAAGTGGTCGAGCACGAGCACCTCGCTGCAGCCGGGGGCATAGCCCTGCTGCAGGCCGCGCGCAACGTAGTCGATGCCGGCTTCGCAGGCGTTGGCCAGGCTCAGGCCGTTGCACAGCTGCGCGGCGATGGCCGAGGCCAGCGTGCAGCCAGTGCCGTGCGCATCCAGCGGCAGGCGGGCGTGGATGAATTCTTCGCTGCTCACGCCGTCGAAGTAGCGGTCGATTACGCGGTTGCCTTCCTGCAGGTGGCCACCTTTCAGCAGCACCGCACCGGCACCCAGGTCGAGCAGGGCGGAGGCCACCTGTTCGGCGTCATCGCCGTTGCCGATCTTCCGTCCGGCCAGCAGCTCTGCTTCCGGCGTGTTCGGGGTGATCAGCGTGGCCAGCGGGATCAGCCGCTCACGCATTGCCTGCAGAGCGTTGTCTTCCAGCAAGCGCGCGCCGCTGGTGGCGACCATCACTGGGTCCAGCACTACGTGTGGCGGGCGATGGCGCTCCAACGCATCGGCGACGGCATTGATCACCTCGGTGTTGGCCAGCATGCCGAGCTTCACCGCATGGATGTCGAAGTCATCGAAGCAGGCATCCAGTTGTGCACGCAGGAAATCGATCGGCGGCACGTGCACGGCGATGACGCCACGGGTGTTCTGTGCGGTCAGTGCGGCGATCGCGGAGAGTCCGTGCACGCGATGTGCTGCAAAGGCCTTCAGGTCGGCCTGGATGCCTGCACCACCGCCGGAGTCGGAGCCGGCGATGGTGAGGGCGGATACGGGAGTGGTCGGGCTCATCAGGCGATTGTGCCGTGGTCACCGCAAAGGCGGTAGCGTCGCTGCCGGTAGATGGGGTCAAATTCCTTTCCCGCAGGAAAAGGGACCTGGCCCCCGCAGCGCGGCCCTCAATGCCGCCAACGCGCCCACTGCTGGTACACCACATAGCCCAGGCCGGTCAGGCCGGTGAGCAGGGCGGGAGCAAGCAGGGCGTCGTACTGCCAGCGCGTGAACAGCCAAGCGCCGATCACGCCGCCGGCGAGGAAGCCACTGATGATCAGGCCGCTGAGGGTCAGTCGTCGTACCTGCAACGGCAGCCCGCGCAGCAGGTGGCCCAGGCCGATGCCGAGATCGGTGAACATGCCGCTGAGATGGGTGGTGCGCACCACCGCGCCGCTGAAGGTCGTGGCCATTGCATTCTGCAGGCCGCAGGCCATGGCGGCGGCCAGTGCGCCCCAGATCTGGTGCTCTTCAAACAGGGGAATGGCCACCAGCAAAAGAGCCGATTCCAGCGCCAGTGCCACGCCGTAGCGCCGGCCCAGCTGCAGGGTGCTGTCCTGGATCAGCAGGCCGCTGAGCATCGCGCCCAGCGAGAACGCGATCAGCAGGCCCCACAGGTGGCCGACCGCGCGCCAGTCGCCCTGGGCCAATGCCATGCCGAGCTGGCTGGTGCTGCCGGTCATGTGGCTGACCGCCTGATGCTCGAACCCGAGGAAGCCGACCACGTTGACCATGCCGGCCACGCACGAGAGTGCGACCGCGCCGATCCAGACCCAGGTGGGCAGGCGTATTCCCATCGGCGAGGCCCCTCAGGGCCCGCCGAAGCCGCCGTTGAACTGCAGCTCGCTGAAGGTGTTGCTGGCCGGGTCGAACACGGCGCCCCAGAACTGTGCGCCGCCATCGCAGACGCGGATCGCTTCGCGGGCCGGATTGATGCCGCTGTCGTCGGGCAGGTGGAAGGCGTTGATGTAGATCAGCCGCTTGCCGGCGCTGTCGATGCCGACGTACTGGCGGTCGAAGCCCAGCACCTTCGGGACCTGCGCTTCCAGCGACGACAGCTTCGCCTCCAGCTGGTCGACCTGCTGCCGGCTGGGCGCCCAGTAACCCGACACCCGCCCGGCCTCGCGGCCGGGGCTGGGGCGCGAGCAGGTGTCGAGCACCTGCGCGGCGATGATCGGGCGGGTGACCACCCAGGACTGGCCGGTGCGCTCGGCGGTGGGCACGCTGGCCGGGCCGCGCGTGGTCGTACAGGCACCGAGCACGGCGGCGAGGGTGATCGCAGCCGTGGGCAACAACAGGCGCGTGCAGCGGTTCACAACACCTCCGAAGCGTAATCGGCCAGGCGCGAACGCTCGCCACGGCGCAGGGTGATGTGCGCACTATGCGGCCAGTTCTTGAAGCGGTCCACCGCGTAGGTCAGGCCCGAAGTGGTCTCGGTCAGGTACGGGGTGTCGATCTGCTCGACGTTGCCCAGGCACACGATCTTGGTGCCGGGGCCGGCGCGGGTGATCAGCGTCTTCATCTGCTTGGGGGTGAGGTTCTGCGCCTCGTCCAGGATCAGGTAGCGCGACAGGAAGGTGCGGCCGCGCATGAAGTTCATCGAGCGGATCTTGATGCGGCTGGCCAGCAGGTCGTTGGTGGCCTGGCGGCCCCATGTGCCGCCTTCCTGGTTGTGCGTGAGCACTTCCAGGTTGTCGGTCAATGCGCCCATCCACGGCGTCATCTTCTCTTCCTCGGTACCGGGCAGGAAGCCGATGTCTTCGCCGACGCTGACCGTGGCGCGGGTCATGATGATCTCGCGGTAGCGCTGCTGGTCCATTGTCTGCGCCAGGCCGGCGGCCAGTGCCAGCAGGGTCTTGCCGGTGCCGGCGGTGCCCAGCAGCGTGACAAAGTCGATCTCCGGGTCCATCAGTGCGTTGAGGGCGAAGTTCTGCTCGCGGTTGCGTGCGCTGATGCCCCACACGGCGTGGCTGCCGTGGCGGAAATCATCGACCAGCGACAGCACCACCTTGCCATCGCCGACCACGCGGCTGACGCGCAGCTCGACTTCATCCTCGCCCGGCAGGTAGACGTACTGGTTCGGATACCACTCCTCGCCGTCCTGCGCCTGGATTTCGTAATGCGAGCGGCCCTTGTCGCTCCAGCTGCGCAGGTCGTCGCCGTGGCGTTTCCAGAAGTCTTCCGGCAGCTCGGTAGCGCCGGTGTAGAGCAGGCTGAAATCGTCCAGCGCGCGATCGTTCTCGTAGTCCTCGGACACGATGCCGGCGATTGCGGCCTTGATCCGCAGGTTGATGTCCTTGGAGACGAACACCACCGGCAGGTCGGGGGTTTCTTCCTTCAGGGCCAGGATCGCGCCGAGGATGGCATTGTCCGGAATGACCTTGCCAAAGCTCTTGCCCGCGTCGAAATGGCTGGTCTGGAAGCGCAGCTTGCCGGCGCTCTGCTTGCCGCGCAGCTGCAGGCCGTTGGGGCGCTGCAGCGGAATGCCGTCGGCCAGGTTGTCCAGGCCGGATTCCTGTACCAGCTCGTTGAGGAAGCGGCTCACCTGGCGGGCGTTGCGGCTCGCTTCGGAGGTGCCCTTCTTGCCGTTGTCCAGCTCCTCGATCACCTGCATGGGCAGGTAGATGTCGTGCTCCTCGAATTTGAACAGCGCGGTCGGATCGTGCATCAGCACGTTGGTATCCAGCACGTAGATGCGCTTGCCTCGGGTCATCGTCGATTCCTGGTTACGGACAGGGAAAAACCACCACGGCCTGCTGCGGGGCAGGGTGATGGCAGACACAGTAGGCAGTGGGACTCACTTGGACTGGGAGGCCTTCAGTTCGGCGAGAACGGCATCGGCATGGCCGGCAACCTTGACCTTGCGCCAGGACTGCACGATGCGGCTGTCGGGGGAAATCAGGAAGGTGCTGCGTTCGATGCCACGTACCTGCTTGCCGTACATGTTCTTCATCCTGATCACGTCGAAGGCGCTGCACAGCGCTTCGTCGCCGTCGCTGACCAGCGGGAAGTTGAAGCCCTGCTTGGCACAGAAGTTGTCGTGCGACTTCACCGAGTCGCGCGAGACGCCCAGCACGACGGCGCCGGCTTTCCTGAACTTCGGCAGCAGGGCGTTGAAGTCGATGCCTTCGGTGGTGCAGCCCGGGGTGCTGTCCTTGGGATAGAAGTACAGCACCAGCCATTGGCCGGCATAGTCGCCGAGGGTGGCCTGGTCGCCGCCGGACAGGGCCAGCGGCAGGGAGAGGGTGGTGCTGTCCAGGGTGTCGCCGTTGTTCATGAGGTCCTTCTGTCGAGCCTGGGTTCTTGCCATTACAGCTACATGAAACGCCACGCGCCCGTGAGAGACGCGCGAAGAATCAGAACTTCATCGGATCCATGATCGCGTCCAGGTTCAGGTGGTCGCAGAACTCGAGGAAATCGTCGCGCAGCGCGGCGATATGCATGTTGGCCGGCACGCCGATGGTGACCTGTGCGCTGAACATTTCCGCGCCGGTCTGCATGGCGCGGTAGCGCGTGCTCTGCAGGTTCTCGATGGTGATGCCCTGGCGGTCGAAGAAGTCGGCCAGCTGGAACAGGATGCCCGGCTTGTCGGCGGCGATCACTTCGACGATGTACGGCAGCAGGTTGGACTGCGCCTGCTTGGCGGCGGTGCGGTACCAGACCAGTTTCAGGCCCTCCTCGCGCTCCAGCCGGGTCAGCATCGCCTCGAGCTTGGCCACCGAGTCCCAGGAGCCGGTGGCCAGGGCGGTGACCGAGACATCGCGGCCGACCGTGGCCAGGCGTGCATCCACCAGATTGCAGCCGCTGTCGGCGATGCGGCGGGTGACGGACAGCAGGGGGGACTCCGGATGCGTCGTATAGGCGTTGATCAGGAGGTGGTTTTCGCTCGGCGCGGGGCGCGGGGTGGTGTCGGTCAAGGCGATTCCGGGTAATGCATGCGTTAGTCTGAATGCCCGCCAGAGGCGGGGATCCACCAGTGTCCAGCATACTTGCCCGTGCTTTCGCGCCGCAAGTAACATTCAAGTCGCCCCCGGCCTTTCGTGGCGGGCGTTTTCCATTCCCAGCCAAGAGCAGCACGTCCTTGTCCCTTTCCGGCCTCATCACCGCGCTGGCGACCCCGTTCCGGGCCGACGGCGCCCTCGATCCCGACGGTTGGCAGCGCCTTCTGCACCTGCAACTGGAAGGTGGCGTCCATGGTGTTGTCGTAGCCGGCTCTACCGGTGAAGCGGCAACCCTCACCGACACCGAGTACGACCTGCTGCTGGCCAGCGCGGTCGAGCGCATCGGCGGCCGCATTCCGGTCATGGCCGGTACCGGTCTTTCGGGCACTGCCAAGACCATTGAACAGACCCGTCGTGCCGCCGCCCTCGGCGCCAGCCACGCGCTGGTGGTCACGCCACCGTACGTGCGCCCCACCCAGGCCGGCCTGATCGCGCACTACCGTGCGGTGGCCGACCAGGGCGGGCTGCCGGTCGTGCTGTACAACGTGCCCGGCCGTACCGGTTGTGACATGCAGCCTGAGACCGTGGCCGAGCTGGCCAGCCACCCCAACATCGTCGGCATCAAGGAGGCGGTGGGTGACACCGGCCGGGTGCAGGCGCTGCTCGCTCTGCGCAGCCCACAGTTCGCCGTGCTCAGCGGTGACGACGGTACGGCCGCGCGTTCGATCCAGGCCGGTTTCGATGGCCTGATCTCAGTGGGTTCCAACGTGCTTCCCGGTGCCTACCGCCGGATGTGCGAGCTGGCCGCCGCACACGACCACGAAGCCACCGCGTCATGGGATGCGCGCCTGCATCCCTTCCATGATTTCTGCGGCGTCGAACCGAACCCGATCCCGGTCAAGGCGCTGCTGCGCCGCATCGGCATCGGTCACGACCTGCGCCTGCCACTGCTGCCGTTGTCGGCAGCGCATCATCCGGCTGCCGACCATCTTGCCGGCGACATCGCCGCCCTCGAAACCCTTTCCAGCCACTGACCTTCCGTCTTGGTCTGACCCAGGAGATTCACATGCGTCAATCCGTTTCCACCGTCCGCGTGCTGTCCTATGCCCTGCTTGCTGTGGCGGTCGCTGCCGGCACCACCGGGTGCTTCAAGCGCGGCGCCAAGGGCGACTACGCCCTGGCCCCGGAAATGCGTCCGCTGGAAGTACCGCCGGACCTGAACCTGCCCAATGCCACCACCGACAACAAGGTGCCGACGTTGGCCTCGGCCACCAAGCCGGCGGCGCCGGTTGCTGCGGCTCCGGCAGCCGGCAGCACCGGTTTCACCATTGCCGGCGGCAAGGATGAAGCCTTCGCCAAGGTCGGTACCGCACTGGAAGGCGTGGAGGGCGTGACCATCGCCAGCCGCGCGCAGTTGCTGGGTTCGTACGACGTGGCCTACGAGGGCAGCAACTTCCTGGTCCGCGTAGTGGCCGTCGATGCCGGCGCCTACATCTCCGCGGTTGACCCGCGTGGCCTGCCGGCCACCGCCGAAGCGCCGGTGAAGCTGATCGCCGCGCTGAAGGCGAAGCTCGCCCAGTAAGGGCTGGTCGGGTGGCTGCGGGCCTTGGTCCGCACCCGCTCTGGTAGCGGCGACCTTGGTCGGCGCTTCTGTGCCAACCAAGGTTGGCACCTGCCAGGTCGCGCGGTTGGCACCTGCCGGAGCGCACGGTTGGGGTCTGCCGAAGAACAGAAAAGGGCGCCCATGGGCGCCCCTTTTCGTTACCGCCGTGGGCGCTTCTCAGCGCTCCAGCAGCTTCAGCTTGTCCGGCTTGCCATCCCATTCGCCGGCGTCGGCGGGCGGGTCCTTGCGCACGGTCAGCACCGGCCACTCCTTCGCCAGCTCGGCGTTGAGGGCAACGAAGCCTTCCTGTCCGGCAGGAACATCGTCCTCCGGGAAGATCGCATTGACCGGGCACTCCGGCTCGCAGAGGGTGCAGTCGATGCACTCATCCGGGTCGATCACCAGGAAGTTCGGGCCTTCGTGGAAGCAATCCACGGGGCACACTTCCACGCAATCGGTGTGTTTGCACTTGATGCAGTTTTCGGTGACGACAAAGGGCATGGGCTTGGGGGTGGATCGATTCCTGAACCTGCCAATTCTAGAACAGGTTGGCCCCCGCTGTCGGCGCGGGGCGGAGAACGGGCGTCTGGCAGGCGCGACCGTGGGAGTCATTGGCGGCACGGCAGGGGCTGTGCGACGCTGCGGGGCACTCGGTCGCCCACCGTGGCCGGACTCCCTTCCCAGCAGGATCGTCCATGTCCCAAACCCAGCCCAGCACCGCGCCCCAAGGCGGCGAGAACACTGCATTCATCGTCCTGATCAGCTGCGTGGCCACCCTTGGTGGATTCCTGTTCGGTTTCGACAGTGGTGTCATCAATGGCACGGTCGATGGCCTCCGCCAGGCCTTCAACTCCAGCGAGGCGGCGCTCGGTTTCGAAGTCGCCTCGATGCTGCTGGGCTGCGCGATCGGCGCCTTCCTGGCCGGGTGGCTGGGTGATCGCCTGGGGCGCCGCGGTGTCCTGATCGTGTCCGCGCTGATGTTCCTTGTCTCGGCGCTCGGTGCCGGCGCGGCCCACGCGTCCTGGCTGTTCATCGCCGCCCGCGTGCTGGGCGGTTTCGCGGTGGGCGCGGCCAGCGTGATGTCACCGGCCTACATCGCCGAAGTCGCCTCGGCGCGTTACCGCGGCCGGCTGGCCACGGTGCAGCAGATGGCGATCATCTGCGGTTTGTTTGCGGCCTTCCTCAGCAATTACCTGCTGGCGCGTGCCGCCGGCGCCTCGACTGCGCCCCTGTGGCTGGGCCATGAGGCCTGGCGCTGGATGTTCTGGATGCAGGCGCTGCCCTCGGGGCTGTTCCTGCTGTTGTTGCTGGTGATCCCGGAAAGCCCGCGCTTCCTGGTGTTGAAGGGGCGGCAGGGGCAGGCGAGGGCGGTGCTGGCGCGGCTGTACGGCGAGGCCGCGGCCACCGCCAAGCAGGCCGAGATCGAAGCCAGCCTGGCCCAGGACCAGCACAAGCCGCGCTTCGGCGACCTGCGCAACAAGGCTACCGGCAAGTTGCGCCCGATCCTCTGGGTGGGTATCGGCCTGGCCATCTTCCAGCAGCTGGTCGGCATCAACGTGGTGTTCTACTACGGCGCGGTGCTGTGGCAGGCGGTGGGTTTCTCGGAAAGCGACGCGCTGCTGATCAACGTGTTGTCCGGCGCGCTGAGCATCGGTGCCTGCCTGCTGACGGTACTGCTGATCGACCGCATCGGGCGCAGGCCGCTGCTGTGGATCGGTTCGGTCGGCATGTCGGTGGCGCTGGTGCTGATGGTGGTGGCGTTTGCCAGCGGCAGCCTCGTCGATGGGCGCCTGCAGCTGTCCGATGGCATGGGGCGGCTGGCGCTGGTGGCAGCCAACGTCTACGTGGTGTTCTTCAACATGTCCTGGGGCCCGGTGATGTGGGTGATGCTGGGCGAGATGTTCCCCAACCAGATCCGCGGCCCGGCGCTGGCGGTGGCGGGTGCGGCGCAATGGACCTCGAACTTCGCGATCACCGTGACGTTCCCGATGCTGCTGGCCGGCATCGGCCTGGCCGGCGCCTATGGCATCTACGCCGTCGCGGCGATCCTCTCGATCGTCTTCGTGGTCCGCTACGTGCGCGAGACCAAGGGCAAGGAGCTGGAGCAGATGGAAGGCTGACGGCGACTGGCTTCGGTTGCATTCGTTGGCGCCTCGGTGTCATCGAGGGCGAAGGCGGGGCAGCCCAATCCGGGACACGCCGTAAACCCATCCATCGAGCACCATGGATGGGCTCTTGCGTGTCCAGAAAAGGGTGGCCCGCCCCCTCCCACGCAGGAACAGGGGGGCGCTACTGCGACCAAACCGATCGATGCCAATGCAAATCCCGGAAAACAGAAAAGCCCGCACAAGGCGGGCTTTTTCGGTTCCTGCTGCGGCGACTGGCGCTCCCTAGGGGACTCGAACCCCTGTTTTAGCCTTGAGAGGGCCACGTCCTAACCACTAGACGAAGGGAGCGTAACTGTGTCGCTGCCGAGGCAGGAGCGCTAGTATATGCACCTCGATGCCATTGGGCAATCCCGAAACTTCAACCGGAAGCGCCAACATCATTTCCCCTGCTACATCACCGTTCAGCCTGCGCGTCATCCCGCGCGACCAGCACACGATCTCCCGCAAGGACATCAGCCCGAACGCCCTGCGCGTGCTTTATCGCCTGCGCGATGCCGGCTTCGGCGCCTACCTTGTCGGCGGCGCGGTGCGCGACCTGCTGGTCAATGGCCAACCCAAGGATTTCGACGTGGCCACCGATGCCACGCCCGAACAGGTCAAGCAGCTGTTCCGCAACTGCCGCCTGATCGGTCGTCGGTTCCGCCTCGCCCACGTAGTGTTCGGCCGCGAAATCATCGAAGTCGCCACCTTCCGTGCCAACAGCGATGACGGCAGCGGCGACCGCGAGATGGAAAACGGCATGCTCGTGCGCGACAACGTGTACGGCACCATCGAAGACGACGCCGTCCGCCGAGACTTCACCTGCAATGCCCTGTACTACGCCATCGAGGACTTCTCGGTGCGCGACTACACCGGCGGCTTCGAAGACGTCCAGGCGCGCCTGATGAAGCTGATCGGCGATCCCGAGCAGCGTTATCGGGAAGACCCGGTGCGCATGCTGCGTGCGGTGCGCCTGGCGGCCAAGCTCGGCTTCCAGATCGAAGAGGGGACCGCTGCGCCCATCCCGCACCTGGCCGGCCTGCTCAATGAAGCCGCGCCGGCGCGCCTGTTCGAGGAAGTGCTCAAGCTGTTCCTGTCCGGGCACGGCGTGGCCAGCTTCGAAGGCCTTGAGCGTTACGGCCTGCTCGACGTGCTGTTCCCGGAGAGCGCCAGGGCGCTGAAGTCCAACCGCACCGGCGCGCTGCGCCGCATGCTGGTCGAAGGCCTGGCCAACACCGATGCCCGCGTGGCCAACGACGAGCCGGTCTCGCCGGCGTTCCTGTTCGCGTTGCTGCTGTGGCCGGCGTTCTGCCGCGCACAGGCGACCCTGCTCAAGCAGGGGGTGGCACCGGAAGAGGCGCAGCGCCGCGCCGCCGACCGGGTCACCGTGCAGCAGCTCAGCACCATCGCGCTGCCGCGCCGATTCTCGCTGCCGATGCAGGAGATCTGGCTGCTGCAGTCGCGCTTCAGCTCGCGCCAGCGCAAGCGCGTGTTCCGTACCCTGACCCACCCGCGCTTCCGCGCCGCGTTCGATTTCCTCAGCCTGCGCCAGGTCGCTTCGTCCGAGCATGCAGTGGATGTCGAGTTCTGGCGCGAAGCACAGGCGCAGTCCGGTCGCGAGCTGGAGTCGTCGCTGGATGCAATGCACAGTGAAGACGGCGATGACGAGAGCGGGGCACCGCGCAAGCGCCGCCGTCGCCGTCGACGTCCCGGTGCTGCTGCGGCGGGCGAGTAAGCGATGACCCTCGCCTGGATCGGCCTCGGCGCCAACCTTGGCGACGCAGCCGCGACCGTGGGCGCGGCGATTGCCGCGCTGGATGGCCTGCCGGGAACGCGCCTGCGACAGGCCTCGCGGCTCTATGCAACCCCGGCCTGGGGCAATGAAGACCAGCCGCCGTTCGTCAATGCCGTGGCTGCGGTCGAAACCACCTTGGCGGCCGATGAGTTGCTGCATGCCATGCTGGCGCTGGAGCGGGGCTTTGGCCGCGTGCGCGATCCGGCGGTGCACTGGGGGCCGCGCGCGCTGGACCTGGACCTGCTGCTTTATGGCACGCAGGTGATCGACCTGCCCGGCCTGCAGGTACCTCATCCCTACCTGCACGAGCGTGCCTTCGTGTTGGTGCCACTGGCCGAAATCGCGCCTGATCTGGCCATTCCCGATCATGGCAGCGTGCGGGATGCAGTGGTGCGGGTGGATGCCTGCGGGATTGCGCCGATAGGGTGATAATGACCGGGTTATCTCCCCCGGTTATCAGCACATGAGCACCCACGCAGACAGCAAGCCCTGGACCGTTCCCGCCCTGGCCGAGGCCAAGCGCAATGGCCAGAAGCTGGTCATGTTGACCGCCTACGACGCCGGCTTCGCCCGCACCTTCGATGCCAACGGCGTCGATCTGATCCTGATCGGCGATTCGCTGGGCATGGTCGTGCAGGGTCATGATTCGACCCTGCCGGTGACCGTGGCTGACATGGTCTACCACACCCGCGCCGTGGCCCGCGTGCTGCAGCGTGCGCTGCTGGTGGCCGACCTGCCGTTCGGCGCTGACGCCACCCCGGAACGCGCGCTGGATGCATCGCTGCAGCTGCTGCAGGCCGGTGCCGAGATGGTCAAGATCGAAGGTGCCGGCTTCAAGGTCGACATCATCCGCTACCTGGTCGAGCGCGAGATTCCGGTCTGCGCGCACCTGGGCCTGACCCCGCAATCGGTGCTGCGCCTGGGCGGCTTCAAGATCCAGGGCCGCGGCGATGCTGCGCGCCAGCTGGTGGAGGATGCCAGGGCCGTGGCCGCCGCAGGCGCCAGCATCATGGTGCTCGAATGCGTGCCGACCCCCGTCGCCGCCGAAGTGACCGCTGCGGTGGATGTGCCGACCATCGGTATCGGTGCTGGCCCGCAGTGCGATGGCCAGGTGCTGGTGCTGCACGATTTCCTCGGCCTGGACAGTGGCCATCGCCGTCCCAAGTTCGTCAAGGATTTCCTTGCCGAAGGCGGCTCGGTGGCCGGTGCCACCCGCGCATTTGCCGACGCCGTGCGCGACGGCAGCTTCCCCGACGAACAGCACGCGTACGCCCAATGATCCAGACCTTCAACGAGCTCGGCGCGCTGCGCGGGCAGATCGCCCAGTGGAAGCGCGAGGGCCTGCGCGTGGCGCTGGTGCCGACCATGGGCAACCTGCATGGGGGCCACCATTCGCTGGTGGCCCTGGCCCGCCAGTATGCCGACAAGGTGGTGGCGAGCATCTTCGTCAACCCGACCCAGTTCGGGCCGAACGAGGACTTCAGCCGCTACCCGCGCACGCCCGAGGCCGACGTGGCCGGGCTGGAGCAGGCTGGCTGTGATGCGGTGTGGCTGCCCAGCGTCGAGGCGATGTACCCGCTGGGCGTGGACAAGACCACGCGCGTGCACGCGCCGGGCGTGAGTGAAGTGCTGGAAGGTGCGAGCCGTCCGGGGCACTTCGATGGCGTCTGCACGGTGGTGGCGCGCCTGTTCCTGCAGGTGCAGCCGGACGTGGCCGTGTTCGGTCGCAAGGATTACCAGCAGCTGGCAGTCATCAGGCAGATGGTGGCCGAGCTGTCGTTCCCGATCCAGATCGTCGGTGCGGAGATCGTGCGCGACGAGGATGGCCTGGCCAAGAGCTCGCGCAACCAGTACCTGAGCGCTGAACAGCGCCCGGTCGCGACCACCATCCACCGGACCCTGCTGGGCATGCGCGAAGGCTACGTGGCCGGGCAGGCACGTGAACGCATCGAGGCCGAGGCCACTGCCGCATTGCAGGCGGCCGGTTTCCAGGTTGACTACGCGGTGCTGCGCACTCCGGAGCTGGCCGAGCCGACCTTCGACGGCGGCGGCCGGGTGGCGCTGATCGCCGCGCGGCTGGGTACCACCCGGCTGATCGACAACCTGGAGTTCTGAGTTCCGGCGATGCCGCGCGATGCATGGGGTCAGATCCCTTTCCCAGGGGAAAAGGGATCCGCCCCCGGTTTCACCGCCTACCTGAACAGGTTGCCGGCCGTAATGCCCGGCGCTGTGCGGGTGCTAGAATCCGCTCTTTCCTTTGCCGTTGCAGCGCCACCATGCACCTGTCCCTGCTCAAGACCAAGATCCACCGCGCCACCGTCACCCATTCCGAGCTGAACTACGAAGGCTCGATCGCCATCGATGACAACCTGCTGGCTGCCACGGGCATCCGCGAGTTCGAACAGGTGCACATCTGGGACGTGACCAACGGTGCGCGCTTCTCGACCTATGCCATCCGCGCCGAAGCCGGCAGCGGCGTTGTCTCGCTCAACGGTGGCGCCGCGCGCCACGTGCAGGTCGGTGACATCATCATCATCGCCGCGTTCGCCAGCATGACCGAGCAGGAAGCTGACAGCTTCAAGCCGAAGCTGGTGTACGTTGATGGCAACAACCAGATCACCCACACCAACGACACGATCCCGACCCAGGCCGCATGACAACGAACAACGGATTCGACTCGCTGCACTCCCACGCCCAGCGCCTGAAGGGCGCAAGCATTCCCAGTCTGCTCGCCGCCGAACCTGGCCGCGTGCAGGACCTGGCGCTGCGGGTCGGTCCGTTGTACGTCAACTTCGCCCGTCAGAAATACGATGCCGCGGCGCTGCAGGCGTTGCTGGCGCTGGCTGCCGACCGTGATGTCGGCGGCGCCATCACCCGCCTGTTCCGCGGCGAGCAGGTCAATCTGACCGAAGGCCGCGCCGCGCTGCATACCGCGCTGCGTGGCGACGTGGTCGATGCGCCGGTGGCGGCCGAGGCCTATGCCACCGCGCGCGGCATCCGCCAGCGCATGGGCGTGCTGGTGCGCGCACTGGAAGACAGCGGCGTGACCGATGTGGTCAGTGTCGGCATCGGGGGGTCCGACCTCGGGCCGCGCCTGGTCGCCGATGCGCTGCGCCCGGTGAGCGGTGCGCGCCTGCGCGTGCATTTCGTGTCGAACGTGGACGGCGCCGCCATGCAGCGCACGCTGGCCACGCTGGATCCGGCGAAGACCGCCGGCATCCTGATCTCCAAGACCTTCGGTACCCAGGAAACCCTGCTCAACGGCCAGATCCTGCACGACTGGCTGGGTGGCAGCGAGCGCCTGTATGCGGTCAGCGCCAATCCGGAGCGCGCCGCCAAGGCCTTCGCGATCGCCGCCGATCGCGTGCTGCCGATGTGGGACTGGGTCGGTGGCCGTTATTCGCTGTGGTCGGCGGTCGGTTTCCCGATCGCGCTGGCAATCGGCTTCGAACGTTTTGAACAGCTGCTGGAAGGCGCTGCGCAGATGGATGCGCATGCGCTGGATGCACCGCTGGAGCGCAACCTGCCGGTGCTGCACGGCCTCACCGACATCTGGAACCGCAACCTGCTGGGCCATGCCACGCACGCGGTGATGACCTACGACCAGCGCCTGGCGCTGCTGCCGGCTTACCTGCAGCAGCTGGTGATGGAAAGCCTGGGCAAGCGCGTGCAGCGCGACGGCCAGCCGGTCACCGTCGACACCGTGCCGGTGTGGTGGGGCGGGGCAGGGACCGACGTGCAGCACAGCTTCTTCCAGGCGCTGCACCAGGGCACCAGCATCGTTCCGGCCGACTTCATCGGCTGTGTGCACAACGATGATCCCTACACGATCAATCACCAGGCCCTGCTGGCCAACCTGCTGGCGCAGACCGAAGCGCTGGCCAATGGCCAGGGCAGCGAAGATCCGCACCGCGACTACCCGGGAGGCCGGCCGAGTACGCTGATCCTGCTCGACGCGCTGACCCCGCAGGCGCTGGGTGCACTGATCGCCATGTACGAGCACGCTGTGTACGTGCAGTCGGTGATCTGGAACATCAACGCCTTCGACCAGTTCGGTGTCGAACTGGGCAAGCAGCTGGCCAGTGGCCTGCTGCCGGCGCTGCAGGGCGAGGATGTGGCGGTTGCCGATCCGATGACCCGCGAGATCCTGGCGCAGCTGAAGGGCTGATGCCCGGGTAGTGCCGGCCGCTGGCCGGCATCCAGGCGATGCTTCAATCGTTCACGAGGTTGCCGGCCAGCGGCCGGCACTACCGGTGCATGGCGTGGCGTCTTACCGGCTCGGATCGCGTTCCGGGCTGGGCCGCTTGGCCAGCTTGCGCTGCAGCGAGCGCCGGTGCATGCCGAGCAGGCGTGCGGCCGCTGACACGTTGCCGCCGGTCTCGTGCATCGCCTGCTGGATGTGTTCCCACTGCAGGCGGCTGATCGGCGTCATCGCGTCCGGCACTTCCATTTCGCCGTCGTCGGCCGGGCCGTCGTCCTCCTCGCCAAGCGCGCGCAGGATCATCGGCACCGTGGCCGGCTTCGGCAGGTAATCATCCGCGCCCAGCTTGATCGCCTCCACTGCGGTGGCGATGCTGGCATAGCCGGTCACCAGCAGGATGCGCATGTCCGCGCGCAGTGCGCGCAGCGGCTGGATCAGCGCCAGGCCGGAATCGCTGCCCAGCTTCAGGTCGATCAGCGCGAACGCCGGCGGATGCTGGCGGGCCAGTGCCAGGGCACTGGCGGCATCCTGTGCGGTCTGTGTTTCCAGGCCCTTGCGGGCCAGGCTGCGCTGCAGGGTGCGCAGGTACAGCTCGTCGTCGTCGACCAGCAGACCAAGGGTTGAGGCGCTCATGGGGTTTCCTCGCGTGGGGCCAGCGGCAGGCGGAAGCCGACGCGGCTGCCGGCCCCCTGGGCCGGGCGCATCCACATCTCGCCGTCGAGGCGTTCGATGGTGGCATGGGACAGGGCCAGGCCGACGCCCATGCCCTCGCTCTTGCTGCTGCCGAACAGCTTGCCCGGCAGCACGGCGGCACGGGCGTCGAAACCATGGCCGTAGTCGCGTACTTCGCCGATCAGGTCGTCGCCCTCGATGCGCAGGTCCAGGTCCACGCGCGGCCGGCCGGCCTTCTCGCCGGCATCGGCGGCATTGTTGAGCAGGACCATCAGCAGGTGGCCTACGCCCGGGTCGAGCGGCAGCCGCAGCGGCGCATCGTCGTTGCGATGCAGGTTGATGGTCGGTCGCACCAGGCGCCATTGCTCCAGCACCTGCTGGGCGCTGGAGTGGCTGCGACCCGGTGCATCGGCCGAAGCCGGGGCGGCCAGTGCCAGCACGCGCTCGCGGCACTGCACCAGCAGCTCGCGCAGGGTTTCCATGTCCTCGCGCACTTCCGGCTCTTCGCTGCGCTCGGCGACATCGTCGGCGAGCAGGGTCATGGTCGCCAGCGGCGTGTTCAGTTCATGTGCCACCGAGGCGGCATGGGTGGCCAGGGCGACGATGCCCTCGTTGCGGGCGAAGCGCTCACGCAGTGCCGACAGTTCCAGTTCGCGCTCCCGCAGGGCCAGTGCCAGGCGGGTGGAGAAGGCCAGCACCACTGTGGCGGAAATCAGGAAGTTGGCGACCACGCCCCAGCGATTGAGGTCCTGTGCGCGGAAGTAGCCGTCCGGCAGCGCCTGCCCGAAGATGCCGCTGGCAGCGTAGCCGAGCAGGCAGGCCAGCGCGACCGCCAGTGCCCAGCGCAGGGGCAGGGCGAAGGCGGCCAGCGCGATCAGGATCAGGAACAGTGAACTGAACGGGTTGGCCATGCCGCCGCTCCAGCCCACCATCCAGGTCAGGATGATCACGTCCACCAGGATATGGCCGAATGCGGTCAGCGGCGCAGTGTCGGCCGCTTCCGGGCGCAGCTGGGTGTAGACGTTGAACAGGGCCAGCACCGCCACGCCGGCCCACAACGGCAGCTGCGGCAACGGCAGGCCCAGCACCCAGGTCGCGACCAGGATGGTGGCGGCCTGGCCGCCTACGGCAAGCCAGCGCAGGCTGCACAGGGTACGGAGAAACGGGGCGTCGGGACCGGTCATTCACGCTCATCGTATGCGTTCATGCGTGCACATGCCTGCGACAATCGGCCGCAGCCGTGCCGCAGGCTGAATGCGAGTCACCCCGAATGCGGGAGTGGGCGGTAGAATGCGCCCATGCACGACGCCGTCACCCGCCCGACTCCCCCCTCCGATGCCACCGCCTGGCCCCGTCGCCAGACCCATGCCGTCCAGATCGGCGGGGTCACCGTAGGCGGCGGCAAGCCGGTGGTGGTGCAGTCGATGACCAACACCGATACCTCCGACGTGGCCTCCACCGTGAAGCAGGTGGCCGAGTTGTGGCGTGCCGGCTCGGAGATGGTGCGGTTGACCGTCAACACCGTGGAAGCCGCTGCGGCCATTCCGCGCATCGTCGACAAGCTGGCGATGATGGGTATCGATGTACCGCTGATCGGTGACTTCCACTACAACGGCCACCAGCTGCTCACCGCCGAACCGGCATGTGCGGAAGCGTTGGCCAAGTACCGCATCAACCCGGGCAATGTCGGCTTCGGCAAGAAGAAGGACCTGCAGTTCGCCCAGTTGATCGAGTTCGCGATCCGCTACAACAAGCCGGTGCGCATCGGTGCCAACTGGGGCTCGCTGGACCAGGCCCTGGCGGCCAGGCTGATGGACGAGAACAACCTGCGCGAGCAGCCCTGGGACGCCGGCCGCGTGCTGCGTGAGGCGCTGATCCGTTCGGCGCTGGATTCGGCCGAGCAGGCCGTGGAACTGGGCCTGCCGCGCGATCGGATCGTGCTGTCGGCCAAGGTCAGTGGCGTGCAGGAACTGATCGCGGTGTACCGCGACCTGGCCCAGCGCTCGGACTTCGCCCTGCACCTGGGCCTGACCGAAGCCGGTATCGGCAGCAAGGGCATCGTCGCCTCGTCGGCAGCGCTGAGCGTGCTGCTGCAGGAAGGCATCGGTGACACCATCCGCATCTCGCTGACCCCGGAACCGGGCCAGTCGCGCACGCAGGAAGTGATCGTCGCCCAGGAACTGCTGCAGACCACCGGCCAGCGCGCCTTCACGCCGCTGGTCACGGCCTGCCCGGGCTGCGGCCGCACCACCTCCGAGTTCTTCCAGGAACTGGCCAAAGTGGTGCAGAACCATGTGCGCGAGAAGATGCCGCTGTGGAAGATCCACCACCCGGGGGCGGAGAACATGACCCTGGCGGTGATGGGCTGCATCGTCAATGGGCCGGGTGAGTCGCGCCATGCCAACATCGGCATCTCCCTGCCGGGTACAGGCGAGACGCCGGCAGCACCGGTATTCGTCGATGGCGAGAAGAAGGTGACCCTGCGTGGCGACAACATCGCCCAGGAGTTCGTCGCCCTGATCGACGATTACGTCGAACACAAATATGTCCGAAGCGCCGGATAAGCCTGCGATCCTCGCCGCACCGGAGTCGGCCTCCGGTTTCCGCCACTGGATGGCGCGCAACGCCTGGCGCCTGGTCCTGCTGTTCGGCGGCGTGCTGCTGCCGCTGGCCGGCTTCGTCGCCCTGGCGGACGAAGTGCACGAATTTGAATCGTTCCATTTCGATGCGCCGCTGCTGTGGCAGATGCATGGCCTGCATTCGCCATGGCTGGACCGCTTCTTCGTGCTCATCTCGAAACTGGGCTACGAGTGGTTCCTGATCCCTGCTGACGTGCTGATCATCGGTGCGCTGCTGGGCTACAGGCGCTGGCGCGAGGCGACCTTCGTCGCGGTCAGTTTCGTGGGATCGGCGTTGCTGAACATGGGCAGCAAGCACTTCTTCCAGCGCCAGCGCCCCAGCCTGTGGGAGTCGATTGCGCCGGAATCGACGTTCAGCTTCCCCAGCGGGCACGCCATGGGCTCGATGACCCTTGCCGCGACCCTGGTGCTGCTGGCCTGGAATACACGCTGGCGCTGGCCGGTACTGCTGCTGGCGCCCCCGTTCAGCCTGCTGGTGAGCGTCTCACGGGTCTATCTGGGCGTGCATTACCCCTCGGACATCCTGGCCGGATGGTGTGCCGCGCTGGTTTGGGTGGTAGGGTGCTATCTGGTCATGTTCAGTCGCCGGCATCCTTGGCGACGTCGGGATTCGCCGCCAGCGACGGCCAGCGAAGCATCATCACAGGGGGGTGACGTGGATGGCCCTTCCGGGGCGTCTACGTAATAGATCAGTTGTTTCGTTGCAGCAGGTTCTGCAAGACAGGGGGCAAGCACAACGCGCGTTACTGTGATGCGCAAGGCAGAACGCCTGGATCGCGTCCCGAACGCGCTTGCAGGGGTATCGGCGTCCTGCCTAGCTTGACCTGCAATGGCCGCATTCGAAGAGGTACGTGAATGACGATTCGAGTCTACCTGGTGGATGACCATGCGCTGGTCCGCACCGGGATGAAGATGATCCTG
Source organism: Stenotrophomonas sp. BR163 (assembly GCF_047520985.2). NCBI lineage: Bacteria > Pseudomonadati > Pseudomonadota > Gammaproteobacteria > Lysobacterales > Lysobacteraceae > Stenotrophomonas > Stenotrophomonas sp. BR163. The sequence goes on from NZ_JAXBRE020000005.1 coordinate 54,273, forward strand.
TCGGGGGAGACCGACATCGAGGTGGTGGGCGAAGCCGAGACGGGCGAAGACGCACTGCGCGACGTCCGCCAATTGTTGCCGGACGTGGTGCTGTGCGACCTGCACCTGCCCGGTGTGAGTGGCATGGAAGTGACCGAGCGCATCGTCCGCAGCCACCGCAACACCCGCGTGGTGATCGTGTCGGTGCTGGAAGACGGGCCGTTGCCGAAGCGCTTGCTGGAGGCGGGGGCCGCGGGCTACATCGGCAAGGGCTGCGATGCACAGGAGCTGCTGCGCGCGGTGCGCGATGTGGCCATGGGCCGTCGCTACCTGGGCACCAGCATCGCGCAGAACCTGGCCTTGTCGACGGTGGAGGGCAATGGTTCGCCGTTCGACAGCCTGTCGCCGCGAGAACTGGAAGTAGCATTGCTGCTGACCCAGGGCCTGCGCCAGGAAGACATCGCGCGGCGCCTGAGCCTGAGTGCCAAGACGGTGAACACGCACAAGGCGCGGTTGTTCGAGAAGATGGGGATCCACGACAACATCGCGCTGGCGCGCATGGCCAGCCAGTACGGGCTGGTGGATCCGGCGCGGCCGTTGTAAGGGTTTCGGCCAACGGCTGAGCCTTCCGCAGGGCCACGGACAGATTCCGTGGGCCGTCACTGCCGATCGAGGCAATGTGGAGCCGAGCATGGGCTCGGCTCTACACCTGCTTCGGGCTCAGAGGCCGCGCACGCGCTTGATGATCTTCGCCGCGTCGGCGGCGCTGGCGCGCACCTTGTCCCATTCGCCGTCGGCGATCCAGTTGCCCGGTACCATCCACGAGCCGCCGATGCAGACCACGTTCTTCTGCTCAAGGTACTCGGCGGCGGTGTTCTCGGTGATGCCGCCGGTCGGGCACAGCTTCAGGTCCGCCACCGGGCCGGCCAGTCCCTTGATCATCGCCAGCCCGCCCACGGCTGTGGCCGGGAACAGCTTGCACACGCGGAAGCCGCGGGCGTAGAGCGACAGCAGCTCGGTCGGCGTCGCCGCACCTGGCACCACCGGCAGCGGCGCAGCGGCAAGTGCATCAGCCAGCGCCGGCGGCGTCCCCGGGGTCACCAGGAAGTCCGCACCCGCATCGATCGACTGCTGCATCTGCTCCACGGTCAGCACCGTACCGGCACCCACCACCACATCGGGCAGCTCGCGCTTGAGCATCGCCAGCGCTTCCATCGCCACCGGCGTGCGCAGCGTCAGCTCGATCGCCGGCAGACCACCTTCCAGCAGCGCCGCACTGACCGCCCGCGCCTGGTCCAGCGTATGAATCGTCACCACCGGCAGGATGCCCGCCGCATGCAACAGCTCCGCCGCCTTCACCTGATGTTGTTCGATACCCATGCTTTTGCCCTTGCCTTTGCTCTTCTTGATTCAGTGGCCGCAGCGCAAATGACGCGCCGGGAATTGTCCAAGGGCAGTAGAGCGCCCTGGCCGGGACCGTGAGCGGCATGGATGCCGCGATCGAGCCCCCATGGGTGAGGGCGCTTTGCTTGCGAAGCACCGCTTTGCAAGCGCCCGAACGCCCAACCGCCAGCGGTTGGGCCGGCCCCGTAGGGGGTTTACGGCGTGTCCCGGCCAGGGCGCTCTACTGCCCAAGCCGGGAAGCCTGCCGCGGCTTTTCGCATCAGGCGTCTTTCGCCTCATGCGGTGCCGCCGCAGCCGCCGCATCGTGCCCCAGCTCGTACTCCGCATCGTAGTCCCACGGCCCACCATCGGCCGCCGCCGGCCCACACGAAATCGAAATCGCGCCCTGGTCCGCCGGACCCACCACGCGACGGTTGATCGCAAACAGATTGCGGCCCAGGTCATGCGCGGCCGGCGCGGTGTTCGGCGCCAGCGGACGTGCTGCCCATTCCGCCGCGTCCACCAGCACTTCCAGCGTGCCGGCCTCGCCGTCGAGGCGGATCATGTCGCCCTCGCGGACCTTGGCCAGCGGGCCACCGCGCGCCGCTTCCGGCGTCACATGGATGGCCGCTGGGATCTTGCCCGACGCACCGGACAGGCGGCCGTCGGTGACCAGCGCCACGCGCCGGCCCTGGTTCTGCAGCAGGCCCAGCAGCGGTGCCAGCGAATGCAGTTCGGGCATGCCGTTGGCACGCGGGCCCTGGTAACGCACCACCGCCACGAAGTCCTGCGGCAGCAGGCCACCGGCGTGCAGCTTGTTCAATACCTGCGGTGCATCGACCACCACCGCCGGTGCTTCGATCGTCCGGTACTGCGGTTTCACCGCCGACAGCTTGATCAGCGACTTGCCGAGGTTGCCGCGCAGCAGGCGCAGGCCACCCTGGTGCTCGAACGGATTATCGACCCCACGCACCACTTCGTCATCGGCACTGTGTTCCAGGCCCGGCAGGTAGACCAGCCGGCCGTCACGCAGTTGCGGCTCGCGCGCATAGTCGGACATGCCGCCACGCGCGACGCTGACCAGATCGCCGTGCATCAGGCCCGCCTTGATCAGCTCGCCGAACACGAAGGCCGGGCCGCCAGCGGCCGCGAAACGGTTCACGTCGGCCTCGCCGTTCGGGTAGACACGGGCCAGCAGCGGAATCAGCTGCGACAGTTCGTCGAAGTCGTCCCAGGTCAGCACGATGCCGGCCGCACGCGCCACCGCGATCCAGTGGATGGTGTGGTTGGTCGAACCGCCAGTGGCCATCAGCGCGATGACCGCGTTGATGATCGCGCGCTCGTCGATGATCCGGCCCAGCGGGCGGAAGTCGTCGCCCAGTGCGGTGATGTCCAGCGCGCGTTCGGTTGCCTCGCGGGTCAGGGCGTCGCGCAGCGGCGTGCCCGGATTGACGAACGAGGCGCCCGGCAACTGCACGCCCATGGCTTCCAGCAGCACCTGGTTGGAGTTGGCCGTGCCGTAGAAGGTGCAGGTGCCCGCACCGTGGTACGACGCGGACTCGGCTTCCAGCAGCTCTTCGCGGGTGGCCTCACCGGCGGCGTAGCGTTCGCGCACTTCGGCCTTCTGCTTGTTCGGGATGCCCGGGGTCATCGGGCCGGCCGGTACGAACACCGCCGGCAGATGGCCGAAGGCCAGCGCACCGATCAGCAGGCCCGGCACGATCTTGTCGCACACGCCGAGGTAGACGGTGGTATCGAACATGTCATGGCTGAGGCCGATGGCCGTGGCCTGGGCAATGACATCGCGCGAGAACAGCGACAGCTCCATGCCACCACGGCCCTGGGTGACACCGTCGCACATCGCAGGGACGCCACCGGCGACCTGTGCGGTGGCGCCCAGCTCGCGGGCGATGTCGCGGATCTGTTCGGGATAGGTCTCGAACGGCTGGTGGGCCGACAGCATGTCGTTGTAGGCGGTGATGATGCCCAGGTTCGGCGTCACGCCGCCGCGCAGGCGGCTCTTGTCGGTGCCGCCGCAGGCGGCGAACCCGTGGGCGAGGTTGCCGCAACTCAGGCGGCTGCGGAACGGGCCCTCACGCAGGGAGGCATCGATCGCGGCCAGATAGGCGGCGCGCGAGGCGGCGCTGCGGCGGATGACGCGCTCAGTGATGGCTTGCAGTTGAGGATGGAGGCTCATTGGCTACCGGCGTTCGTGGTGGCGAGAGGCAAGCGGCGGCAGGGCGCCGCCGCCGACATCAATCAGCCCAGTGGACGCGCAGGCGCGCGCCTTCCAGGTTGATCGCATTGAGGATCGGGTACTGCTGGGCGTCGTTGCTGTCCAGCGCCTGGCGCAGTACCTGCAGCTTCTGCTTGCCACGCAGCAGCAGCAGGCGCTGGCGGCACTGGCGCAGGCCGTGCGGGGTCAGCGTGATGCGCAGCGGCCACTGGTTCGCGCCTGGGCAGCCAGTGGCATCCAGCGCGGCGTAGGGCAGGGTGCTTTCCAGTGCGCGTGCGAGGTCTTTCGAGCCCGGGAACAGCGAGGCGGTGTGCCCGTCGTTGCCCATGCCCAGCGCTACCAGGCTCGGCGGCTGGCTGTGCTGCGCCTGCAGGTTGGCGGTGTACACGCATTCGGGCAGTGGCTTGCCGATCCGTACCAGCGGATCGAAGTGGGCGCCCTCGGTACGCTTGAGCAGGTGCTCGCGCACCAGCCAGGCGTTGCTGTCGCGATCCTGCGGCGACAGCCAGCGCTCGTCGGCCAGGCTCACTTCAACCCGGTCCCAGTGCACGTCCAGCTCGGCCAGTGCCTGGTAGACCGGGGCCGGCGTGGTGCCGCCGGACAGCAGGATGCGGGCGCGGCCCACTTCATTGATGTCGTGGTTGAGGGTGCGTGCCATCTCAGCGGCCACCGCTTCGATCCAGCCGTCGGCGTCGCCGTGCTGGATGAACTCGATGCGGTCGTCGTGGAAGCTGGGGTTCATGCGGCAACTCCTGGTGCGTCACGTTCGGCGTCGGTGGCATAGGCGGCGGCGCCCAGCAGTCCGGCGTGGGGATGCATCACCGCCAATGAGGGCACGCGCGCCATGATCGAGGAGAAGCGGCCCTTGTGTTCGAAGCGCTGGCGGAAACCGGAGTGCTGCAGCGAATCGAGCATCTTCGGGGTCAGGCCGCCGGTCAGGAACACGCCATCCCAGGCGCCCTGGGTGAGCACCAGGTCACCGGCGATGGCGCCGAACACGGCGCAGAACACGTCCACGGTGCGCATTGCCTGCGGATCACCGTGCAGGGCGCGGGCGGTCACGTCCACCGGCTGCAGCTGGCCCGGGTCGATACCGGCCATCTCGCACACGGCGCGGTGGATGTTGACCAGGCCGGGGCCACAGATCAGGCGCTCGTTGGAGACGCGGCCGAACTGTTCGGACAGGATCTCGAGGATGCGGATCTCTTCCGGGGTTCCTGGCGGGAAGCTGACATGGCCGCCTTCGGTTTCCAGCGGGTAGCAGCGGCCGTGGCGCATGATCAGGCCGCCCACGCCGAGGCCGGTACCCGGCCCGATCACTGCGTAGTTGCGCGGCTGGCCCGGCTTGCCCGGTACCCAGGCGGCACCGCCGACCTGGACCACGTCCTCGGGCTGCAGCAGCGAGATCGCCATCGCCTGTGCGGCAAAGTCGTTGATCAGGTGCAGTTCGTCGAAACCGAGCATCGCTGCGGTGCGGCTGCGCGAGATCACCCACGGATGGTTGGTGATGCGTGCTTCATCACCATCAACGCGACCGGCCACTGCGAACACGCCGCGGCTTGCGGTGGCACCGATCTGTTCCAGATGGTGGCGCGCGGCATCACCCAGCGAAGGGAACTCCGTCACCGCGTACTCGCGGATGCTGTCCTTCTGCAGAGGTGCGTCCTGCGAGGTGTCAGCCAGGGCGAAGCGGGCATTGGTGCCACCGATGTCGGCCACCAGCACCGGCTGCGAACTGGCCCTCATGCCGACGCTCCACTGTCCGGTGCGTCCACGCCCTGCGGCAGGAACTCGCCGGCATTGCTCGGGCCCCATTGGCCGGCGGGGTAGGGTTCCAGCGGCAGCTTGGCGTCCTTCCAGGCGTCGGCCACGCTGTCGATCCAGGCCCACGCTGCACGCACTTCGTCGTCGCGCACGAACAGCGTGTGATTGCCATTGAAGGCGTCCAGGAACAGGCGCTCGTAAGCGATGCGGCGATGCAGGCCGGTTGGCACTGACAGTTCCAGTTCCAGCGGATGCAGTTCCAGCGCGCCCCATTCCGGGCCGGCCAGGCTGCTCATCAGGCCCAGTTCGATGTTCTCCTGCGGCTGCAGTTGGAACACCAGGCGGTTCGGTGCGGCCTGCGCGCGCTGCGGGCGCTCGAACAGCCAATGGGTGACCGGCTTCAGCGTGACCACCACGCGGGTGGTGCGCTCGGGCAGGCGCTTGCCGGTGACCAGATGGAACGGCACGCCGCTCCAGCGCCAGTTGTCGATATGCGCGGTGACACCGGCGAAGGTTTCCACGTCGCTGCCTTCCGGCGGCTGGTAAGCCTGCGCCGGCTGGCCGTTGATGGTGCCGGCGGTATAGCGGCCGCGGATGCTGTCACGCGCGGCGTGCTTCGCGTCGAGCGGGCGAAGGGCGCGCAGCACCTTGACCTTCTCGTCGCGGATGCGGTCGGCCTCCAGCGACGCCGGCGGCTCCATCGCCACCATGCACAGCAGCTGCAGGATGTGGCTCTGCACCATGTCGCGCAGCGCGCCGGAGCGGGCATAGTAGGCGTCACGGCCGTCCACGCCTTCGCTCTCGGCCACCAGGATGTGCACCGATTCGATGTAGTTGCGGTTCCACACCGCTTCCAGCAGCGTATTGCCGAAGCGCAGCGCGATCAGGTTCTGCACTGCCGCCTTGCCCAGGTAGTGGTCGAGGCGGAACACGCGGTCCTCGTCGATCCACTGGCCGATGGTGCTGATGATTTCCTCGGCGCTCTCGCTGTCGCTGCCGATCGGCTTCTCCAGCATCAGGCGTGCCGGCGCGGCGAGGGCGCCGCCCTTGGCCAGGCCTTCGCAGGTGGAAATGTACAGGCCCGGCGGAATGGCGAGGTAGCTGACGCACTTGCGGTGCACCAGGTCGGAGACCGCAGCGGCAACCGAGTCGACGTCGCGCAGGTCCACCGAACGGTAGTCGATGCGGCGCAGCAGGGCAGCAATGTCGTCCTGCGTGGCCATCGGCATGGCCTGCTGCAGGCGCGGCCGCAGGATGTCATGGAAGGCTTCGGTGTCATGCCCGGACAGGGCCAGTGCGCGGATGCGGAAGTCCTCCGGCAGCAGGCCGTCGCCAAGCAGGCGAAGCAGCGAAGGGAACAGGTAGCGCTGGGCCAGATCACCTGTGGCACCGAACAGGAAGAGGGTGTCGTGCATCGCTCGAGTTTCAGATCCGGGTGACATCGTTGTCAATCGCTTCATGGCTGGGTTCGGGGGACATCCGCGCAACTGCCTGTCCGAGGTTCGTCAGGGGCGATCTCCGGGGTTGCGGAAGACCGTTCCATTCGAAACCACTACCTCGGCGGAACCTTCGTTCAACCGCCGACGCAGATCGGTGCGCACCGATCATCGGATAGTGCCACGTGAAAACGTTTACATGGCAGAATGGGCAACTGTATTCGATTGCAGTGCTCGCCGTCATGCGGCAAGCGCGCAATCATCACTGCCATCGGGAGGGCCGAGGCAGTCCCAAAAGACAGCCCGGCTTCGGGCGGACCGGATAGGTGATATGGCAAAAGTGCAGTTGCAGGGTGTGCGCAAGGTCTATGACAACGGCCAGGTCGCGGTGAAGGACGCCAGCTTCGAGGTCGCCGATGGCGAGCTGATGGTGCTGGTCGGTCCGTCCGGCTGTGGCAAGTCGACCCTGTTGCGGATGGTGGCGGGCCTTGAAGAAATCAGCGGCGGCACGCTGACCATCGGTGATCGCGTGGTCAACGACGTGGCGCCGAAGGATCGCGACATCGCCATGGTGTTCCAGAGCTACGCGTTGTACCCGCACATGACCGTGGCCGAGAACCTGGCCTTCGGCCTGAAGCTGCGCGGGCATGACAAGGCGACCATCGACAAGCGCATTGCCGAGGCGGCGCAGACGCTGGGCCTGACCGAGATGATGGACAAGCTGCCCAAGGCGATGTCCGGTGGCCAGCGCCAGCGCGTGGCACTGGGCCGGGCGCTGGTGCGCGAGCCGGCGGTGTTCCTGCTCGACGAGCCGCTGTCCAACCTCGACGCCAAGCTGCGCCACAGCGTGCGTACCGAGATCGCGCAGCTGCACCGCAAGCTGGGCACCACCATGATCTACGTGACGCACGACCAGGTTGAAGCGATGACCCTGGGCCAGCGCATCGTGGTGCTGAAGGACGGCATCATCCAGCAGATCGATACGCCGATGGCGCTGTACGATCGCCCGGCCAACCTGTTCGTGGCCGGTTTCCTCGGCAGCCCGGCGATGAACGTGCTGCGTGGCACGCTGCAGGGCGATGCCGGCGGCGTGAGCGTGGTCGACGGCGAATGGCGTGCACCGCTGGGCCAGGCGACGATCGATCCGGCATGGCTGCAGAAGCCGATCGCGGTGGGCGTGCGCCCGGAGCACCTGCAGCCGGCGGCTGCCGATGATGCGCATGCATTCACCGCGCGCATCGAAGGCATCGAGCCGGTCGGCAACGAGATCTTCGTCAATCTGAGCAGTGGCCAGCATGCGCTGACCATGCGCGTGGCACCGCAGTCGCTGCCAGCAGTGGGCGAGCAGATCCGCGTGGCGATTCACCCGCAGGGCCTGCATTTCTTCAACGCAGAGAGCGGCGAACGCCTGTAACCGGTAGTGCCGGCCGCTGGCCGGCAACCACACCTGGTTGAGGTTGCCGGCCAGCGGCCGGCACTACCACTCATTCAGCGCGCCAGCCCATCCAGCAACGGCACGCGCTGCGCGATGGCATCGCCCACCTGCAGGTCAGCATCACTGGCTTCCAGCGGCAGCACCGCCAGCGCCAGGTTGCCGGCCACGCTGGCGACCGTGCCCAGCGTCGCGCCGTCCTGCAGCACGCCATCGCCGGCCTGTGCCGGTGCCGCGGTATGCAGCAGCTGCACCGCGCGCTTGGCCTTGCCGAGGAAGTGGGTGCGGGCGACGATTTCCTGGCCCGGGTAGCAGCCTTTCTTCACGCTGTAGCCATTCAGGCGGTCCAGGCCCAGCTGCTGCGGGGTCCACACTTCGCGCTGGCTTTCGTCCAAGCGCGGCAATCCGTAGCGCAGGTCGGCCTGGCGCCAGGCGAGGGCGAAGGCGGCCTCATCGGTTTCGCTGCCGGATGCAACGGCAGCCGCCGCCCCGATGCGCAGGGTGCGCGGCAGGGCGTCGCTGCCCAGGTCCAGCTCCCAGCCGTCACCTGCAGCGAGCGCGATCGCGGCGCCGCTGGCAGCCTCGGGCGCAGTGAACGCACCGGCCACGGCCAGATCGCTGCGCACCTGTACCTGCACCTTGCGACGGAACACGAAGCGCTGCAGTTGCGACGCAATCGCATCGGCATCGCCGTCGGCCAGCACCAGCATCACGTGATCGTCGGCCAGCCGGAGCAGCTGGAACACTGCCAGGGTGCGGCCCTTGGCACTCAGCCAGGCGCTCCACTGCCAGTGCAGCAGGGGCAGGGCGGTGACATCGCTGCTGAACTGGGCGTGGGCGAAGGCGGCCGCATCCGGGCCCTGCAGGCTCAGCAGCTGGTGGCCGGGCAGGCGCGGATATCCGACGAAAGCAGGGGGCAGGTTGTCAGGCACGTGAACGAGGTCTAAAATTTGTGCGTTGCGAGACCGAACATGATAGGCCAAACAACCCCCACTCCCGACGACGAATCTGAAGCCCCGCTGGTCCCCGCGGCACCCGTGCCCGTGGAACAGGAAAAAGCAGAGGAATTCGGCGGCCGCGGCGGACTTGATCCGGTGCGGTATGGCGATTGGGAGAAAAACGGACGCTGCATCGATTTCTGATCAGCATTGAGCCAACGCGGCCGCGTGCCGCCCAGCCGAGACAACGAGCCCAGCGAATGGCGACCAGACAACGCCCACTTTCCCCGCACCTTCAGGTGTATCGCTGGCAGATTCAGATGGCCACCTCGATCCTGCATCGAGCCACTGGCATCTTTCTGTCTGTTGGTGCCCTCATCATCGCTGCCGGCCTGCTGGCCCTGATGATGGGGCCCGAGTCCTGGAACTGCTTCACCGGCCATGCCGGGGCCTGGTATGGCCGCGTGTTCCTGTTCGCGTGGACATGGTCGTTCGCCTATCACCTGTGCAATGGCATCCGCCATGTAGTGCAGGACTTCGCCATCGGCTTCAGCATACCTGCCTTCATCCGCAGCAGCTGGCTCTCGGTCATCGGCAGCCTGGTGATCACCCTGCTGGTGTGGGCCTATGTGATGTTCGGAGGTGCCGCGTGAGCAAGTTCCGTACCCCGCTGAAGAACGTGCGCGGCCTGGGCTCGGCCAAGACCGGCACCGAGCATTTCGTGCACCAGCGCCTGACCGCCGCCGCGCTGGTGGTGCTGGGCATCTGGTTCCTGGTCTTCGTACTGGGCCTGCTGGGCTCGGATTACGCGACCGCCGCCGCCGCCGTGGCCAAGCCGTGGAATGCAGTGCCGCTGATCGGCCTGCTGATCGCCATGTTCTGGCACGCGCAGCTCGGCATGCAGGTCGTGCTGGAAGACTACATCCACGAATCGCTGCTGGCCCTGGTGCTGCAGACCGCGGTGAAGTTCGTCGCCGTGCTCGGCATGATCGTCAGTGTGTTTGCGGTGGGCCGCATCGCCCTCGGCGTTGCCTGAGCCCAGGCACCTACACAGGAATCCAGATTAGATGTCCGCTTACAAGATCACCGAACACAAGTACGACATGGTCGTGGTCGGCGCCGGCGGTGCCGGCCTGCGCGCCACGTTCGGCCTGGCCGCCAAGGGCCTGCAGACCGTGTGCCTGACCAAGGTCTTCCCGACCCGTTCGCACACCGTCGCCGCCCAGGGCGGTATTTCGGCCGCACTCGGCAACATGGGCGAGGACGACTGGCGCTACCACTTCTTCGACACCATCAAGGGTTCGGACTGGCTGGGTGACCAGGACGCCATCGAGTACATGTGCCGTGAGGCCATCCCGGCCATCATCGAACTGGAACACTACGGCGTGCCGTTCTCGCGCACCGCCGAAGGCAAGATCTACCAGCGTCCGTTCGGTGGCATGACCACCAAGTACGGCGAAGGCCCGGCGGCGCAGCGTACCTGCGCGGCGGCCGACCGTACCGGCCACGCGATGCTGCACACCCTGTACCAGCAGTCGCTGAAGCACGATGCGCGCTTCATGATCGAGTACTTCGCGCTCGACCTGATCTTCGACGACGAAGGCGCCTGCCGCGGCGTGCTGGCCCTGGACATGTCCGATGGCACGCTGCACCTGTTCCGCGCCCAGGGCGTGGTGCTGGCCACCGGCGGCTACGGCCGTGCCTACTTCAGCGCTACCTCGGCGCACACCTGCACCGGCGACGGTGGCGGCCTGGCCATGCGTGCCGGCATCGCCATGCAGGACATGGAGTTCGTGCAGTTCCACCCGACCGGCATCTACGGCGCCGGCTGCCTGATCACCGAGGGTGTCCGCGGTGAAGGCGGCATCCTGCGCAACAGCAGCAGCGAGCGCTTCATGGAGCGCTATGCACCGCACTACAAGGATCTGGCCTCGCGCGACGTGGTCAGCCGTTCGATGACCATCGAGATCCGCGAAGGCCGCGGCGTCGGCGAGCACAAGGACCACATCCTGCTCGACCTGACCCACCTCGGCCCGGGCGTGATCGACGAGAAGCTGCCGGGCATCGCCGAGAGCGCCCGCATCTTCGCCGGCGTCGATGTGCACAAGCAGCCGATCCCGGTCATTCCGACCGTGCACTACAACATGGGCGGCATCCCGACCAACTACCACGGTGAAGTGGTGCAGAAGGTCGGCGACAACGACAACGCCGTGGTGCCGGGCCTGTACGCCATCGGCGAAGCGGCCTGCGTGTCCGTGCACGGCGCCAACCGCCTGGGCTCGAACTCGCTGCTCGACCTGGTGGTGTTCGGCCGTGCGGTGGCCAACCGCTGCGCCGAGACCATCAAGCCGGGTGCCGCGCACAAGCCGCTGCCGGCCGATGCCTGCGACAAGGCGCTGGGGCTGCTGGACAAGCTGCGCCACGCCAACGGCGATACCCCGACCTCGGTCATCCGCGATCGCATGCAGCGCACCATGCAGGCTGACGCGGCCGTCTTCCGCACCAGCCAGACGCTGAAGGAAGGCTGCGAGAAGATGGACAAGATCTTCGACTCGTTCCAGGACGTGAAGGTCTCCGACCGTTCGCTGGTCTGGAACTCGGACCTGATCGAGACCTACGAGCTGAACAACCTGCTGCTCAACGCGGTGGCGACGATCAACTCGGCCGAACAGCGCAAGGAAAGCCGTGGTGCGCATGCGCACGAGGACTATCCGGACCGCGACGACGTCAACTGGCAGAAGCACACCCTGGTCAGCGTCGACGAGAAGGGCAAGTGCAGCTTCGACTACCGTCCGGTGCACATGTACACGTTGACCGACGACGTGTCCGTGGTGCCGCCGAAGCCGCGCGTGTACTGATCCGACCCCGCCTACCATGCAATCCGCGCCCACGGGCGCGGGCCGCCTGAGCCAACGAGAGCAGCCATGGCCGAGTTTTCACTCCCCAAGAATTCCAAGATCACGAAGGGCAAGCACTTCCCCGTGAAGAACGGCGGCAAGAATGTGCGCACCTTCAAGATCTACCGCTGGAGTCCGGACGACGACAGCAACCCGCGCACCGATACCTATGAAGTCGATCTGGACGCCTGTGGCCCGATGGTCCTGGACGCCCTGATCAAGATCAAGAACGAGATCGACCCGACCCTGACCTTCCGCCGTTCCTGCCGCGAAGGTATCTGTGGTTCGTGCGCGATGAACATCGACGGCACCAACACCCTGGCCTGCACCCGAGCCATCTCGGACTGCGGCAAGAAGGAAGTGCCGATCTACCCGCTGCCGCACATGAACGTGGTCAAGGATCTGGTTCCGGACCTGACCCACTTCTACGCGCAGTACGCCTCGATCAAGCCGTGGATCCGCACCCAGACCCCGGCACCGCCGGACCGCGAGCGCCTGCAGTCGCCGGAAGACCGCAAGAAGCTGGACGGCCTGTATGAGTGCATCCTGTGCGCCTGCTGCTCGACCAGCTGCCCGAGCTACTGGTGGAACGGCGAGCGTTACCTGGGCCCGGCGATCCTGCTGCAGGCCTATCGCTGGATCATCGACTCGCGCGATGAGGACACCGGTGCGCGCCTGGACGATCTGGAAGATCCGTTCAAGCTGTACCGCTGCCACACCATCATGAACTGCGCCCGGACCTGCCCGAAGGGCCTGAACCCGGCGCTGGCGATCGCCGAGATCAAGAAGCTGATGATGGAGCGCCGCGCCTGATAAAGGCCTGGCAGTACCCGGTGGAGCCACGTCACGTGAGGCTGCACCACCCAGTAGAGCCACGCCATGCGTGGCTTTGCTGTATCTGGAGAAGCACGATGGAAGACGATGTCCTGCTGAAGAAGCTGCGCTGGCGCTGCCGCCGCGGCATGCGCGAACTGGACCAGCTGTTCGGCCGCTACCTGGACCGTGAGTGGAGCACTGCACCGACCGGAGAGCGCGAGGTTTTCCTGTTCCTGCTCGACTGCGAGGACGATAAGTTGTGGCGCTGGTTCATGGGCTATGAGGCCTGCCCGCATGCGCACGCGATCCCCCTCATGCAGAAGATCCTCGCCCTCAAGCCTTGAGTGGCGCCCCTCGCGGCTGCAGGCCGCCGCCCAGTTGGCGGTGCTGCTGGCCGCGCCCTGGTTGTTGCGCGCCTCGGATCTGCCTGCGCGGTTGCTGATGCCCGCGCTGCTGCTGGCCTGGGGCGTCGGCTTGGCCGAACTGGCCTGGCGCCAGCGCAGGCCGCGCGTGCAGGTGCTTCTGCCTCCGCTTCCCGAGGCATTGCAGGTGGCCGGACGGGACGTCGATACGCCACGGCTGGTGGTGCGTGGCCCATGGTTGTTGTTGCTGTGGCGTGAGGATCGGCGCCGCCGGCGCCTGCTGTTCTGGCCGGATGTGCTCGATTCAGGGCAGCGACGTGAACTGCGACTGGCCGTGGCCACACGCAGCGTTTCCCGTCGGCCCCGGTCAATGGCACCATAAGCTGAATTGACCGGCGTGCCTGCATGTTCAAACCCATTCCCGTGGCCATCGGCCTGCGCTACCTGCGCGCCAAGCGCCGCAACGGCTTCATCTCCTTCATCTCGATGGCATCGATCCTGGGCATCGCGCTCGGCGTTACGGTGCTGATCACCACCCTGGCGGTGATGAGCGGTTTCCAGAAGGAAATCCGCAGCCGCCTGCTGCAGATGACCGCCCATACCACCATCAGCCGCGACGGCGAGCCGATGCCGGACTGGATGCGGGTGGTTGATGTCGCCCGCAAGGATCCGCGCGTGGCGGGTGCCGCGCCGTACATCGAGATCCAGTCGATGATCAGCGGCCCGCGCGTGCAGGGCGCGATCATCCAGGGCATCGATCCGGCGCTGGAGCCGAACGTCTCGGTGATCGACAGGAAGGTCACCAAGGGCAGCTATGACAGCCTCAAGCCGGGCAGCTTCAACCTGCTGCTGGGCAAGGAGCTGGCGATCTGGCTGGGCGTGGACGTTGGCGACCAGGTGCTGGTGACCTTTGCCGAAGTGCAGGGCACGCCGGCTGGTGCGGTGCCACGGATGAAGCGCTTCACCGTCAGCGGCATCTTCGAGGCCGGCTACAACGAGGTCGATCGCGGCGTCGGCTTCGCCAACATGCAGGACCTGGAGCGTGTTCTGCGCAGTGACGGCGCCACCGGCGTGCGGCTGAAGCTGCACGACATGGACCGCTCGCTGGAAGTGGGCGTGGACCTGGCGCAGAGCCTCGGCGGTGCCTACCGCGTGAGTGACTGGACACAGCAGAACGCCAACCTCTACCACTCGCTGCGCATGGAGAAGGTGGTGATGGGCATCCTGCTGTCGCTGATCATCGCCATGGGGGCCTTCAACCTGGTGTCCTCGCAGGTGATGCTGGTGACCGACAAGCAGGCCGACATTGCCATCCTGCGCACCCTGGGCCTGACCCCGGGCGGGGTGATGCAGGTGTTCATGGTGCAGGGCTCGTTGATCGGCATCTTCGGCACGCTGGCCGGCCTGATCGGCGGCATCACCCTGACCCTCAACCTGGAACGCATCCTCGGCGCCATCGAGAGCGTGTTCAACGTCAAGCTGCTGCCGGAGGATGTGTACTACATCACCGGCCTGCCGACCGACATGCAGACCGGCGACGTGGTGGCGATCACCGTGGTCGCGCTGCTGATGAGCTTCCTGGCCACCCTGTATCCCGCCTGGCGGGCAGCACGCACCCAGCCGGCGGAGGCCCTGCGTTATGAATAAGGTCGTCAACCGCGGCGATGAAGTGATCCGCGCCGAAGCGCTGGGCAAGACCTATGCCGAAGGGCGCATGCAGACCCCGGTGTTCGATGGGCTGGACCTGACCGTGACTGCTGGCGAGACGGTGGCGATCATCGGTGCCTCCGGCGCCGGCAAGAGCACGCTGCTGCATCTGCTGGGCGGCCTGGACATTCCGACTGCCGGCGAAGTGTATGTGACCGGCCAGCGCATGTCGGCGCTGTCGGATACCGCGCGCGGCCTGCTGCGCAACCAGGCGCTGGGCTTCGTCTACCAGTTCCATCACCTGCTGCCGGAATTCACCGCGCTGGAAAACGTGATGATGCCGGTGCTGCTGGCCGGCACCGCCGTGGCCGAGGCGAGCAGCCGGGCCACCACGCTGCTGGAAGCGGTCGGCCTCGGCCATCGCCTGGACCACAAGCCGGGCGAGCTGTCCGGCGGCGAACGCCAACGTGCTGCAGTGGCGCGCGCGCTGGTCAATCATCCGGCCTGCGTACTCGGCGACGAGCCGACCGGTAACCTGGATGACCGCACCGCCGGCACCGTGTTCGAGCTGATGCTGGAGCTCAACCGCGCGCGTCATACCAGCCTGGTGCTGGTGACCCACGACCGCAGCCTAGCACGGCGCCTGGACCGGGTGCTGGAGCTGCGCGAAGGGCGCCTGCACGCATTGGCCCACGCCGACGTCTGAGCGCTGGGACCGCTTTGGTAGAGGCCGCCCTTGGGTGGCTGCTCCAGCAGGGCAGGCGCCAACCAAGGTTGGCGTCTACCGTGGTCCGGCCAGCAGCCGCCGACCGGCGGCTGAATGGGGCGCGAGCCGTCGCGCCGGCGTTGCCAGCCCAGGCGCATGATGGCGACAGTTCCCCGAGGAGATCGCCATGAAGACCCCGATCCTGATGGCCGGACTCTGCCTGGCACTGGCCGCCTGTGCGACCACCGGCCGGCTCAGCAGTACCGAGAAACTGGATCTGTACCGTGCCCACGCCGGCGCGCCGCAGAATGACATGCAGTTCTTTGGCAGCCTCAATGGCTGGACCGAGCTGGGCGACAGTGCGCTGGCGGTGTGGACCCGTCCCAGCGAAGCCTATCTGCTGGAGTTGAATGGTCCCTGCCAGGACCTGCCATATGCGACCGCCATCGGCCTGACCAGCAGCATGGGCCGCGTGTCGTCGCGCTTCGACAAGGTGCTGGTGCGCGACCCCACCGGCGGCCCGCGCCTGCCGTGCTTCATCAACAGCATCCGCAAGCTGGACGTGAAGGCCCTGCGTGCGTCCGAGCAGGAGCTGCGCCAGGCGCAGGTGCAGGAGCGCGAGGAAAACGCGAAATAGCGCGGTAGTGCCGGCCGCTGGCCGGCATCGCGCAGATGCCAGATTGCCGGCCAGCGGCCTGCACGACCTGCCTGTCAGGCTTCCGGGGTGAAGCCGGCCGGCTTTTCCGCGTCCTTCTCGAACAGGAACTTGACCAGTTCGCCTTCAAGGAACGCACGATGTTCCGGCGTGCGCGGCGACAGCCGGTTCTCGTTGATCAGCATGGTCTGGTGGGCCAGCCACGCGGCCCAGGCCTGCTTGCCGATGTTGTTGAAGATGCGCTGGCCCAGCTCGCCGGGGTAGGGCACGAAGTCCAGGCCCTCGGCATCGCGTTGTTCGTACTGGCAGAAGACGGTTCGGGGCATGGCACTCACTCGTGGTTGCGGGGTTTGCTGGAATTTCGTTTCGGCGTCTTGATCGTGGCGCCGTCGAGCAGTTTGCGGATCGGTGCCGGCAGGCCCAATGCGGGTAGCTCGTCGTTGGCGACCCAGCGCAGCGTGGGTTCTTCCACGCGCAGGCCGCGCACCTTCCGTGACAATACCTGCAGGTGCAGCCTGTAGTGGCTGAAGGTGTGCTGCAGCACCGGCAGTTCCTCCGCATCTTCCAGCGAGCCGTCGACATGTGCGTCGAACCAGTCCTGCAGGTCGCTGCCGGCCTCGGCCTGCGGCAGCGTCCACAGCTGCGCCCAGATGCCGGTGTCCGGCCGCTTCTGCAGCAGCACGCGCTGCTGGGCGTCGCGCAGCAGCAGTGCAACTGCTTCGCGTTCGGGCAGGGTCTTGCTGGGCTTGGGCGTGGGCAGTTCAGCGGTGCGGCCTTCGCGCCGCGCCACGCATGCGTCCTGCAGCGGGCAGATCACGCAGGCCGGCTTGGCCCGGCTGCATACCGTCGCGCCCAGGTCCATCTGCGCCTGGGTGTAATCGGCCATGCGCCCGGCCGGCACCTGCGCGACGTGCGCCTCGGCAATCGCCCACAGTTGTTTCTCGATGGCCGGCAGGCCGGGAAAGCCGTCGATGCCGTGGTAGCGGCTGAGCACGCGCTTGACGTTGCCGTCGAGAATCGCGAACCGCTCGTTCCAGGCCTGGCTGAGGATCGCACCGGCGGTGCTGCGGCCGATGCCGGGCAGGGCATGCAATGCATCGAAGTCACGCGGCAGGTCGCCGTCGTGCAGTTCCACGCAGCGCTTTGCCGCGGCATGCAGGTTGCGTGCACGGGCGTAGTAGCCGAGCCCGGCCCACTGCGCCATCACTGCGTCATTGCTGGCGGCAGCGAGGTCGGGCAGGGTCGGGAAGTGCTGCAGGAACCGCTGGAAGTACGGGATGACCGTAGCCACCTGGGTCTGCTGCAGCATGATTTCCGACAGCCAGACCCGATAGGGGCTGCGCGGGTGCTGCCAGGGCAGGTCATGGCGACCGTGGTCGTCGAACCAGTGCAGCAGGCGGGCGACGAAGTCGTCTTCCTGGGCAGTGTCGGCGCTGGCGTGCGGCTGGCGGGGCATGAGTGTTCCGGAAGGAGGCAGCCACCCATGGGGTGGCTCTGCTTCGCCCTGGTGGAGCCACCCATGGGTGGCTGCACCAGATTGCGGTGGCTGCGCGATCTATCAGGCGCCCAATGCTTCGGGCAGCAGGGCGTCGACGAAGGCTTCCGGGTCGAACACGCGCAGGTCTTCCGGGCGCTCGCCAATGCCGGCGAAGCGGATCGGAATGCCGAACTCGCGGGCCAGTGCGAACACCACGCCGCCCTTGGCGGTGCCGTCCAGCTTGGTCACCACCAGGCCGGTCACGTTCACTGCGGCATTGAACTGGCGCAGCTGCGACAGCGCGTTCTGGCCGGTGGTGCCGTCGATCACCATCAGCACTTCGTGCGGGGCGGTGGGGTCGATCTTGCCGAGCACGCGGCGGATCTTGCCCAGCTCGTTCATCAGGCCTGACTGGGTGTGCAGGCGGCCGGCGGTATCGGCGATCAGCACCGAGGTGCCGCGGGCCTTGCCGGCCTGCAGCGCGTCGAATGCCACCGAAGCGGCATCGGCGTTCTGCCCCTGCGCGACCACGGCCACGCCGTTGCGCTCGCCCCAGGCCTGCAGCTGGGCCACGGCCGCGGCGCGGAAGGTATCGCCGGCAGCCAGCATCAGGCTGTGGCCGTCATCCTTGAAGCGCTTGGCCAGTTTGCCGATGGTGGTGGTCTTGCCGACGCCGTTGACGCCGACGGTGAGCACCACGAAGGGCTTGGCGTTGCGGTCGATCACCAGCGGCTTGGCCACCGGCTGCAGGATCGCGATCAGCTCGGCGCGCAGCGCGGCCAGCAGCGCATTGGCGTCGGCGAACTCGCGCGACTTCATGCGCTTGCGCAGGCCCTCGACCAGATCGGTGGTGGCGCCCACGCCGACGTCGGCGGTGATCAGGGCGGTTTCCAGTTCGTCCAGCAGATCGTCGTCGAGCTTGGGGTTGCGCGAGAACAGGCCGCCGAAGCTGCGCGCGATGACGCTGTTGCGCAGGCGTTCGCGCCAGCCGGGCTTGCCGGCGGGCGCCGGCGGGGCATCCACCAGCGCCGGCAGGTCGGTGGCCGGGGCGGTTGGTTCCTCGACCGGAATGACCGGAGCCAGAGGAGCCAGCACAGCGGCCGCGGCGAGCGTTTCAGCCTGGACGTCCTCGGACGCGGTGGCCGGCTGCGCAGCTGGCACGGCAGGCACTTCGGCGACGGGGGCCTGTACGGCGACGGTGGCCGGTTCCGGTGCCTTGGCTTCGACCACCGCGGCGGTGGGTGCGTCTTCGGCCGGGGCGGCCGACGGGAACGCCGCCGCCAGCTCTTCAGCCGAGTAGTGCTGGGTCTTGGGCGCCTCCGTGGTGGGGGCATCCTGGGGCTTCTTGCGGCGGAAAAAACTGAGCATTGGCAAAAGGCGCTGAAATCAGAGGGATATGCTACCACTCGGGCCTGTCGGGCCGATGTGGACTCAAGGTCGCGGCCGGCTGGCCGTTAACCGGTCCGGAGGGTTGCGCGGAGCGGCCCGGAGACCGCCATGAACAACGTGATGGGAATCGCCCTAGGCGGCATGCGTGCGGCCCAGCAGGGCGTGCAGGTGGCCGCGCACAACGTGGCCAATCTGGCGACCCCGGATGCGCAGCGCCTGCAGTTGCAGCGCGGTGCCACTGGACAGGGTGGGGTGCAGGCCTCGGTGACTGCCGCCGGCGCCGATGTCGGTGCACCGCTGGGAGATCTGCTGGCGGCGAAAGCCGAGGTGGTGGCCTTCGCCGCCAATGCCTCGGTGATCCGCCGCCAGGACCCGTTGCTGGGTTCGCTGCTGGATCGGGAGGCCTGAGCAACACCGCCTTGGCAGGTGCCAACCGCTGCCCCTGGCAGGTGCCAACCTTGGTCGGCATCCAAGCCCCGCCCTGGCAGGTGCCAACCTTGGTTGGCACTCATGGAGCAGTCGAGCATGGCTCGACTCTACAAAAGCGCGTGAACCAGGGTTGGCCTCCATCGGGACGCTGCCCGGCACCCGATCTGTCGATCAGGCCGACAACTCCAGCAGCAGCTTGTTCAGGCGCGCCACATAGGCACCCGGGTCCTTCAGGCTGTCACCGGCGGCCAGCGCGGCCTGGTCGAACAGCACCCGGCCGAGGTCGTCGAAGCGCGCGCCATCGGCTTCGGCGTCGAGCTTGGCGATCAGCGGATGGCCCGGGTTGATCTCCAGCACCGGCTTGCTGTCCGGCACCTTCTGCCCGCTGGCTTCCAGGATCTGGCGCATCTGCAGGCCCAGGTCCTGCTCGCCGATGGCCAGCACCGCCGGCGAATCGGTCAGGCGGTGCGACACGCGCACCTCGGCCACTTCGTCACCCAGGACCGTCTTGAGCCGCTCGACCAGGCCCTGCTTGTCCTTTGCTGCCGCTTCCTGTGCCTGCTTGTCCGCATCGGTTTCCAGTGCGCCCAGGTCGAGATCGCCACGGGCGATGTCGACGAAGCCCTTGCCGTCGAAATCGGTCAGGTAGCCCATCAGCCACTCGTCGATGCGGTCGGTCAGCAGCAGCACTTCCACACCCTTCTTGCGGAACACTTCCAGGTGCGGGCTGTTGCGTACCTGGCTGTAGCTCTCGCCGGTGAGGTAGTAGATCTTGTCCTGGCCTTCGGTCATGCGGCCGATGTAATCGGCCAGCGACACGCTCTGCGCATCGCCGTCGCCGCGGGTGGAGGCGAAGCGCAGCAGGCCGGCCACCTTCTCGCGGTTGTTGTAGTCCTCGGCCGGGCCCTCCTTCAGCACCTGGCCGAACTCCTTCCAGAACGTGGCGTATTGCTCGGGCTTGTCGGTGGCCAGCTTCTCCAGCATGTCCAGCGAACGCTTGGTCAGCGCCGATTTCATCGAATCGATGACCGGGCCGGACTGCAGGATCTCGCGCGACACGTTCAGCGACAGGTCGTTGGAATCGACCACGCCCTTGATAAAGCGCAGGTACAGCGGCAGGAACTGCTCGGCCTGGTCCATCACGAACACGCGCTGCACGTACAGTTTCAGGCCCTTGGGCGCATCGCGGTGGTACAGGTCGAACGGCGCGCGGCCGGGCACGTACAGCAGTGAGATGTACTCCAGCTTGCCCTCGACCTTGTTGTGGCTCCACGCCAGCGGGTCGCTATGGTCGTGCGCTACGTGCTTGTAGAACTCGGTGTACTCGGCGTCGCTGATCTCGGTGCGCGGGCGGGTCCACAGCGCGCTGGCGCGGTTGACGGTCTCCCACTCGACGGCGGCGCCTTCTTCGCCACCTTCCTTCGGCATCTGGATCGGCAGACCGATATGGTCCGAGTACTTCTTGAGGATGCTGCGCAGGCGCCAGCCATCGGCGAAGTCGTGCTCGCCGTCCTTCAGGTGCAGCACGATGCGGGTACCGCGCTCGGCCTTGTCGACGGTGGCCACTTCGAAATCGCCTTCGCCACGCGAGCTCCAGCGCACGCCTTCGGCTGCAGCCAGGCCGGCGCGGCGCGAGGTCACTTCCACTTCGTCGGCGACGATGAAAGCGCTGTAGAAGCCGACGCCGAACTGGCCGATCAGCTGCGAATCCTTCTTCTGGTCGCCGGACAGCTGCCGCAGGAAGTCGCCGGTGCCGGACTTGGCGATGGTGCCGAGGTGGGCGATGGCTTCGGCGCGGCTCATGCCAATGCCGTTGTCTTCGATGGTGATGGTGTGGGCGGCGTCGTCGAAGCTGACGCGCACGCGCAGCTCGCTGTCGCCTTCCAGCAGCGCCGGCTGGGTCAGGGCCTCGAAGCGTAGCTTGTCGGCGGCGTCGGCAGCGTTGGAGACCAGCTCGCGCAGGAAGATTTCCTTGTTGGAGTACAGCGAGTGGATCATCAACTGCAGCAGCTGCTTGACTTCGGTCTGGAAGCCAAGGGTTTCGGTCTGGGTGGTCTCGGTCATCGATAGGGCTCCATGTGCAATGCCGCGCCAGCGCGTGCGGCCTCGCCAAGGGGTAGGGATGATTGTCCCGAAATCAAGGGGTTGGTCGGGCAGGGCTTGCAGCCCTGCACCTGCAGAGGCCGAAGCAACAGCAACAGCGGGCGTTCCGTGGGATGGCGGGGCGGTGTGGGTTGGCAGGACACGCCATGAACCCGTCCCTGAAGTGACCCCCGAGACTTGGACGGGTTCACTCGGCTGTTGGTAGGTGTCGACCTTGGTCGACACATCTGTCAGATATCGAAATAAAACTGGCCTGTATGTCGAGCATCGGATCGCGTCTGGGGTGGAGCCCCCTGAGTCAGGGGGCGGCCGCGAAGCGGCCGGGGTGTGGAAGCTGGTAAGTGGGGCCCGCGTTTCGCGCAGCAAAGCGTGGGAGCGACAGCGCGCATGCGTTGGCGCGTCCCCGGGCGCCGCCCGGCCGAACTACAATCCCGCTCATGCTGAATTTCTCGAATGAACCCCGCCGGGGGCGCCGGTGAGCGGCCGCGGGGGCAATGACGGCCAGGTCCGCATCATCGGCGGTCGCTGGCGCAATACCCGCCTGCCGGTGCCGACCCTGCCGGGACTGCGGCCCAGCAGCGATCGTGTGCGCGAAACCCTGTTCAACTGGCTGATGCCCAAGCTCGGCGGGGCCTGTGTGCTGGACCTGTTCGCCGGCAGCGGCGCATTGGGCCTGGAAGCGGTCTCGCGCGGTGCCACCCACGCCACCCTGGTCGAGCGCGATGCGCAGCTGGGACGCAACCTGGCCGCCGCCGTGGCCAAGCTGCAGGCCAGCGACCAGATCAGCGTCGTGCAGGCCGATGCCCTGCGCTGGCTGCAGGGTGCGCCCGCGCAGCAGGCCGATCTGGTGTTCATCGACCCGCCATTCGCCGATGGCCTGTGGCAGGACGTGCTGGCCCAGCTGCCGCGGCACCTGGCCGCCGACGCCTGGCTGTACCTGGAATCGCCGGCCGGCCACGTGCCGGTGCTGCCGCAGGGCTGGCTGCTGCACCGCGAGGGCGGCACCCGTGAGGTGCGCTTTGCCCTGTACCGCCGTGCCACTGCTACACTTTGACCTCATCTGAACATCTGCTACCGCCCATGACCGTGGCCAACCGCCGCATCGCCGTCTATCCCGGCACGTTCGACCCGATCACCAACGGTCACATCGACCTTGTGAGCCGGGCCGCGCCGCTGTTCGAAAAGGTCGTGGTCGGCGTGGCGCAGAGCCCGTCGAAGGGCCCGGCGCTGCCGCTGGAACAGCGCGTGCAGCTGGCGCGTGGCGCCCTGGCCCACCATGGCAATGTCGAAGTCATCGGCTTCGATACCCTGCTGGCCCATTTCGTACGTTCGGTCCAGGGCGGGGTGCTGCTGCGCGGCCTGCGCGCGGTGTCCGACTTCGAGTACGAGTTCCAGATGGCCAGCATGAACCGCCACCTGATCCCCGAGGTCGAGACCCTGTTCCTGACCCCGGCCGAGCAGCACAGCTTCATTTCGTCCTCGCTGGTCCGCGAGATCGCGCGCCTGGGCGGCGACGTGTCCGGTTTCGTGCCGGCCGCGGTGCTCGAAGCCCTGCGCAAGGTCCGCGAAGCGAAGGCGGCACAGTCGTAAGCCCGCCGTACCTGCACCCCATTACGTACAACACCACGCACCATTCCGGGAGGAAATCCATGAACACCACCATGCGCGCGATGCTGATCGCTTCGTTGGCCCTGGCCTTCACCGCCTGCAAGAAGGAAGAGGCCGCTCCGGTCGACGAGGCCAAGCAGGCCCTGGTCGCTCCGGCCAAGGACGACGATGCCGGCTGGAAGAAGTACCTGCAGGAAGTGGCGATCCAGAACATGGGCAACATCACCAACAGCCCGTTCCTGTACTACCTCTCCCCGGAATCGGACCCGGACTTCCAGGCCAAGTACGAGCGCCAGACCGAGAGCGCGACCCAGGCCGTGGCCCGTGGCGTGCAGCCGGGCAACATGCTGGCCTTCGGTTCGTCGGCCTCGGGCAAGATGGCTGACATGATCCAGGCCGTGTTCAAGGACGTGTCGCCGGATTCGATGAAGGGCGTGCGCGTCGTCTTCATCGGCCAGTCGGCCGACAACGCCCGCGTGCAGGCTGCGATCCAGCCGACCGGTGCCGAGTACATTTTCGTCGAAGCCAAGTAATACCGAGCCATGGCGGCCATGCTCCGGCATGGCCCGGGCGGCGTCCTGCCAGGGCGCCGCTGATGACCTGACCGGCCCGCGCGCCCGCGCTGGCCGGTCCTTTGTCCCAAGGCGCGGGCGAGGAGTATCGCCATGTCGCTGAAAATCAACGAGCTCTGCGTCAACTGCGACGTCTGCGAGCCGGCCTGCCCGAACCAGGCCATTGCGATGGGTGAAACCATCTACGTGATCGACCCTGCGCGCTGCACCGAATGCGTGGGTCATTTCGACGAGCCACAGTGCGTGGTCGTCTGCCCGGTCGAGTGCATCGACCCGGATCCGGAGATCGTGGAAACGGAAGACCAGCTGCTGGCCAAGCTGCGCCAGCTGCAGCACGATCACCCCGAACTCTATGCGGAGCCCCCATCCGAATGAAGACGCTGATCGTCCGCCCCCTGTTGCTGCTCGGCCTGCTGCTGAGCCCGATGGCCTGGGCCGACAGCCCGGCTCGTGCCGAGCGCCCCGACGGCGCAGCCATTGCCAGCGGCCACGCGCTGGCCACCCAGGCCGGTATCGATATCCTGGCGCAGGGCGGCAACGCCTTCGACGCTGCGGTGGCGGTCTCGTCCACGCTGGCGGTGGTCGAGCCGATCAGTTCCGGACTCGGCGGCGGCGGCTTCTTCCTTCTGCACGACGCGGCCACCGGCAAGGACGTGATGCTGGATGCACGCGAGACCGCACCGGCGGCGGCCACGCCGCAGGCCTTCCTCGACAAGCAGGGCAACCTGGACCGCGACCGCTCGGTCAACGGTGCGTGGTCGGCGGGTATTCCCGGCCTGCCCGCAGCGCTGGTCGAACTGTCGGCCCGGCACGGCAAGCTGCCGTTGTCGGCCTCGCTGCAGCCGGCGATCCGCATCGCACGCGAAGGCTTCCCGGTGTACGACCGCATGGCCAAGGGCTACGCGTCGCGCCGTGAAGTGATGGAGCGCTATCCCGGCACGCGTGAAGTCTATCTGCGCAACGGCAAGCCGATCGCCAGCGGTGACCTGTTCAAGCAGCCGGAGCTGGCGCAGACGCTGGAGCGCCTGGCCGCTGGAGGTTTCGACGGCTTCTACAAGGGCCAGACCGGAAAGCTGTTGCTGGCGGGCGTCAAGCAGGCCGGCGGCAAGTGGACCGCCGAAGAGCTGGCCGGCTATCGCGTGAAGCAGCGCGAGCCGATCGTGTTCAACTACAACGGCTGGAAGATCACCACCGCGCCGCCGCCGTCGTCCGGTGGCATCGCGCTGGCCAGCATGCTGCAGATCCTGGAAGGCTGGGACATCAGGAAGATGGATCCGGCGCACCGTACCCACCTGGTGGTGGAGTCGATGCGCCGTGCCTACCGCGACCGTACGTTCTTCCTCGGCGATCCGGACTTCGTGCAGATCCCGCAGAAGGTGCTGACCAGCAAGGACTACGCACAGGGCCTGCGGGCGACCATCCATCCGGAAAAGGCCACGCCCAGCGACCTGCTGTCGGGCAACCCGACGCCGCTGGAAGACGACGAGACCACGCACTTCTCGATCATCGACCGCGACGGCAACCGCGTCGGCGCCACCCAGACCGTCAACCTGCTGTACGGCTCGGGGCTCATTCCCAAGGGCACCGGTGTGCTGCTGAACAACGAGATGGACGATTTCGCGCTGAAGCCGGGTACGCCCAATGCCTTCGGCGTGATGGGCTACGAGGCCAATGCGCCGAAGCCGGGCAAGCGCATGCTCAGCTCGATGACGCCGACCTTCATGGAAAACAGCGACAAGGTGATCGTGCTGGGCACCCCGGGTGGCAGCCGCATCATCACCATGGTGCTGCTGGGCATCCTCGGCTACGACGCTGGCCTGGACGCGCAGCAGGTTGCCGCGCTGCCGCGCTACCACCACCAGTGGCTGCCGGACCTGATCGAAGCCGAGGATGATGCGTTCGACGCGGCGACGGTGAAGCAGCTGCAGGCGATGGGCCACAGGATCGACCTGCCGGGCAATGTCGCCGCCGGCGGACGCGGTTCCAGCCACGTGTGGGGCAACCTGCAGACCGTGGAATGGGACCGCAAGGCGAACAAGCTCTTCGGTGGCAGCGACCCGCGCAATCCGGTGGGCAGTGCCCAGGTCGTGCCGGCCTACTGATGTGGTGGTGCCGGCCACTGCCCGGCAATCTGCAGATCACCAGGACCCCGCCAACCGGCGGGGTTTCCTGTTTCCTTTCTAGCGATTATTTAACGGTCCGGCGCCGATAATCGACGCATGAAACTCTGGTCTATTCGTGGAAACTCGCAGCGCCTGGACGGCGGCGCGATGTTCGGCAACGCGCCGCGTGCGTTGTGGGAAAAATGGGCGGCTCCGGACGAGCTCAATCGCATCGAGCTGGCCTGCCGTGCGCTGCTTGCCAGTCCGCTGGAAGGCAAGACGGTACTGTTTGAAACCGGTATCGGTGCGTTCTTCGACCCGCGCATGCGAGAGCGCTACGGCGTGCAGGAAAGCCAGCACGTGCTGATCGATTCACTGCGCGAAGCGGGTTTCGAGCACGAGGACATCGACGTGGTGGTGCTCAGCCACCTGCACTTCGATCATGCCGGTGGCCTGCTTGCCGCATGGAGCGAAGGGCGTGAGCCCGAGCTGCTGTTCCCCAACGCAACCTATGTGGTTGGTGCGCAGCATTGGCAGCGCGCCGTGCAGCCACACCCGCGCGATCGGGCCAGTTTCATTCCTGAGCTGCCCGGCCTGCTGCAGGCCAGTGGCCGCCTGGAAGTGGTGGATGGCGAGTACTCGAAGGCGCTCGGCCGCAGCGTGCGCTTCAGCTACAGCGATGGGCATACGCCGGGGCTGATGCTGGCCGAGATCGTTGGCCACGCGCATGCCGGGGAAGATGCGCACGGTGGCGTGGTGTTCTGTGCCGACCTCATCCCAGGTCGTTCATGGGTACACGTGCCGATCACCATGGGCTATGACCGCAATGCCGAATTGCTGATCGACGAGAAACGGCAGTTCCTTGAGGACAAGCTGGCGCGCAACGTGCGGCTGTTCTTCACCCACGACCCGCAGGTGGCGCTGGCGCAGCTGGGCCGTGATGACAAGGGACGTTTCGTGACCCTGCACGAACAGGGCGAGCTGAAGGCGCGCGCCCTGGGGTAATGGCAGAGCCGAGCGTGGGCTCGGCTCTGCATCACTCGTCGTTACGACGCCTTCAGGCAGCTGCTCATGAAGGTCTTGCGCGCATCGCCTGCCAGTTTCTTCGCGCCCGCGTCAGCGTTGCACTTGCGCATGCGTTCCTGCTGCGTATTGACCGGCTTGGTTTCGGCGGCCTGGCCACTGAGGCAGGAGCTCTGCGCGGTCTTGTAGGCATCCCCCTTCAAGCCCTTGTTCTTGGCCGAGCATTCGGCCATGCGTTGCTGCTGCGGGGTGGTGGCGTTGGCAGCCAGGGGCAGGCCGGCCAGCAGGACGGCGGCCAGCAGGAATGAGGCCTTCATCGCGAGCTCCAAGGGTGGCGGGTGCGCGGAGCATTCGCCTCCGGCCGGCAAGGCCACGTGAAGAATCACGCGTCGGCCACACCCGCGTCCACGGGCGTTCACGTGCCGCGGCGAAGCGCGCCCGCGAACGGTTCTCGGGTCAGAGCCCTCTCCTGCGGAGAGGGATCCGACCGCGGTTCGCCGGATCAGCCGACGCGGGTGCCGAAGATGCGGTCACCCGCGTCGCCCAGTCCGGGCAGGATGTAGCCCTTGTCGTTGAGCTGGGCATCGATGGCCGCAGTGTAGATTTCCACGTCCGGGTGCACGGCCTTCACTGCTTCGATGCCTTCGGGCGCGGCCACCAGGAAGATGCCCTTGATGCGACGGGCGCCGGCGCGCTTGAGCATGTCGATGGTGGCGATCAGCGTGCCGCCGGTGGCCAGCATCGGGTCGAGGATCAGTGCGTCGCGCTCTTCCAGGCGGCCGGTCAGGCGCTCGAAGTAGGGCACCGGCTGCAGGGTTTCTTCATCGCGCTGCAGGCCGACCACGCTGACACGGGCCGCCGGGATCAGCGACAGCACGCCGCTGAGCATGCCCAGGCCGGCACGCAGGATCGGCACCACGGTGATCTTGGCGCCGGCAATGCGCTGCACCGTCACCGGGCCGGCCCAGCCGGCCAGGGTGTGCGGCTCGGTATCCAGGTCGGCGGTGGCCTCGTAGGCCAGCAGCGTACCCAGCTCGTTGGCCAGTTCGCGGAAATCCTTGGTGCTGAGCGCAGCGTTGCGCATCAGGCCGATCTTGTGCTGCACCAGCGGGTGGCGCACTTCGACGATCTTCATGGTCGGGAAGGGGAATAGGGAGAGAGGCCGCCATTTTGCCGGATTGGCGGGGCGAAGCCCAAACCGGGCCCGGGGCCGCTGTACATGAAATGTGCAGACGCATGTCACGGCCATGCAACCTTGCGGACATACCGTGCAGACCCATTCTTAACAGGAATGGGGATTCCCAGTGCATATCAAGACTCCGTTGGCCGTTGCCATCACCCTGACCCTGGCGATGGGGGCTGCGGCACCGCTGCAGGCCGCCGGGCAGCAGGCGGTAGCCGCTACCGGCGCCGTGGCGGCCGACGCGGTCGACCTGGACCGTATCGAGGTGCGCGCCCAGCTCGAATCGCAGATCCGCGCGGTCGACCTCAAGCGCGGCAGCGACGCCATCGAAGACGCGGTGTCCTCCGATGCCCTGGGCCAGTACCCGGACAAGAACGTGGCCGAATCACTGCAGCGCCTGCCGGGCATCAGCGTGACCCGTGACCAGGGCGAGGGCCGTTTCGTGGTCATCCGTGGCCTGGACGCCAATCTCAACAGCGTCAGCGTGGATGGCATCGCCGTGGGCACGCCGGAGGATTCCAGCCGTGCCGCGCCGCTGGACGTGATCCCGTCCGATTCCACCGAACGCCTTCGCGTGGTGAAGTCGCCGACCCCGGACATGCCCGGTGATGCCATCGGTGGTGCCGTGCTGGTGGAATCGGCCTCGGCCTTCGACCGCGACGGTCGCAGCCTGCGTGGCAAGATCGAGGGCAGTCACCAGCAGCTGTCCGGCGAGACCAGCCCGAAGGCGGCCTTCAACTACAGTGAAGTGTTCAACGACACCTTCGGCGTGGCGCTGGGCGTGAACTACCAGAAGCGCAGGTTCGAGTCGGACAACACCGAAGTGGAGTACGACGGCGAGGACGATGCCGCCCCCGGTGACGTGACCGCGATCAACCTGCAGCACCGCAAGTACGAGATCGAGCGCAAGCGCATCGGCGCCAACCTCAACCTCGACTGGCGGCCGGACGAAGACAGCAGGTACTACCTGCGCACGCTGTACAGCCAGTTCGACGATGCGGAGACCCGCCAGCGCGTGATCTTCAACTTCGACGACGCGAAGATGGTCAAGACCGGCACCGACCAGTACCGCCTGGATGGCATGCCGAAGGATTCGATCGACAAGCGCATGCGCTACCGCACCAAGAAGGAAAACACCTTCGCGGCCAGCCTGGGCGGCGAGAACAAGTTGACCAACGCCGTGGTCGATTACCGGATCGGCTACACCCGTACCGAAGAGCGCGTGAACGACGAGATGGAGACGCGTTTCAAGCTCAATGGCAAGGCGTTCAACGGCAGCCTGGACCAGAGCAGCCGGCTGCCCAGCTACAGCTTCGACAACCCGCAGTGGCTGGACAACAGCAACTACGCATTCGACCGCTTCGTGCTTTCGCCCAAGCAGGTGAACGACAAGGAGCACAGCGCGCAGGTCAACGTGCGCTTCGACGGTGACAGCAGCAGCATCAAGTTCGGTCTGCTGGGCCGCTGGCGCGACCGCGACGTGAATGTGGATGAGCGCGAACTGCGCGTCGGGCCGAAGGTGACGCTGGCGGGCTGGACCACCTCCTCGCCCGAACATCGCCACGGCAACTTCGGCGACGGCATGGATTCGGCTGCGATGCGTGCCTTCTGGGCGGCCAATGGCAGCCAGTACAGCGCCCGCCCGCAGGACGTCGGCGGCAATGCAATGACGTCGCTGGAAGAGGATTACGTGGCCAGCGAAGACATCTTCGCCAGCTATGCCATGGGTAACTGGGACGTGGGCGCGCTGCGCATCATCGGCGGCGTGCGCGTGGAGAACACCCGCTTCAAGGCGATCGGCAACCAGGTGGACGTGGCCGCCAACGGCCGCAGCTTCACCGTCACCCCGCGCGTGGCCAACAGCAGCTACACCAACGTGCTGCCGGGCCTGCACCTGCGCTATGACGCGGCTGATGACTGGGTGCTGCGCGCCTCGGCCAACAAGACCGTATCGCGCCCGTCCTTCGGCGACGTCTCGCCGCGCGTGGGTTACAGCCGCGGTGACGAGGAAGTGCGCCTGGGCAACCCGGAACTGGATCCGTACGAGTCGAAGAACATCGACCTGTCGGTGGAGAAGTACATCGGCAGCAGCGGCATCGTTTCGCTGGGCCTGTTCCACAAGTCGATCGATGGCTACATCGTCGAAACCGTGCGCACCAATGATCCGGCCTACGGTGGATTCGATGTGACGCAGCCGATCAATGGTCGCAAGGCCACCGTGCGTGGTGCGGAGTTCAACTGGCAGCAGCAGCTGGCCTTCCTGCCGGACGGCCTGGATGGCCTGCTGGTCGGCGCCAGTGGCACCTGGCTGGATACGAAGTTCGATGCCGGCATCAAGGACCGTGCGGGCGAGGACTTCACCCTGCCACGCGCCTCCAAGCACGTCTACAGCGCGCACATCGGCTATGAGAAGTACGGCTTGAGCACGCGCCTAGCGGCCGTGTACCGCAGCGAGTACCTGGACAGCATCGGCAAGGGCCGCGCGTTCGATATCTACGTTGCGCCGAATACCCAGCTCGATTTCTCGCTTGACTACAGGTTCACCCCGCGCGTGAGCGTGTACTTCGAAGCGCAGAACCTGCTGGACAAGCCGCTGGAGCTGTACCAGGGCACGCGTTCGCGCACCCTGCAGATGGAAGAGTACGGCCGCACCTATGCGCTGGGCCTGAAGGTGGCGCTGTGATGGGGCGTGGCGTCACCGTCCTGGCCGCCGCGCTGGCAGCTACGCTGGTCGCCGGCTGCACGCCGGCCACCGGCACCGATCCGGTTGCGGGAGCTGCCGCGCCGGCCGCCGGGGGCGAGCGCGTGGTGACCACCATCGCCGAAGCCTTCCTGTCACCGATGACCCCAGCCGACAACATCGATTCCCCCGCGGCCTGGCGCGCGCCGGACGGCGCGCTGTGGCTGATCGCCACCGCCAAGGCCACCGACAAGCTGGTGGTCTACGACGGCAGCACCGGACAGCACCTGCGTGACGTCGGCAGCAGCGGCACCGCACCGGGGCAGTTCGACCGCCCAAATGGTATCGCGGTGATCGATGACCTGCTGTGGATCGTGGAGCGCGACAATCACCGCGTGCAGGTACTGCGCCTGCCGGACTTCACGCCGCTGGCGACGTTCGCTGCGGACGACCTGCGCAAGCCTTACGGACTGTGGGTCGACCGTCGTGCCGATGGCTACAGCGTCTACGTCACCGACTCCTGGGACAACGGCGAGGATGCACAGGGGCGTGACGTCCTGCCGCCGCTGGCCGAGCTGGACAAGCGCGTGCGCCAGTATCACGTGATCCGCAATGGTGAGAAGGTCGACGCGAAGCGGGTGGCCAGCATCGGCGATACCACCGAGGCGGGAGCGCTGCGCGTGGTCGAGTCGATCTGGGGCGATCCCGAGAACGACCGCCTGCTGATCGCCGAAGAGGACGAGAGCTACGCCAGCGAGTTCAAGGTCTACACCCTGGCGGGCCGCTTCACCGGCACCACCTTCGGCCGCGACGTGTTCAAGGCGCAGGCTGAAGGCGTGACCCTGCGCACCTGCGGCAAGGATGGCTGGTGGATCACCACCGAACAGGGCAAGCAGCGCAGCGTGTTCCATCTGTTCGACCGGCACACGCTGAAGCCGGTCGGCGCGTTCCAGGGCAATACCGTGGCCAACACCGACGGCATCTGGATGATGCAGCAAGCCAGCACGCGCTTCCCGCACGGCGCGCTGTATGCCGTACACGACGATCAGGGTGTGGTGGCCTTCGACTGGGAAAGCATCGCCAAGCAACTGGCGCTGCCGCTGGAGTGTGGTGCATGAGCCGGCAGTGCGTGATGCGCACGCTGGCCCTGAGCCTGCTGCTGGCGCTGCCGTCGCTGTCGTTCGCGGCGGCCGAACCGAATACCCAGGTGCCGGCAGGTAGCCGCCACTACGCAGCGACGACGGTGCCGGACCGCATCGTCGCCTCGCCGGTGGTCGATCCCAGCCATGGGTTCGCAGTGGCCTGGCGCACCGATGGCAGCGTGCAGGCGCCGCTGCTGGAGATCGCAATGGCCGCAGATTCGCCGGCCATCGAAGGCATCCGCCAGGTTCGTGCGACGACCCGCGCGCTGCAGACCGAGAACGGCCTGTCGCACCACCATCGTGCAGATGTCGATGGCCTGCAGCCGGATACCCAGTACGTCTACCGTGTGCAGGGCAACGGCAGTTGGAGTGCATGGAACCAGCTGCGCACGCTGGCTGCCGCCGACCAGCCGCTGACCCTGCTGTACTTCGGCGATACCCAGAACAAGAACGTCAGCCATGTCAGCCGCGTGGTGCGTGCCGCGCAGAAGGCCGCACCGCAGGCACGCATGAGCCTGTTTGCCGGCGACCTGGTCAGCGGCGGCGACAACATGGATGACAGCGAGTGGGGCGAATGGTTTGCCGCCGTCGGCTGGCTGGCGCAGGAAACGCTGGTGGCACCGGCCATAGGCAATCACGAGTACTTCGAGGAATTCGAGGACACCCCGCAGGAGCGCCGCGTGCTGGGCCACCACTGGCCGGTCACGTTCGCGTTGCCGGGCAATGGTGCCAGCGCTGCGCAGCAGAGCAGCTACTGGTTCGATGCGCAGGGCGTGCGCGTGGCCGTGGTAGACGGCACATCGGCACTCGACCTCGGCACGGCCAAGGCACAGGCACAATGGCTGGACAAGGTGCTGACCGGCAATCCGCAGCCTTGGACCATCGTGTTGCTGCACCAGCCGTTCTACTCGCCGCGCGAAGGGCGCGAGAACGCCGCGCTGCGTGAGGTGCTGTTGCCGGTGGTACGCCGCCATAACGTCGATCTGGTGCTGCAGGGCCACGACCACACCTATGGCCGCCGTGGCGAGGGGCAGGCCGCAACGCCGCAATACGTGGTGACCGTGGCGGGGCCGAAGCAGTACCGCCTGTCCGATGAAGCGCGCAGGACGATGAACCCAGTGGCCGAAGACACCCAGTTGTTCCAGGTGTTGAACATCGACCCGCAGCGCCTGCGTTATGAAGCGCGCACCGTGACCGGCCGTCTCTACGATGCCTTCGAACTGCGCCGCGATGCCAAGGGGGGAAAACAGCGCATGGAGCTGACCGAAGGCCGCATCACGCCGCGTGATTGCCCGCGTGCGCAGACCGCCAAGGGTCGCGCCGATCGCTGCTGGGAATGAGGAAACGCCGATGACCACGCCCCGTCGCATCCTTCCTCTCGCTGCCATCGGCGCCGCTCTGCTGTTGCTGACCAGTGCGGTGACCGCTGCCGATACCGTGCTGCATCCGTTCCTGGTGGCCCAGCCAAGGGAAGCCCCGCAGGAAGTGAATCTGGCGGTGGAGATTCCCTCCGGCAGCATGACCAAGTACGAGATCAAGGAAGACGGCCTGGTGCATGTGGACCGCTTCCAGTCGATGCCGGTCGCCTATCCGGCCAACTACGGTTCGATGCCGCGCACGTTGGCTGGCGACAACGATCCGCTGGACGCGCTGGTGCTGACCCGTGAACCCCTGCATCCGGGCGTGATCGTACGCTTCCGGCCGATCGGCTACCTGAAGATGATCGACGGCGGCGAGCACGACGAGAAGATCATCGGCGTGCCGACCGACAAGGTTGACCCGACCTACGCCAACATCCGCGACCTGGACGATCTGCCGGAGATCGAAAGACACCGCATCGAAGCGTTCTTCCGGGTCTACAAGGACCTGCCGGCCGGGCGCAACCCGGTGCAGCTGAACGGTTGGGGCAACGCCGCCGAGGCGCGGGCGCTGATCAGCGAAGCGATGAAGCGCTTCGGCGCGGTCCCCGGTCCGTGACCGGGGCGGGGCCCTCCGTCGTTGTATGCTCGCCGCTCACTCCCGGGAAGCGGTGCGGATGGGCGGATCGACATGGGTGCGCGGGTTCGGCGCCACGCTGTTGGTGCTCGAGCTGTTGCTGCTGGCGTTTCCGGTGACCTTGCTGGATGGCTTCCGCCTGATGGTGCTGCTGCAGCCCAATGACCATCCGGACCGGATGCCGACGCTGGTCGGAGCTGCGCTGGCGGGCCTCGGCCTGCTGGGTTTCTGGTGGCTGGCGGGGACATTTCTGCTCAATGGCCTCACCCTGCGCGGCTCGCCCTGGTGCGCGCGGTTGGCGGCGGGGCTGGGCGTTGCCCTGTGCGTGGCGAGCCTGATCTTCGCACTCGTGTTCGACCGCCTGACCGGCTGGGCACTGGTGGGGCTGCTGGGATTGCCGGTGCTGGTCCCGCTGGCGCACATGATGTTGGCCAGCTGGCAGCGCTCGTCCGCCGAAGCGGCCGCGTCGTAACGCGGGGTGTTCATCCACCCCCACGCATGGCGTGGACCTGCAGAGGGCCATGGCATGACACCACCGCTGCGTCTCCTGTCATGGCGTGGGCTTCACTGCTGCTGGCTATGATGTGCGCCTTCCACAACGAAGGCGGTGCATGTGTCGGTAGCGTTGGTATGGTTCCGCCGTGATCTGCGGCTGCAGGACAATCCGGCCCTGCAGGCCGCGCTGGACGCCGGTCACCATGTGGTGCCGGTGTACATCCACGCGCCGCACGAGGAAGGCGAATGGGCGCCCGGCGCGGCGTCCGATGCCTGGCGTCATCGCTCACTGGCCGCACTGGATGCCGACCTGCGCACGCGCGGCTCGTCGCTGGTGCTGCGCAGTGGTGACAGCCTGCCGGCCCTGCAGTTGCTGATCGAGCAGACCGGCGCCGAGGCGGTGTACTGGAGCCGCAAGTACGAGCCGGCCACCCAGCCTCGCGACGCCACCATCAAGCGCACGCTGCGCGAGCAGGGCGTCGACGCGCAGAGCTGCAATGGCAGCCTGTTGTTCGAGCCCTGGGACATCGCCACCCAGCAGGGACAGCCGTACAAGGTGTTCACGCCGTACTGGCGCAACGTGCTCAGTCATTGGCGCCTGCCGGCACTGCAGGCCGCACCGGAGGCACTGGCGACGCACGCGGTCGACAGCCTCGCAATTGATGATCTACAGCTTGCACCGACGCTGGATTGGGATACCGGCTTCTGGGAGCACTGGCAGCCGGGCGAAGCCGGTGCGCTGGAGGCGCTGTCGGTGTTCGAGGACGGCGCCTTGCACGGTTACCGCGAGCAGCGAGACCTGCCCGATCGCGTGGGCACCTCGCGGATGTCGGCGCACCTGCATTTCGGTGAGATCGCACCGTGGCGCATCGCGCATGCGCTGGAAAGACTGCGCAGTGCCGGCACCGATGCCGACATCGACGGCTATCTGCGGCAACTGGGCTGGCGTGATTTCGCCTACCACCTGTTGCATCACTTTCCGAAGACGCCCACGGACAACCTCAATCCGCGTTTTGACCGCTTCCCCTGGGTAGCGCCGACTGCAGCACAACTGCACGACTGGCAGCGCGGCAACACCGGCGTGCCGATCGTTGATGCCGGACTGCGCGAGCTGTGGCACACCGGCTACATGCATAACCGGGTTCGGATGATCGTGGCCAGTTACCTGTGCAAGCACCTTCGCGCGCACTGGCTGCATGGCGCGCGCTGGTTCTGGGACACCCTGGTCGATGCCGATCTGGCCAACAACACGATGGGCTGGCAATGGGTGGCCGGGACCGGCGCCGATGCCGCGCCGTACTTCCGGGTGTTCAACCCAGTCACCCAGGCCGAGAAGTTCGATCCGCAGGCCCGCTACATCAGCCGCTGGGTGCCGGAGCTGGCGGCGCTGCCGGTGAAGGCGCGGTTTGCGCCGTGGCAACATCCTCTGCTCCTGGCCGCACACGCGCCTGACTACCCACGCACGCCGATGGTGGACCTGGCAGAGGGCCGCGATGCTGCGCTGGCGGCATACCGCCAGTCGGGGGCGGGGTAAAGGGGGACCCGAGCGATCCGGTCAGTTAGCTGAACGCGGCCCTGTCGGCGCACCGGATCATCATCCCGACATCGCATTCGGCTGTTTATCCTCTCTGCGCCCGCAAGCCGCCGGCCGACCGGAAACCAAGGAGAACCTCATGATCCGCAACACCACCCGCAACGTCGCACTGGCCCTGATGAGTGCGGCCGTCCTGTCGGCCTGCGCCACCGGCGGCTCCTATGTGCAGAGTGACCAGTACGGCAACCCGACCGAACAGCAGAACCGGACCGGCCGCAACGCGCTGATCGGTACCGCCATCGGCGTGGCGGCCGGCCTGCTGACCGGCGACAGTGCTACCGAGCGGCGCCAGCATGCGCTGATCGGTGCCGGTATCGGCGCACTCAGCGGTGCCGCCGTCGGCCAGTACCAGGATCGCCAGGAACGCGCACTGCGCGAGCGCACCGCCAACACCGGCATCGATGTGCAGCGCCAGGGCGACAACATCATGCTGAACCTCCCGGACGGCATCACCTTTGACTTCGGCAAGGCGACCCTGAAGCCGCAGTTCTATGGCTCGCTCAACGGCGTGGCCGGTACGCTGCGTGAGTACAACCAGACCATGATCGAGGTGGTTGGCCACACCGACAGCATCGGCAGCGACGCGGTCAACAACCGCCTGTCGAAGGAACGCGCCGACTCGGTCGCGCAGTACCTGATCGGCCAGGGCGTGCAGAGCGTGCGTATCGAAACGCTGGGCGCCGGCAAGGCGTACCCGATTGCCGACAACAGCACCGATGCCGGCCGCGCCAAGAACCGCCGCGTCGAGATTCGGGTGATTCCGCTCAAGCAATAACGCGTAGCGTTGCTGCTTGAGCCGGTCCGGCCATCGGCCGGAACGAAAATGCCGCCCTTGCAGGCGGCATTTTTGTGGGTGCCGAGCGTTGCTCGGCACGCCGACAGCGCATGCAGAGTCGAGCCGCGCTCGACTCCCTCTGTAAGCCATGCCGACCAAGGTCGGCATCTACCAGAAGATGGATAGGCGCTCTTGTTGCAGGTTACGCCGCCGAAGCGGCCACCTTCTCCAGGATCCGCTTGCCACTGTTCTCCAGCGCGGCATCTTCCTGTGCCTTCTGCTGCTGTGCCAGCTTCGCGCCGGGGCACTGCGCCAGCATGTAGTTGGCATCGAAGTTGAGCTTCTCGACCAGGAAGTCGACAAATGCGCGCACCTTCGGCGAGACCAGGCGGCCGCCGGCGAATACGGCATTGAAATCCACTTCCGGGCCGGTCCAGCCGGCCAGCACGCGGCGCACCATGCCCGATTCGACGAACGGCTTGGCCATCACATCACCGGTCAGCAGCAGGCCTTCGCCACAGACCAATGCACCATTCAACGCAGACATGTCGTTGGCAGTCATCAGCGGGGTGACCGGGAAGTCGCGCAGTTCGCCGCCGTTCTCGCCCAGCTGCCAGGTGAAGCGCGGCGAGTTGCCGGTATGGTACGGCTTGCGCATCGCCAGGATGCGATGGAACTGCAGCTCTTCCGGATGCAGCGGTTCGCCATAGCGCTCAATGTAGGCCGGACTGGCGAACACCTGCGTGCGCAGGCTGCCCAGCTTGCGCGCGACCAGATTGGAATCGGGCAGGGCACCCACGCGCAGCGCCAGGTCCGCTTCACCGGCGATCAGGTCCAACTTCTCGTTGCCCATGTGCATGTCCAGGCGGATCTCTGGATACTGCGCATGGAACTGGCCCAGCAGCGGCGCAATCCAGGTGATGCCGATCGAGTAGGGCACAGTGAAGCGCAGCCAGCCGCGCGGGCCGGACTGCAGCTGGCTCACCGCGCTCTCCGCTTCTTCCAGTTCGCGCGCGATGCGCTGGCAGTGCTCGTGATAGATCGAACCGGCTTCGGTCAGGCCGAGGCGGCGCGTGGTCCGGTGCAGCAGGCGCGCGCCCAGGCGCGTTTCCAGCTCCTGCACTTTGCGGCTGACCGTGGTCTTGGGCAGGCCGAGCGATTTGGCAGCAGCAATGAAGCTGCCTTGCTCGACCACTTTGACGAAGATCAGCGTCTCGTTGAGATCGTGGGACATGGTCGGGGGTCCTGGACGTCGGGGATGGGACAATCGTGACAGAACGATTGGACCGGGTGCGGGATGATTATTCCCCTTAATCAGGACTAATCAAGTAAAGGTTTGAGGTCTATCGTGGCGCCATTCGTTAATTGGAGCCCGTCCGCCATGAGCCTGCGCAACATTCTTGCCCGACTCCGGAACGCCGGCCAGAACACCCTGGACCTGGCGATGACCGTCGAAGCCCGTCCGAGTTCCTTGGTACACAAGGACTTTCGTGAGTTTACCGCGCCCATGCGTCAGCAGCGTGGCGGTGCCATCCGCCTGGTCCCGCACAAGGGCGACCGCCTGCGTCGAATCGGGACTATCCCGGATTTGGGAGGAAATGTCCCGTGAATGGGATACTGACGCCCGAAGTCCTGGTCCTTGGCGGTACCGGTGCCGTCGGCCAGGGCGTGGTCGGCGCGTTGCTGGAAGCCGGCAGCCCGGTGCTGGTGGTTGGCCGCGATCCGGGGCGGCTGGCCGCGCTGCATGAGCAGTTCGCGGATGAGCCCGGACTGGAGACGCTGCTGGGTTCGCTCAGCGATGACGGCTCGGCACGCGCGCTGGCCGAACGCATCGCGCAGCGCCCGCG
Source organism: Stenotrophomonas sp. BR163 (assembly GCF_047520985.2). NCBI lineage: Bacteria > Pseudomonadati > Pseudomonadota > Gammaproteobacteria > Lysobacterales > Lysobacteraceae > Stenotrophomonas > Stenotrophomonas sp. BR163. The sequence continues at coordinate 92,938 of NZ_JAXBRE020000005.1, forward strand.
TCCGTTGGCCGCCGTGATCGCGGCCATGGGTGGCCCCTACCGTCGCGGCCGGGTGATCGACCGCAACGGCGATGAGCTGCTGGGCGCGATGCAGGCCGACCTGATGCCGCACGTGCACGCCGTGCGCCACCTGCTGCCGCTGCTGCAGGACAACGTGCATGCGCGCCGCTACGTGATGATCGGCAGCCCGGCCAACGCCAAGCCCTGGGCGGGCTACGGTGAGACCTCGATCACCACCGCCGCACTGCGCATGTACGCGCAGGTGGTGCACCAGGAAGCGCAGGCGCTGGGCGTGCGCGCGCAGATGCTGGAAGTCTGCAGCCCGGTGTGTACCCCGGCCAACGCGGCCAATGCCTGCATCGAGTGGCCCAGCTCGTTGCTGGTCGGTCGTCGTGTGGTCTCCCTGCTTGACGGGTGCCGCGACAACCGCGCCATCGTCCGCTGCGACAGCAGCGATGCCGAATTGCCGCGTGGCCTGCTGCACCTGGAAGTTCCTCCGCTGTGGCGCGACACCGCAGGCATCGCTTGACCTCGACCATGGTTGAGGTCGCAGTATTCGCCGCCGATTTTTGCAACACGTTCTCATATCGCTGTACCACCCCTCCGTACGGATGCATGCCATGACTTCCCCCAATACCACCCCACATCGTTTCGGCCATCGCATTGCGATGGCCGGCGTGTCGATCCTCGCCGCGGCCGTGCTTGCAGCCTGCAGCGGCGGCCATGCCGAAGAAGGCGGTGCACCGCCGCCGCCGCAGGTCAGCGCCGCGCCGGTGCTGGTCAAGCAGGTCAGCCAGTGGGACGAGTTCAGTGGCCGCGTCGAAGCGGTGCAGAGCGTTGAACTGCGTCCGCGCGTGTCCGGCTACATCGACAAGGTCAACTACGTCGAAGGCCAGGAAGTGAAGAAGGGCGAAGTGCTCTTCACCATCGACGCGCGCAGTTACCAGGCCGAGTACGACCGGGCAGCCGCCGAACTGGCCCGCGCCCGTACCCAGGCCACGCTGGCCCGCAGCGAGTCCGAGCGCGCCAAGCGGCTGTCCGAGCAGCAGGCGATCTCCACCGAGACCGCCGAGCAGCGCCGTGCGGCTGCCGACCAGTCCGGCGCCGCCGTGCAGGCCGCGCAGGCAGCATTGGATGCCGCCCGCCTCAATCTTGAGTTCACCAAGGTGCGGGCACCGATCGACGGCCGTGCCGGCCGCGCGATGGTCACCGCCGGCAACCTGGTCACCGCCGGCGACAGCGCCAGCGTGCTGACCACGCTGGTCTCGCTGGACACGGTGTTCGTCTACTTCGATGCCGACGAAAGTACCTTCCTGCGCTACGCCCAGATGGCACGCAAGGGCGAGCGCCCGAGCGAGCGTGACAGCGCGCTGCCGGTGAAGGTCGGCCTGTCCGGTGAAGAAGGCTACCCGCACACGGGCAAGGTCGACTTCCTCGACAACCAGGTCGCCCGCAGTACCGGTACCATCCGCGTCCGTGCGCTGCTGGACAACGCCGATCGCCAGTTCACGCCGGGCTTGTTCGCCCGCGTGCAGCTGCTGGGCAGCGGCCAGTTCCAGGCGCTGCTGATCGACGACAAGGCCGTGCTGACCGACCAGGACCGCAAGTACGTGTACGTGGTCGACAAGGATGGCAAGGCCCAGCGCCGTGACATCCAGCTCGGCCGCACCGCCGACGGCCTGCGTATCGTCGAGCACGGCCTGGCCGCCGGTGACAAGGTGATCATCGATGGCGTGCAGAAGGTCTTCATGCCGGGCATGCCGGTGCAGGCCAAGGCGGTGGCGATGCAGCCACAGCCGGCGCCGGCACCGGGCCGCGATGCCACCGCTGCCCTGAAGCACTGATCCGCCGTCTCCTGATCCGCGTTTCCGCTTAGCTGCCGGCGCCAGCGGCAGTCTTCCCTGCCTTCGTCATCCCGGCGAGGGGCGGGGTGGCTGTTGCCCGCCGAATGCCTTTCCCAGGAATTCCTCCATGGACTTTTCCCGCTTCTTCATCGACAGGCCGATCTTCGCGGCGGTGCTGTCGATCGTGATCTTCGCCGCAGGCCTGATCACGATTCCAATCCTGCCGATCAGTGAGTACCCCGAAGTGGTGCCGCCGTCGGTGGTCGTACGCACGGTGTATCCGGGCGCCAACCCCAAGGTCATTGCCGAGACCGTCGCCACGCCGCTTGAAGAAGCGATCAACGGCGTCGAAGGCATGATGTACCTGAAGTCGGTGGCCGGCTCGGACGGCGTGCTGCAGATGACCGTCACCTTCCGCCCGGGCACGGACCCGGACGCAGCGGCGGTGAAGGTGCAGAACCGCGTGGCGCAGGCGCAGGCGCGCCTGCCCGAGGACGTGCGCCGGCAGGGCGTGACCACGCAGAAGCAGTCGCCGACCTTCCTGATGGTGGTGCACCTGACCTCGCCGCAAGGCAAGTACGACACCCTGTACCTGCGCAACTACGCGCGCCTGCACGTCAAGGATGCGCTGGCGCGTATTCCGGGCGTGGGTGACGCGCAGATCTTCGGTGGCGGCGACTACGCCATGCGTGCCTGGCTGGATCCGGACAAAGTGGCCTCGCGCGGCCTGACCGCCAGCGACGTGGTGCGTGCCATGCGCGAGCAGAACGTGCAGGTTTCGGCCGGCCAGCTCGGCGCCGAACCGCTGCCGGACAGCAAGTTCCTGACCCTGATCAATGCCCAGGGCCGTCTGAAGACCGAAAAGGAATTCGGCGACATCGTGCTCAAGAGCGGCACCGATGGCGAGATCGTGCGCCTGGCCGACGTGGCCCGCCTGGAACTGGGTGCGGGCGACTACACCCTGCGCTCGCAGCTGGACGGCAAGAACGCGGTGGGTATCGGTATCTTCCAGTCGCCGGGTGCCAACGCGCTGGAAATCCGCGATCAGGTCATCTCGACGATGGACGAGATGCAGAAGACCATGCCGGCCGATGTGAAGTACGAAGCGGTGTATGACACCACCATCTTCGTGCGCGACTCGATCAAGGCCGTGGTCTCCACGCTGCTGGAAGCGATCGCCCTGGTGGTGCTGGTCGTGATCCTGTTCCTGCAGACCTGGCGTGCGTCGATCATTCCGTTGATCGCGGTGCCGGTGTCGGTGGTGGGTACGTTCGCCGCGCTGTACCTGCTGGGCTTCTCGATCAATACGCTGAGCCTGTTCGGCCTGGTGCTGGCGATCGGCATCGTGGTCGACGACGCGATCGTGGTGGTGGAGAACGTTGAACGCAACATCGAGGAAGGCCTGTCGCCTACTGCGGCGGCTCACCAGGCCATGCGTGAAGTGTCCGGCCCGATCGTGGCGATCGCGCTGGTGCTGTGTGCCGTGTTCGTGCCGATGGCCTTCCTGTCCGGTGTTACCGGCCAGTTCTACAAGCAGTTCGCGGTCACCATCGCTATTTCCACGGTGATCTCGGCGATCAATTCGTTGACCCTGTCGCCGGCCCTGGCCGCGCGCCTGCTGAAGGCCCATGGCGCTCCGAAGGACGGCCCGAGCCGCCTGATCGACCGCCTGTTCGGCTGGGTGTTCCGTCCGTTCAACCGCTTCTTCAAGTCCAGCTCGGAGAAGTACGAGCGCGGCGTGGCCCGCATCCTCGGCCGCCGCGGTGCGGTGTTCGTGGTCTACGCGATCCTGCTGGTCGGTACCGGCGTGATCTTCAAGCTGGTGCCGCCGGGCTTCATTCCGACCCAGGACAAGCTGTACCTGATCGCCGGTGTAAAGCTGCCGGAAGGCTCGTCGATCGCGCGTACCGATGAAATGTTGCGCAAGGTCGCCAAGATCGCCCAGGAAACCGATGGCGTGGCCCACACCATCTCGTTCCCGGGCTTGAACGCGCTGCAGTTCACCAACACGCCGAACACTGGTGTGGCGTTCATTCCGCTCAAGCCGTTCGCCGAGCGCCATGGCCGCACCGCCGCGCAGATCAATGCCGAGATCAACCAGAAGATCGCCGGCCTGCAGGAAGGCTTCGCGTTCGCGATGATGCCGCCGCCGATCCTCGGCCTGGGCAACGGCAACGGCTACCAGATGTTCATCGAGGACCGTGGCAACCTGGGTTACGGCGCGCTGCAGAATGCCGTACAGGCGATGCAGGGCACCGTGGCGCAGACGCCGGGCATGGCCTTCCCGATTTCCAGCTACCAGGCCAATGTGCCGCAGCTGGATGCCGAAGTCGACCGCGTCAAGGCCAAGGCACAGGGCGTGCAGCTCACCGAACTGTTCGACACCCTGCAGACCTACCTCGGTTCGGCCTACGTCAACGACTTCAACCAGTTCGGCCGTACCTGGCAGGTGATCGCCCAGGCCGACGGTCCGTACCGCGAGACGGTCGAGGACATCGGCAAGCTGCGCACCCGCAACGACCGCGGCGAGATGGTGCCGATCGGTTCGATGGTCACCATCAAGCAGACCTTCGGCCCGGATCCGGTGCTGCGCTTCAATGGCTATCCGGCGGCTGACCTGGCCGGTGAAGCCGACCCGCGCCTGCTGTCCTCCGCCGAGGCGATGAACAAGCTGACCGAGATCGCCGGCAAGGTGCTGCCGGTGGGGATGACCACCGAATGGACCGACCTGAGCTACCAGCAGGCAACCCAGGGCAAGGCGGCCTTCATCGTGTTCCCGGTGGCGATCATGCTGGCTTTCCTGGTGCTGGCCGCGTTGTACGAGAGCTGGTCGCTGCCGCTGGCGGTGATCCTGATCGTGCCGATGACCCTGCTGTCCGCGCTGTTCGGCGTGTGGTTGACCGGTGGTGACAACAACGTGTTCGTGCAGGTTGGCCTGGTGGTGCTGATGGGCCTGGCGTGCAAGAACGCGATCCTGATCGTCGAGTTCGCCAGAGAGCTGGAGATGGGCGGCAAGGGCATCGTTGAAGCCGCGCTGGAAGCCTGCCGCCTGCGCCTGCGCCCGATCGTGATGACCTCCATCGCCTTCATCGCCGGCACGGTGCCGCTGGTGCTGTCTCACGGTGCAGGCGCCGAAGTGCGCTCGGTGACCGGTATCACCGTGTTCGCCGGCATGCTGGGCGTGACCCTGTTCGGCCTGTTCCTCACCCCGGTGTTCTACGTGGCCCTGCGCAAGTTCGTCACCCGCAACGGTGGTGGCCAGCTGGTGCAGCACGGCGAACCGACCATCCACCACTGATACGGAACTCCGCCGCCGGTCGTTGGCCGGCGGCCACTCTCCCCACAGACAAGGCATGCATCCATGAACACCCATCAGAACAAGATCGCGCTGGTGACCGGCGCTACCCGTGGCATCGGCCTGGAAACCGTGCGCCAGCTGGCAGAGGCCGGCGTGCACACGCTGCTGGCCGGTCGCAAGCGCGATACCGCGGTGGAGCTGGCACTGAAGCTGCAGGCTGAAGGCCTGCCGGTCGAAGCCCTGCAGCTGGACGTGACCGACGCGGCCAGCATCGCCGAAGCGGTCGAGCAGGTGCGCCAGCGCCACGGTCGCCTCGACATCCTGGTCAACAATGCCGGCATCATGATCGAGAACCCGGCGCAGGCGCCGTCGGAGCAGTCGCTGGACACCTGGAAGCGCACCTTCGACACCAACGTCTATGCGCTGGTCGCGGTAACCCAGGCATTCCTGCCGCTGGTCAAGCAGTCCAAGTCCGGACGCATCGTCAATGTGTCCAGCATGCTAGGCTCGCAGACCCTGCACGCGGATCCCTCGTCGGGCATCTACGACTTCAAGATTCCGGCCTACAACGCGTCCAAGGCCGCAGTGAACAGCTGGACCCTGAGCCTGGCCTACGAACTGCGCAATACCCCGATCAAGGTCAACACCGTGCATCCGGGTTACGTGAAGACCGACATGAACGGTGGCAACGGCGAAATCGAGATCAGCGAAGGTGCACGCTCCAGCGTGGAAATGGCGCTGATCGGTGAGTCCGGTGCCAGCGGCAGCTTCACCTACCTGGGCGAGGTGCTGCCATGGTGATGCGCACGTTGGCGATGGCCGTCTCCAGCCTGGTGCTGGCGGGCTGTGTCAGCGTCGGCCCGAACTACAAGGCCCCGGTGCAGGAACCGGTGGTCCTGCAGGGCGCACAGCAGCCGGTGTTCAGTACCGCTTCGCCGGTCGCCAGCTGGTGGGCGCAGTTCGATGATCCAGTGCTGGAACAGCTGGTGCACGGCGCACTGTCGGACAACCTGGATCTTCGCGTGGCCGTGGCCCGCGTCAGCCAGGCCCGCGCGGTGTTCGTGGAAAGCCGCCTCGACCAGGCTCCGCACGTCACCGCTGGCGGCAGCTACGACCGCCGCAAGCAACCCGATCCGCAGCTGGGTGGGCAGCGGGTGTTCAGTGAAAGCTACCAGCTCGGCTTCGACGCCGGCTGGGAGCTGGATCTGTTCGGCCGCAAGCGCCGTGCTGCAGAAGCCGCGCGCGCCGACCTCGACGCCGAGCAGGCCAACCTGGCCGATGCGCAGGTGCTGGTCGCCGCCGAAGTGGCGCGCAACTACTTCGAGCTGCGCGGTACGCAGAAGCGCATTGCGGTGGCCCAGCACACGCTGGTCAACCTGCGCGATACGCAGAAGCTGACCGAGGCGCGCTGGGAGCTGGGCGCCGGCAGTGAGCTGGACGTGCAGAGCAGCCGTGCACGGCTGAAGGCGATCGAGGCCGAAATTCCGCTTCTGGAAGTGGCCGAGACGCAGTCGCGTAACCGGCTGGCGGTGCTGCTCGGCCAGCGCCCGGAAGTGCTGACTGACATGCTCGCGCCGCACGACGTACCGGCCTTCGCCAAGGCACTGCCGCTGGGCGATACCCGCGAGCTGCTGCGCCAACGCGCCGACGTGCGCGTGGCCGAGCGTCGCCTGGCCGCTGCTACCGCACGCGTGGGCGTGGCTACTGCGGACCTGTTCCCGCGGCTGTCGCTGTCCGGTTTCGTCGGCTTCCTCGGCGGCGATGCAAGTGGCCTGGTCAATGGCAACAACAAGGCCTGGTCGCTGACCCCGTCGCTGAGCTGGGCAGCATTCGACTTCGGCACCGTGCGTGCACGCCTGCGTGCCAGCAAGGCCGAGGCCGAAGGCGTGGCAGCACAGTATGAGCAGGCCGTGCTGCTGGCACTGGAAGACACCGAAAACGCGCTGACCCGCTATTCCAAGCAGCAGGCGCGGCTGGCGATCGTGGTCGAGCAGGCGCAGGCGGCACGCCGCGCTGAGTCGCTGGCGCAGATCCGCTACCGCGAGGGCTCGGAGGACTTCCTGACCCTGCTGGATGCGCAGCGCACGCAACTGGCGGCCGATGATGCGTTGGCGGCCGCCGAGTCCGAGGTCAACGTCAGCGTGGTGGGCGTGTACAAGGCGCTGGGGGGATGGGGTCAATCACCGCAGCCGCCGAGTGTGGCGCAGGTGCAGTAACCGCAGGGGACGGAAGCAGTGGCTTCCGTCCCTTTCTTCTTTCAGGGCCAGTGATTGGCCGGCACCTCGCGCTCGCGCATGCGCACGATGCAGAAGCGATGGCCGGTCGGTGCTTCCATTACCCACCAACGTTTGACGAAGCCGATCCGGCGCGCACCGAGCCTCTCCAGGCGGTCGGCCTCGGCGTCGATGTCGTCACTCTCGATGTCCAGGTGCACCCGTGACGAGTGATCGACCCGCTGGACCTCAACGTCCAGGCCCGCCGGTGCGCCCAGCAGGTCGGCATACTCGGCGCCCCCTTCGGCACGCGTCGCCTGTGCCTGCAGGCCGAGCGCGGCGGCCCAGAAACGGGCGCCTTCGTCAGCGGGAAGGTCCTAGCAGTCGATGATGAATCCAGCCAGCCGGCTCTGGTGTGCCATGTGCTGCTCCGCAGTTCGAGGGGTACGCGGCAGGGTAGCGCGGTGCATTCCGCGTACGTCTTCACCTTCGTGACGTTTCTGACTCTGCCGGATTGCGGGCCCGCCGTGTAACTAGTGGGTCAGGCACTCGGGAGGAAGGCGATGGCGGACGGAAGGCGGGATACCCAACGGATGTTGTTCGGCGATCCGGGTCCACCGGGTGCGGGGCTGTCAGTGGCAGTCGTGGTACTGCTGGTGCTGGCGACGATGGCCGCAGCGGTCGGTTTCGTGCGCCTGCAGGATTCGATGCTGGGACTGGGCCTGATCGGCGTGGCGGTGTTCCTGGCGATAGGGGCCCGCATCTGCCAGGCACGCGATCAGCATCAGGCCCTGTATCGCCTGCTGTCGCGGCAGCCGCCGCTGTAGCTGCGGCTGCCGTGCGGGGTCAGTGCTGCGGCCAGTCCAGTTCGACCACCAGCGGGAAATGATCCGATGGCAGCACGCCATCGATGCGGCGGTCATCGGTCAGGAAGCTGCGCGCGTGGAAACCGCGCACCAGCACCCAGTCCAGCTGCGCGGTGGCCTTGCCAGTGAAATCGTGGAAGGTCAGTCGCGGGCCCTGCGGTGTCTTCACCTGGGTACGGGTGTCGTGCAGTACGCGGGTGAATGCCTTGTAGGTGTCGCCGCCGGGTTCGCTGTTGAAGTCACCGGTCAGCACCACCGGCAGATCGGCCGGCAGGCCGGCCACGCGCCTGCCGATCAGCTCGGCACCTTTCACCCGTCGTGGTTCGTCCTCGTCGCGGTAGGGCAGGTGGGTATCCATGAAATAGAAGCGGCGGCCGTCATCGATGCGGCGGAACAGCGCCCAGGTGACCATGCGTGGATACAGGTTGCCCCAGGTGATGCTGCCGGGCACATCGGGCGTATCAGACAGCCAGAAGTTGCCTGATTCCTCGATCGCCAGCACCTTGCTGTCGTAGAACACGCCCATGTGCTCGTCGCCGCTGCCGCCGCGGCGGCCCTCGCCAAACCAGCGGTAGCCGGGCAGGTGCTGGGCAAGGTAATCGGCCTGCTCCTGCACCAGCTCCTGGGTACCGATCACCGCCGGGTGCGCATCGAGGATGACCTTCACCATCGCATCGCGACGATCGGGCCAGCGCTTGCCGGGCTCGGTATCGGCCGGGGTGCGCACATTGAACGACATCACCTTCAACGGCGCAGGGGCTGCGGCCCAGGCGCTGGTCGCAGGCAGGGCAAGCGCCAGCAGGGCACAGAGTACGGGGTGACGGAAACGCGACAACATCGTGGAATCCCTCCATTCCATGAAAACGGTTTCATGGAGCATGCCACGAATGCGCGGACAGCGTTATGCAGGGATGGGTGGCTCGCGGATGCCGGGCGGGCGATGAACGTCCCACGCGGTGGACCGCGCACCGGCGATCACGGGTCGTAGCTCATCCCGTCGCCTGCCTTCTGCAATCGCGCAGATGCACAGGGCGTATGCAGCACGCTGATCAGGCAGCAGGAAGTGCCTCCATCCTGATCAATCTTCAATCTCGCCACGGCGGCCTGCCGCGCGCACTGCCTGCGCGGTGGTCGCTACGCCAAGCCGTTGCCGCGCTCGCCGCAGGTGGTTCTCAACCGTGCGCGCAGACAGCCCCAGCGTGGCCGCTATCTCTGCCTGGCGCCGTCCAGCGGCGACCCAGCGCAGCACCTCGCGTTCGCGTGCGCTCAGCGCGCCCGCGCGGATGTCGGCCGGCGCTTCGGCCAGACGCCGCGCCGCACGGAAGGCGGAGGTGCCGACCATGTCCAGCAGCACACGCGCGCTGGCGGACGCATCAATCGAGGTGCCGGCGAAGCTGACCGCGCCTTCCAGACCGGTCGGGCCGAACACTGGAACCTGCAGCCCATGCAGGCCATCGCCGCGCGGCTGCTTCACCACCACATAGCGTTCGCCGCGCACGCCCTGGCGCTTGCTCCAGAAGAACGGCGCAGTGCTGTCCAGTACATGGCGGTTGACCGGGCAGGCGTGCAGGTAGCGGGCGAGCCCGGTGGCGCTGCCGTCGTCGAACCAGTCACCTTCGATCCAGTACACGCGCTGTGCGCCGCGCTCCAGCCCGGTTCCGGTGGCAAACACCAACAGGCGGTCGTAGCCCAAGGGTGAGGCGGCGGCGCGCAGCACGCCGCCCACCGCAGGCAATGACCGAGCCTGTTCCAGTTCCAGCAGCGCGGGCACCAGCGCAGGCATGGGCTCAGCGCCCCGACAGTGCATCGAGCAGCGTACGCGCGGCCAGCTTGCCCAACGCGTTGCCGGCCAGCGGACTGTCGCCGGTCAGCAGCAGGCGATCCTGCAGCACGCTGCCATCGATGCCCTCATTGACGATCTGCACGCCCTGCTGGGCCAGCCGTTCACCGAAGAACCAACGCAGTTGCCCGGGCATGTAGCCGATCTCCGGTGTCTGCCGGTCCATTGCGTCGGGGAAGGCACAGATGCGGTAGCCACGGAACAACGAGTCACCCTCGGCTTCGTCGACGCCCGCTGCCAGCAGCGCCGCCGGGCCATGGCAGAGGGTGATGATGTGGCGCTGCTCGGCCATGGCCCACTGCAAGGTGGCCTTCACAGCGCGGCTTTCCGGGAGGCCGATCAACGCGCCGTGCCCACCGGGAATGAAGACAGCGGCGTAGTCCGAATCGGTGCCCAGGCCGGCCACCACCTGGTCCAGCTGCAACGGCTGGCGGAAGCGTGCCTGGTAGCGTTCGTACAGGGCGCCGATCTCGCTGTCCTTGTGTGGGAACGCCCACCATTCGAACTTGACCGGGTTGCCGGACAGCGTCGCCACGTCGATGTCGAAGCCGGCCTTGTCCAGGTGGTACATCGGCAGCAGGGTTTCCACCGGATGGTTGCCGGTGGAGAACAGGTGGCCATTGGCGGTCGGCAGATAGCGCTCGTCGGCGGCGATCATCAGCACCTTCCAGCGACCATCGCGGCGCGCATCCGGATAGTCGGCGCCGGACAGGTCGCTCTTGGGCGAGGTGAACTGCGACAGCGAATACGGCGACGGGAAGAAGGCATCGCGCTCGGCCGGATCGGGGCTGGGCTGGCGGCTGGGCTCTTGCGTGTTCATGCGGACCTCCGTTGGGGGAAAGTGAGCCCAGCATAGGAGGCTGCGTGCGCAGGCGCGATGAGGGATTCCCCTCAATCGGCCGCAACCCGGATGCTGCAGCGCGCCACCCGGCCGGTTGGACAGTGGGATTATGTCGTGTTATCTAGCCAGTGCCGGGATAATCCCGGCATAACCACACAGCAAGCAAAGGAATGAAAATGAAAAGATTCGCCCGAGCATTGCGCGTCACTCTGAATATTCATCCGAACGAAAAGAGCAGCGTGTGGAATACCTGGCCTCTGTGGGTCGAATTCTGATCCTGCGGGCCAAACCCGCGATCTAGCGGTAGCAAGACGAAGGGACTCGTCTTTCGAGTCCCTTCCTGCCGGAGACGCACTGCATGCAAGGGATGTCGAATGAAGGCAGCGCCATTGCTGCCGAGCGCCTGGCTGCGCGCGTGGAGCGCGAAGGGCCGGTGCTGAAACTGGAAACCGGCGGTATCGGGGTTTTCTGCCCGGAACTGGCCGGCAAGGTCGACAAGGAGAATTCCGAGCACCTGTTCGTGGTCGAGTCGCTGGCCGACCTGTTCCGCCGGCACGAACGCGTGCGCTGGACCGAAGTGCGCAGCCTGATTGCCACGCGCAGTGCTGAACTCACCAGTGCACAGACTCTGGAGGTGTTGCAGTCGCGCATGCGGCAGGCATTGGACGCACTGTGCGGGCGCGAGCTGGATGCCACGCCAGCCGCGTGGAAGGTGATGGCGCATCCGCTGGTGCCACTGGTGATCGATGGGCTCGACGCGCGCGGCACTGCGGCCATCGAACGCGCCCTGCATCTGCGCTACACCACCCAGGTCGAGCAGGTCATCCATCGGCGTCATCTGCTGCGCAACTTCCTCATCGGTCGTGGCGAATCGCGGGCGATCGCCGCCGAACTCAAGCGCCGGGTCCGCAGCGGACGTTCGGCGCTGGACTACGCGCAGTCATTGCTGAGCCTGCGGGAGCGCATCGGCCTGGACAAGGTCACTTACCTGGTCACCGTGCAGCTGATCGCCATTTCCGGCGTGCCTGGCATGATGGCCGCCTGCCTGCTGCTGGCGATGCAGATGCATCCGCGCTGGCGCCAGCGCATCGAGGAGGAATTCGCGCCGCTCTCGGATGCGGAAATCCATGCGCTGCCGATGGCCAGGATTCCCTGCACGATGCGCTTCCTGAAGGAAGTGATGCGACTGTATTCCACGCCCTTCAACAACCGCCGGGTGGCCGCCTGCGATCTGCAGGTGGAAGGGCAGGCCATCGCCGAAGGCACAGTGTTCGAGTTGAGTTCGTTCATCCAGCACCGCTCGGCGAAGTACTGGGATGACCCGCTGCAGTTCGATCCCGATCGCTGGTTGCCCGAACGGCGCAAGCGTACCGCCGGCATCTATGTGCCTTATGGCTTCCCCACGCGTTCCTGCGTGGGATCGGCGGTCGGCAACGCACAGCTGGTATTGCTGTGCGCGCTGCTGGCACGCGAGTTCCGCTTCACCCCCAGCGCCGACTATCGGCCCGAGGTGCGCATGGAGGGCTTTGCGATTCCGGCGGCGCTGCATGGCACGTTCTCGCGGCGTACGGCCGGTGCCTGATCTGTCGGGACGGCGGCTTACTTTCCCGTTCGCCCGTGTGCCTGCATGTCCTCATGCAGGATCCGCCGCAGCTCGACGATGGCCGGCGTAGCTTCCTGCACGCTGTGTCCGGACACGATCACCTTCTCCGAATCCGCGTGCGGCAGGTGCGAACTCCAGTAGGGCACCAGCCCGTCATCGGTCTTCTCAAGCGGGCCATCGGCCTTGGCGCGGGCGATGATCGAGTGGTAGTGCACCTTCGGTGACATCGGCAGGTCAGCCACGGCGCGGACGAACGGGTCGTCCTTGTCCAGGTTCTGGATGCTGTTCATCTGGTAGCCGTGCTTGCCGTCATTGCGGTCGATCTGGCCGTCGTTGGCGATGGTGGCAACGTCTTCCAGCACGGTCAGTGGCAACCGCACCAGCCGGCCGATCCACCGGCCGAGGCGGGTGCCCGCCACGTCGGTGCCGCGATGCGGCGTGGCGATGAACACCACGCGGGACACTTCCGGTTCCGGCAGGAAGGTCAGCACCGGTGCGCCTTTGGTGCGCAGCAGTTCGCGCTGGGCGGGCGTCATCTGCGCGGTGGCCAGCAGGGTGTCGACCAGGTGGTCGCCGGAGGAGGAGATCATCAACCGTGCGATCACCCCGCCCATGCTGTGCCCTACCAGCACCATGTCATGCGAGGCCTGCGCCTTGCCGCTGGGGTCGAAGTGCTTGAACACTTCAGCCAGCGTGTGGCGCATCGCATCGTGGCTCATCGCGATGGGCATGTTGGTCGGGTAATAGAACTGCCAGACCTGGAAGTCCCGGCGGATCTCGTCGTCGCGCAGCAGTTCGTTGGCCACGTTGACCCAGGCTTCCGGACTGCTGGCCAGGCCATGGATCATCAGCAGCACGCGGCGGTTCGGGTCATAGGGCTGCATCATGTACAGATGCGGCGTGTCGATGCCGCCCTTGCCGCCGAACAGCGTGCGCAGCGACTGTCGGCTGAAGTTGGAGCGGGCCAACCACAGCGCATAGCCGGCAGTGAAATTGGCTGCCAGTGGCACCTGCTGGCTGTGCAGGGTCACTTCCGAAACCTGGTAGGGATCGTGGATCTCCAGCTCCGGCTCGTCATCGTGCAGCACCTCCCACAGGTTTTTCCCCGAGAAGCGCAATAGCACCGTCATCGATGGCGAGGGCATCTCGCTCCAGCTCTGCGTGGCCGAAGTGCTGGCCTGCGTTGCCTGCGCCGCTGCCCGAGGCGTGGTGGCCGTGCTGTCGGCCGGGTCATCCATCACCGCCACCAGCTCGGCACCGAAGCCATCGCGGCGATGCACGCTTCGCAGCGTACCGGTGAACGACAGCGAGGCGGCGGGTACCAGCTCGCTCGGGGTACGCTGGTCCAGTGCCGATGCTTCGTCTGAAGGGGCCAGCACGAAGGTCCAGCGGCCCAGCTGGAAATGGCTGGCCTGGCCGTGCACGCGCCCGGTGGCATAGGCGTTGTAAAGCTGCACCGAGGCTTCCTGCACAGCCAGGTTGTAGTAGTCGCGCACCTGGGTCTGGCGGTCTTCGAAGCCGCGCTGGTTCGCCGTGCGCTCGGTGAAGAACAGATAGGCATAGGCCTGGCGCGCGACCTGCATCCACGCATCGAGGCGTGGCTGGAAGTCGGCATCCAGCTCGGTGACGGCGGTCTTGGCACGGCCGGATGCCGAGTACTCGCGCTTTGGCGCCGGCAGGGTCATCGCATACTGCAGCCACAACTCGGCCAGGCTGGAGCGCTTGTCTTCCTCGCGCACCACGATGCTGCTTTCCATGGCCTCGATGCAGGGCAGGCCGGGCTTGGCACAGACGCCCTCATCGAGCCCGGCCACGCGCAGGGTCTCAATGGTCGCCGCGCTGAGCTTGCCGGAGGTCAGGATGTCACCGCGCTTGAGCGCGATGTACTGGCCGGGCGTGACTGAGGCAACCTGCACCGACGGCCCGAACTGGCGCAGCGTCGCGCAGCCGCCCAGGGTGAGCAGCACGGTGATGATGAGGGTCGTGCGGCCGATGAAGCCCAAGCCCGTGGTAGCCATGCGATCCTCCTGCGCGGTGGCGCCACTCTAGCGGCCGGCCTGTCAAAGCGGAATAGACCGGACGGGTCGGTTTGCGCCTGGCCGCTTGGGGCGATTCAGCCATTTCCGTGTGACACTGCGGCGAATGGAAAGGACACGGTGATCGCGATGGCCTGGCTGGAAACCCGCATTCCCCCGCCCGTGGTAATGCTGCTGTTCGCCGCTGCGGGCTTTGCAGCACGCTGGCTGTGGCCGGGTTTGCACCTTCGGGTACCGATGCCTGTTCTGCTGGCAGGGGTGACGGTGACGCTGGGTGTCGTGCTCAACCTGCTGCCCAAGGTCTCTTTCCGACGCGCCGGTACCACCGTCAATCCTCTGCGACCTTCGGCGTCGAGCGCGCTGGTTACCAGTGGAATCTACCGCCGCACCCGAAATCCGATGTATCTCGGCCAGGCGCTGGTCCTGTTTGGTGCCATGGTGTACCTGCAGAACCTGATCGCGCTGCTGGTGGTGCCGCTGTTCCTGGCGTACATCACTTGGCTGCAGATCCTGCCGGAGGAGCGGGCACTGATGGCCCGCTTTCCCGAGGCGTACGCGCGGTACCGTCATCGCGTGCCACGCTGGCTGTAGCGTCGGCTACGCCATCAGCGGCTGATCTGGCACTTCACCGCCGCCGAATAGCCCTCGTAGTCGTCACCCGCGATCACGTGCAGGGTGTGGCGCTTGTCGATGCGCTTCACGTAGGAAGGTTCCTCGGTATTGGCATGCTCGTTGACCTCGGTCACCGACCAGGCCCTGGCCAGGCGCTTGGGATCGACGCCGTTCAAGTACACGAAGAGGCCTTTCTCGCCTTCGGCCACATTCACATCGGCACTGCTGACCGTGCCGCCAAACAGCGCGACCGGCTTGTCCTCCGGCTCGAACGTGCCGCCCGGCTTCTTGGCCAGGCCGGCCGCCTGCAGCGCATCGATGGCGTCGGCCGCACTGAAATCCGAGCCTGCCTTGCAGGCCAGCAGCGCCTCCAGCGTGGCGGTGCCGGGCGGCGCGATGGCCGGGGCTGCGGCGTGCGTGGCTGGGGCTGCGGCGAGCGCGGTGAGGAGCAGGGACATCGCGAGGGGGGCTTTCATGGCAGATCCTTCTGGCGGTCGCGGATGGAGGGACTGCTGTGTTGGAGGTGTCATCCCGATTATGCGCCACACGTCCTGCGCGACGTGCAGGCACAAAAAAGCCGGAACCCCAGTTGACGGGAGATCCGGCTTCTTGCGGCCTCGACAGGCCATACAGATGGTGGAGGTGGGCCCTACCGCAATGTGAACGTAAGTTGTTGATGGCGCAGGTGGTTGATTCTGGTGTTCGAAACCGATACCCCCAGCAATACCCCCACTCTATGCAGCCTTGGCGGGTTCAATTCCATCCCGCTCGGCAACCCGGGCGGCCTGCCAGGCGTCCACCTCAGCCTCGATCCAGCCTACCGCATTGCCGCCCAGCGGCACCGGCGCCGGGAAAGTGCCGGCGCTGATCCGGTCATAGATCGTGGTCTTGCCCAGACCCGTGCGGCGCTTGACCTCGGGCATCTTGATGAAAACGAGCGGCTCGGTAGCCATGTTGTCCTCCTTCAGTTCGTGGCCAGCGCAGCGCGCAGCTGCTCGGTGGCGGTGTTCATGCGGCTGCAAACAGATCGGCAGGCATCGTTACCTGCGTTCGGCCTGCTGCCTTCGTTTCGAGGATGTGCCCCCCCCACTGCTGGGCCATCGCCGCGGCAATCGCGGGATCGAAGCGTGAGCGCTCCTTCTCGCGGTCGGGGCCTGGTGGCATCAGGTGGCAACGGGCCTCGATCTTCCCGTGCTGCGCGATCACCTGCGCCTTCGTGTGGGTGGGCACCAGCGCCGGCAGATTCTTCAGCCAGAGCGTGGCACCCTTGGTGAATGGGCTGCCGAAGTCGTAGGGCTGCACGGTCTGCGTCGGTCGGCCCAGCACGCTCATGGCCAGCCCGTGCGGCTTCGAGTTCTCGTTGCCGATGAATTCGATCGGCGCGGCCATCAGGTCGGCGAACAGCAGCGCTCCCTCCAAGAAGTCGCGCATCCTATTCGGGTACTTCGGGTGCCGGCGACGATCGGGCTGCGGCAGCGCAGTGTCGTCGGGGTGGTACATCCAGCGGATGCCGGCCAGCGTGTTGAAGGTGCAGTAGGGGTGGGCCACCATCGCCAGCCAGCGGCCGGCCTGCAGGTGGTTCCGTACGTCGTCCTGGATGTGCCAGCGCGGGTCGCCCTCGCTGGGGCGCAAATCGCACGAGTAGGCATCGAAGCCGAAGGCGCGGAACGCCGACGCTACGGTGTCGCTGTACTCGCAGGCAACGAGGATCGGCAGCAAATCAGCCATGAGCGCACCTCCGCCAGCACCAGCGCAGCCCATTGCGCGCGGCGCGGCATGCGCGGCTGATCGCCCACAGGGTGGCGATGCCGGCCAGGAAGCCGGCCAGGGCGAACACGTGGACCATTGCAGCGGTGAGCAGCTGGTTAGCCATGGGCGTCAGGCTCCTGTGGCAGCGCTGGCATGGCCATCTCGGCGTGCCGCTTGAAGATGCGCATCTGCAGCGCAATGCACTCGGCTGCCATGTCCAGAGACTCGACGCCGATATGCTCGGGCACATGCAGCACCACCTCGCCACCCTCGGGGATCGAGCAGCGCATGGTGCGGTAGACGATACGGACGCCGCTCATTTGCCCACCGCCTTACCGTCGATCAGGGCCAGCAGTCCTTCGGCGTAATTCTTGAAGTCCTCGGTAACTGCGTTCACTACAGCCCAGCGAACGGCACGCCGGAACTGGCCCAGGTCCACGGCATGCGCGGGCAGTGCATGCCGCTCCATGATCAGTCGCAGGTCGAGCAGCCGGATGCACACTGTGCCGGCGGCGTCAGGGTCCTCCGGGTCCAGCTCGCAAACGTCGCGTATGACAAGCTCGAACCATTCGGGGGTAGACCCCACCGGCTGGCGGAAGTCGCTGATACCTGCGTGTTCCATACTCCCCCTATGATCGGGATGGGCACGGCAACGCTTGCATTCCGATTCGGTGCAGCTGTCCACCGGCTGGCGGGCGGCGAGGGCGGCGCGCAGTCGGCGTATCTCAGCTAGGCAATCAGCTAGAACCAAGTCAGGATCAGTTTCGTCCGCAGGAACTCTCATGGGAGCGTTGCCCGATGTGATACGCTCGATGGCTGCGGTGATTCTTTGTTCGATGTCGATCACAACTTCTTCCTCCATCGCATGCAATGGTTGCAGAAGACCTTCCCGCCACCGCAGTGGCGACAGGCTGGCTCCTCGAAATAGAACTCAGTGCAGTCACCGCAGAAGCGCGTCCAACACCAAATCAGCCAGTACCAAGTGCCCTCCACGCATCGGGGAAGCCACAGGAACCGCCGTGTGTAATCCGGTCGCGATCTATCCCATTTCATGCCATGCGCCTCCGTTCGAGGTCGGCTTCATAGGCGGCAGCGGCAGCCTTTTCGATCTGATCTGCGAACAACAGCGAGTCGTCAAGCGCTCCGCACCACGCCGCCTTGTGTGGCGAATCAGCGAACGCTTGGAGGTTCTTCACGATGGCTGCGGCCAGCCCACGGATTTCCAGCCATTGCCTGCGAGCATCCCCCTGACCACCCGGGGATGGCTGGGCGGAGAGGGCGCGCGTATTCCAGTGTTCTGCCATCGAGGTCCGCAGCCAATCGATTCCGTAGCGGAGGGTGCGCTGGTTCCGCTGGATGCATCCCATGCTCTTGCACTTCAGGGTCAGCCCGTTGTCCTTGTACGGCACGAACTCGGCAACGTTTCCGCAGAGCGGACAGGGGAGCAGCTCGCGTGCCCACGCCTGAAATTCATGCCGATCCAGCTCGGCCTGATCCCCCAGCCTCACCCTCCCACCGGGCTGCACGTCCGCCAGGGTCTTGTTGTCGGTGGTCATGCGGATGCTCCCATTGCGGCGTCGATCATGTTCGCAGCGGTGCGAAGGCCTGCCACGTACTGCTTTCCGTGTTGCTGAGCCGTGCCCTCGCTGGCGGCGCGTGCGCGAATCTTGCGGGCCACTTCCTGTAGCGCATCGTCGCTGCCACTCCCGGCCTGTAGCGCCCTGGCAACGACTGCCTCGCCAGCCTCGGTCAGCTGGAACTCGTCGTTTTCAGCGCCTTCCACAACCCAGCCACGGGCCTGCAGATCCATCATCTGCGGCAACGTGAGATTGGTGACGCCAGCCCACGTGAACTGTGTGTCGCACACGATCAGGTGGCGCACGGCGTCGGCTTCGCTGATGGAGTACTCGATGGTCTTCATGCGCGCGCTCCCTTCTTCGTGCGGCTGTCGTGGCCACCCTCGACCACCTGGCGGCGGCTGATGGTGGATCGGTCGATGGGGCTGTTGCCGAGCTTCTGGACCTTGCCGCCCGAGCGCAGGAACTGCGCCACGTCGCCGGCGATCTCGGCCCGCTGGCGGTCCTTCTCGGCCTGCGTGGCCAGGTCGAAGGTCGGCTGTACGTGGATGCTGGTCATGCGGTCTTCTCCAAGGTTTCTAGTAGCGAGTCCGCGACGCGGACAGACTCCTCACCGATCCAACCCATCGGTCCATTCCATGCCTTGCCGCTTGCGAGAAGCCCCTGCATCGCCATCGCGGCGAACAGCTCGCGCTTGGTCAGTCCACTCGGTGCATTCATCCGGCCTTCGGAGGGGTAGGCCGGCTTGGTTCGATTCGTCATGCGTGGCTCCTGAGCGGCACGCGGCGCACTGGCCCGTGCCACAGGTTGGTGAGGTTGTTGAGGCGCACCTGCAGCGGATCGCGGCGCAGGGGGCGCAGCGGGTCATGCAGGCGGCGCTCGGTGTTCCGGCAGGGCGCGCACGCGGCGGTGGCCTTGCCGTTGATCAGAGGGAAGAACCGCAGCGGCAGCCGGGCCGCGCACTTCGTGCAGGTCTTCATGGCAGGCGAGCCTTCATCAGGTTGGCCCAGGTGAGCGGGTAGGGGCCGCGCTTGATCCGGTCGTAGGCCGTGCTGCGCGAGACGTCCAGAATCTCGGCCACCTGCCTGGTGGTGTAGCGCTTGCCCTCGATCACCTGCGCGAACAGCTGGGCGCGGGCGAGGCCGGCACGGCGCAGGCATTTGGCGTGGCTGGGGTAGATCGTCACGTCCATCAGGCGGCCTCCTGGTGATCGCCAGCACGCAGACTGTGCTCAAACCCGGCCACCATCTGCCGGAACGGTTCCAGGTCCGCGCGCAGCTTGGCGATGAACGCCTCGTCGCGGTCGAAGCGGCGCCACCACAGCTGCTTGCCCACGGCGGCCAGCGCCGGGCAGTACAGGCCGATGTGCCACCACTGCCGGCCGGTCAGCCACATGCAGCCCTGGGCCTGCTCGAACACCTCGCTCGCATCGTTGTCGATGTGGAACGCGCGCAGCTTCTCGGGGTTGATGAAGCACTTGTATTCGCTGCCGCCGTCCTCGCCGATGAAGCCGTCAGCCGAGCAGCCGTAGTCGCCGCAGTCGCTCAACACGAACCCAGCGCGTTTCACCAGCAGGCCGGACTGCACCTCATGCTCGGCGCGAGCTTCCGGTTCCAGCTCATGGCCGCGGCGCATGGCGAACGTCTCGAAGCCTTCGCCCAGCGGCTCGCCGCTGATTCGCTCGATAGCCAGCCGGAAGGCGTAGTTCTTCGACGCCTCGCTGAAATCGCCGATGGGCTCGCCGGCGATGGCCTTCTCGATGATTGCCGAGCGCGGCACGGCCTTGTATCCGGCGCGCTCCATTGCGGTCTTCTCGGCCAGGCCGGACAGCACCGCGTCCACGTAGGTGCGCTGCTGGCCGGTCAGCTCGCCCACGCGCGAGCGCGCGGTGGCGAACATGCTGGCCGTGATGATGCCGGCGCGGGCGCGGTGCCACGCCTCGCTGCCCTGGTCGCACCCGATGACGATCACAGCGGCACCTCTTCATCGGCTGCAGGCTGCTGGTCGCCTTCTTCGACTACGGTGGCGCTTGCGCGTTCGGCGATGCCCTTCAGCGTTTCATGGCCCGCGCTGCCGATCAGCTGTCGCTGCTCCTTGGTCAGGCGGCCCCAGGCGCCCTCGTATTCCTCCATTCCGCAGTCGGCGAAATCCTTCAGGCTGGCGTACAGCGCTTGGCGCTCCGGGGTGTCTTGCGGCTCGGCCTGCTGCTGGCGGGTGATGGCGCCAGCGGTGGAGGGGCGGCGATCAGCGCGCACCGTCTCGCCGTCAATGATTTCCTTGCCTTCCATTTCCTCGGCGGTGGGCTGGGAGCCGACCGCTTCCGGGAACGCCTTGCGCAACGCCTGGGCCTCTGCACACTTCGCCAGCTGGCCGAAGGCGCGCTTTTCCCACATGGCGTTCGGGCTGCCATCGCTCTTGGAAGCGTAGTTCTCCAGCCAGTATTCCTTGGCGGAGAACTCCACCACCTGGTTGCCGAGCAGCTTGCGGACCGTTACGCGACACCATTCTGGGTAGAGCAGCTGAATAGCTTTCTGCGTCTTCTGCCTGCGCCCATTGGGACCATCCGACCACACGTCGCGCACCGACTCCATGGTGCAGGTTGGTCCGAACTCGGGTTCACTGCAGCCGGCGTACTGACCCGTGCGGGAGGCGTTGATGCGGTACAGGCCGATGCCGGGCATAACCACGTCGCGCATGCCGTTGACGGGGGTGCCGTCGGGGTTCTCGCCGATCTTCACCTTCATGGGCACGATGTGCACCGGCTTGGTCATCGGGTCGAGCCCGGCCGCCTGGCAGTAGCTCAGCACCATGTCGATGGACGCATCACTGGCGCCCGGGTACAGGCTCGACTTCAACGCGCCGCGGATAGCTTCGGCCTGCTCGCTGGTCATCAGGGCGCCGACAGCGGCGCGGGTGGTCATCTGGTTCATGGGTGCCTCAGTAGCGGATGGCCACGGCCGGGACCTTGCCCTGCACGATGGCGGTGATAACGGTGGCGGCATCGTCTTCGCTGATGCCCTGGGCGATCAGCGCGGCCATGGCGGCGCGGTTGATCGAACGGCGGTGTTCGACGTCGGCGGCGCGTGCTTCGTCCGCCTTGCGCTGGGCATCGGCCTGGGCCTGCCGCTCACGCTCGGCGCGCTCAGCTTCTTCCTGCGCGCGGCGCTCAGCGGCGGCGACGGCTTCAGCCTTTTCGCGCTCGGCCTTCTCGGCGGCATCCTTGGCACGCTGTTCGGCTTCGGCTGCCTCACGGGCTGCGCGCTCGGTGGCTTCGCGCGCCTCACGTTCGGCACGCTCCACGGCAGCAGCTGCCTCGCGCTTCGCGTTCTCTGCGGCCTCAGCCTGCAGGCGGGCCTCGCGCTCGACGCGCTCACGCTCGGCCTGCTCAGCTGCAACGCGCTGGCGCTCTGCCTCTTCAGCGGCGCGCACGGCTTCCTCGCGGGCGCGGATCTCTTCTTCCTTCCGGGCAATCTCGGCCAGGCGGGCCGCTTCGGCCTCAGAACGGGCGCGTTCCTCGGCCTCGGCGCGCTCGCGCTCAATGCGGGCCTGCTCTTCTTCCCAGTCGGTGAGCGGCTTGCGCACTTCGTCGCGCAGCGCGTCAAGGGTGTCGCGGGCCTTCTTGCGGGCCGAGTCGATGTCGCCGGTCTGCTTCTTCAGGTCGGCCACCAGCGCCTTGCCGGCGTCATCGATGGCGATCTTCGAGCGCGACACCTTGTAGGCGATCGAGGCGATTTCCTTGCGGCCGGCAACCGTCTTGACGTTCGGTACCAGGGTGACGGCCTCAGCGCGAATGCGGGCCAGGAGGTCGTCCAGTCCGCCGCCGGTGAAGGCCTCGACGGCATTGACGGATTCGAGTGGAATCAGGGCTTCGGACATGGCAGTTCCTTTGTCGGGTGGGAATAGATGCCGGCGTCGTGGAATCCCGGCCGGCGCGGGGCCCGTGAGGGCGGGGGAATGCGTTACGCGGCCAGGTCTGCCTGCTGCGGGGCGGCGCTCGGCGGCGTGAGGGTCAGGCGCACCTCACCGCGACGCCATGCAGAGATCAGCTCGGCGTCTTCGTCCTCGTCCAGCAGCACCGAGACGGTGAAGCCCATGGCCACGCTGCCGCCTTCGAGAGGCTTCCAGGTGATCTTTTTCACCTTGGCGTCGGCGAAGAACACCGGATCGATGTGGTCCATCAGGGAGCCGATCGACAGCTCGTAGCCTTCGAACTTCCCGGTGATGTCCTGCTCGCCCAGCAGCGGCAGATTCAGCGCCACTAGGTCGGTGCTGCCTTCCATCGGCAGGTTCTGCTGCTGGCCCTTGTCGGCCTTCTTCCAGAACGCCGGCAGGATGGCGGGGTCGATGGTGTTGAGGATCGTGTTCGGAGCGTTCAGCGAGAACTTCAGGTCAGCAGCGGCCGCATCTTCGTCGCCGTGCTTTTCCTTGCGCAGGTTCAGATGCGAGAACACCGCATCGTGTTGATCGAGCTGGAACATCGGTGGTGCCTCTCGTAGGAGCCGGCCGCGCCGGCGGGGATGGTCAGCCGCGGACGCTGCTAGTGCTGGCCCAGCGGGCCTTCGCAGCGTCACGGTCGGAGTGGGCTTGTTGGATCTCGGCGATGCGCAGTGGTACGACGACTGCGGCGAACAGCGCGACGGCGGCCCAGGCGATGCGGAGGCGGCGGCTCACGACAGTACCGCCTGCGCCAGCACAGCGGCCAGCACGCCCAGGCAGAACGCCAGGGCATTGGCGACGACCGTGGTCACCACGTGGTGCCGATGCTCGCGTTCGGCGGCGGTCATGCGGCACCGCCTTTGACGCTCGCCAACTCGGCACGCAGCTCGGCGATGCGGCGACGGTCTTTCGCGGCGTCACCCTGGTAGCCGGCGGCGACGCGGGCAGATGAGGCGCGGTTCGGATTGCGGGGATTGTTTGGCCGGCGCTCGAAGTACCGAGCCCGGCGGCTGGCGCCGCGCTCCAGCCGCAAGTGCCAGGCAAGGGCGTCACACAGGCGCTGCAGGTCGACAGGGGCGCTCATGCGGCGTCCTCCAGCTGCCCGGCCTCGAAATCCTTCATCGAGGCGTCCACGCGGCGGGACATGTCGCGGACCAGGTCGGCCAGCTCGCGGAAGTGGGGCAACAGGTAGGCCGGAACCTCCTGCGTCAGGAGGTGGGTCATCACGTGCCGGGCTTGGCTCAGCTTCTCGACCAGCGGGGCAACGTCGCCCTCGCGCTCCAGCTCCGCCGCCACGTGGTCGCAGGCGAACTGAAAGGCCTCGTCGTTGGGTTCGGCCGGTGCGCGGCCGTCATGGCTGCGCTGGGCAGCGCGGGCCAGATCGTTTGCGGTGCGGACTGCCATGGGTGACCCCGTCTGGATGGCCCGGGTGGGCCGACGGGGCTAAACTATGGCATTCCATAGTTCATTGTCAATGGGATCCCATAACTTTATTTGACGAGAACAGAAAACCCCGCCGTGGCGGGGTTCAGTGCTGTCGGATCTGTTGCTTCAGCGCTATTGGGCGGAACTGAGCCTCTTCGGGTCGAATCCCGACACGTCGAAGGTCGCCGTAAGTGCGCCTTGGTGGAAGACGTTCACCTCGATCCTTACCGTCTTTGCCTTAGCCAACTGCGATGAGAACCTTTGGAAGCCTGGGATGAAGACGGTCTCTGTGCTGTTGTCGGAAGGATCAGTTCCGGTCAGCGTCATGGCAGGGCCTTCGTCGAATCTCACGCGAACGGAGCAATCGCTATAGGAGTGACAAAGGATCTGGCCCTTCTCTATCGAGAACAGGATGTCGTTGCCCCAGCGAGGATGTTTCCTCAACGTCAACCGTGCATGCTGCTTCCCTTGGTAGGGGAACTCAAACTCAAAGCTGTTCGTGCTGGTAACCGATGCAGAGTATCCAGTCTTGCTCGTCATATCGTCCTTGAAGGTCGAATACGACCACTGCTTTCCTATGCTTTCAGCGGCAAGCTTGGCTGCTTCTTGGTTAGCCGTTTCCTGCTGAGCCCGTATCTGCTCAATGAGCTGCTTAGCCTCCGCTGCCTCCGTAGTGGCAGGGTACTTTTCGATCAAGTATTCAGCACGGACCGCCCTAGTGGCGAGAGGTATCGATGGGTCTTTCACGTCTCGGAGCAGGTTCTCCTGCTCGCTCTTCAGCGCGCGGCTCGTTGAATCTCCGTCGGTGCTTGCCTTACCTCCGTGGCCTCTTGGCAGGTTAGATAGCACCAGCAGCACAATCACAAGGCCAACGACTACAAGCACAGCTGCTAAGCAGCCGCTGCGGACTGATTTGCCCTTCACTTCTGCTGGCGATTGGTAGCTGGGGATCGATGGGGAATCAAGTGAAGTCTGCGGGAACCCGCAATGAGGGCAAGCGGGTGCGGCATCGCTAACCTTTCCACCGCACTCTCGGCAAACGACCAGTGCCATAAAGTCTTCCTTAAGTAATGAACAAGGGTTCAGTCAGCCCAACCACCTATCCAATGAACACGACCAACTACGGTGATTGGCTCCCTCTTTGAATCCATCGGCCTAGGCTTTTGCCAGTTATGGTCGCCTCGAGGGTTGTCGCTCGCAAAGTAAACGCCTGCTTCCAGCACCATAGCGCGCTTGACGTAGTACTCAGGGTTGGCGGCGCCGTGAACCTGGACAAGGTAGAGCGCTCCGTCCACCACCCTTGTATCTGAGGTGTCAAACAAGATCGCGTCTCCGTCCTCGATGGTCGGTTCCATCGAGTCGCCCTTGCCGTAGTAGACAGCCAGATTGCGTCCATAGATGCCCCTGCGCCTTAGGCTGGTCTTCTTGAACTTGAGGCTGTGGGTCTCCGCATACTCTTCAGCTTCGGCACCTGCCGCACCCAGTCCCACCGCCTGGGAGTAACCGGTGACGTCAGTGTAGTCAGAGTCATCAGGTCCAGCTTCGGCGACCTCCATCGCCCCCTTTCCGGTCTGAAGCCACTTGGCGGAGACCCTGAGAGCCTCTGCAATCTGAGGTAGCTGGGTTGTACCCGCCTGGTCGTTGTTCTCAATGCCGGCAAGCGTCGGGTACTTGATCTTGGCTGCCTCAGCCAATTGAGGCCGAGACAGGCCACGTATCCGGCGAGCTTCCTTAATTCGTTCACCAATCGTGTTCATGACTGCGAGCATTACGGAAACCCATTATGGGATGCCGTTGACATGAAGCTATGGCATCCCATAGTCTTGGGCGACCCAACAGGAACGCGCACATGGAAATCACCTGGGCAGACCGAATCAAAGCGCTCGAACAGCGCGGCTGGTCCCTGACCGAAATTGGCCGTGCCATCGGCAAATCGCCTCAGACCGTGAGCGACATCAAACAGGGCAGGACTAAGGAGCCGGGCGGCATGGCTGCCGTCCAGCTCCATCACCTCTATGCAACCGGCGCTAAACCCGCCGGAGCCGCAGCCTGAGATGGCCGTCGGAGTAGCTACTGCAGGTTGCCCACGGCGCGGGCGAGGGAGGCCAGTTCCTTCTTCGCTACGGACGGGCCCGCGTATGCAGCTGCGTCTCGCAGTTGCGCCTGGACCGCGGCGGCTGCGGGGGATCCGGGGATGAGTCCCTTGCTCACGATCACCAGCATTTCCTCTAGGGCTTCGGTCCTCGCCTCGGTGTGCCGCAGGCGCAGTTCCAGCTTCTTGATCTCGTACATGGGTAGTTTCTTGATCGGTTGGGTGGGTGTTGCACCTCGACCGTATCGAGAGAAGGGGAGGCGTCAACGGACGGCCCTCTTGGCAGGGAAGGGGAGCACCGCTCCCAGCGCCATCCCTGGCGCTCGGCGAGGCTGGCGCAGGCACCGCACTACATCCCGGCCTTTGACCCTCCTGATCGCGTACGACCTACCCGCCATGTGCACCAGCCTGACCACATTCGGTGCCCACAGCAGCCTTGCTTCCTTTTTCGCTCGCTTCTCCATGCCGCGCATCTTGCGCCGGCGTCGTAACGCAAACCACGTTCACCGAGACCGCCCATGAACATCACAGACGCCGCACACAAGACCGTGAAGGACTACCCCGGTGGTAGTGAAGCGCTGGCCGTCCGCATCGGCATGTCCGCCGCGGTGCTGCGCAACAAGGTCAACCCGAACAACAACACGCATCACCTGACCCTGGCCGAGGCCAGCGAGATCATGGGCGTGACCGGTGACGACCGGATCCTGCACGCGCTGGCCGCCGAGCACGGCTATGTCCTGCGCCGCACCGAGGGCTCGCCGGGCGGCAGCGTGGTGACGGCTCTGCTGGCGGTGGCGGCACGGCAGGGCAACCTCGCGCAGGCCGTCTCCGAATCGCTGGAGGACGGGAAGATCTCGCAGAACGAGGCCAGCGAGATCGGGCGCCTGTGCGCTTCCATCCAGGCCGACGCCGCTGACCTCGCTCAGCGTGCGCACGTGGCGGCGAGGACGGTGGCATGAAGCGCCTGACCGATCCTCTCGCCCACGCTATGTGGCTGGTCCGGCAGCGCTGGCACATCGCCGGTTGCCTGCAACTCCTGCGGGGTGCGTGATGAGCACCGATGCGCGCCTGAGCGTCGGCCTTCCTGGCCACCCCAAGACGAAAAAGCTGATCCGCCGTCTGGACGCCTCGGCGGGCTGGTCGCTTGTGTGCCTGATCCTCTGGGCCCGTGCCAACCGGCCCGATGGCGACCTGTCCGACATGTCAGCGGAGGACATCGAGCTGGCCGCTGATTGGACCGGAGAAAACGACGCGTTCGTCCGCGAGCTGGCGTCCGTTGGCTTCCTGGACGGCGTGGAAGGGGCCTACCAGTTGCACGACTGGGCTGATCACCAACCGTGGTCGGCAGGGTCTGACCTGCGCTCACTGAAGGCGAAATGGAACGCGGTCAAGCGCCATCACGGCGAAGCTGAGGCTGATCGGCAAGTGCCCGAGTATGCGCGGATTCGTGCTGCAAGCTCCGATTCGGATGCTAGTAGCAAGAAAACTGATGCTACTAGCAATGCTGGTAGCAGTGATGCAGCAATGCGTCCAGCAGCTTCTAGCAATGCTCCGTCTCCGTATCCGTCTCCGTATCCAAAAGAAGAAAAGCCCCCCCATACCCCCCCGGCTGACGCCGCGGGGGCAAAGCCCGGACGACGGAAGCGGGAGAAGATCACCTTCGCCGCCTTCCTCGACCTGTGCCAGGAGGCGGGCGAGTCGGCCATCCCGCGGACCGATCCGATCTTCACGTTCGCCACGGATACCGGAATCCCGAGGGACTTCCTGCACCTGGCTTGGCGCGAGTTCGCCTCCCGGCACCGCGACAGCGGCCGGATGCAGAAGGACTGGCGGGCCCATTTCCGCGACGCCGTTCGCCGCAACTGGTTCAAGCTCTGGTGGTTCCCGGCGACCGGGCCCTGTGAGCTGACGACCGCCGGCGTGCAGCTGGCCCGTGAGCGCGATGCCGAGCGTGCCCGGGAGCAGGATCAGGAGCAGGCCGCATGAGTGCTCAGCCTGCCTACCGCGACGACTACGGCCATCTGCCGGTGCCCCCGCATTCGATCGACGCTGAGCAGTCCGTCCTGGGCGGCTTGATGCTGGCGCCGGAAGCGCTGCGCGAAGTCCGCGATGTGCTGACGGAACGAGACTTCTACCGCCGCGACCACCAGCTGATCTGGCACGCCATCTGCGATCTGGCCGACCGCGAGCAGCCGTTCGACACGGTGCTGCTGATCAACTGGTTCGAGAACCAGCGGCAGCTGGAAATGGTGGGCGATGGCGCGTACCTCGTCGAGCTGGCCAGCACCACGCCGTCAGCGGCCAACATCCGCGGCTATGCCGAGGTCGTGCGCAACAAGGCGCTGCTGCGCGGTGTGATCGAGCGTGCGACCGAGATCACCAACGACGCCTACGGCACTGCGGACGAGGACGCCGATGCGCTGGTGGCCAGCGCCACAGCGAAGTTTGCCAACCTCAGCGTGCAGTCGGGTGGCAACGGCGGCCTGGTGATGGTGCGCAGCGACCTGCAGGGCATGTGGGAGGAAATGGAAGCCCGGTTCGAGGGCACCGCCGACCTGGGTCTGGTTCCGCCGTGGCAGAACGTGGCTAGGAAGCTGCCCGGACTGGAACCCACGGACCTGATGATCCTCGCGGCCCGGCCGTCGATGGGCAAGACGGCGAACATGCTGGAGTGGGTCTACAGCGTGGCGGTGCAGGGCAAGAACGCGGCCGTGTTCAGTCTGGAAATGAGCCGCCGGCAGTTGCTTGCAAGGCTGATGAGCATGCACTCGGGAGTGCCGCTCTCGCGTATGCGCGTCAAGGGCGAGCTGACCGACGACGACTGGCACAAGCTGAGCATCGCCCGCAACTTCCTGCATGGTCTGCCGCTGGCGATCGATGATTGCGGCTCGTTGCCGGTGGATTCGCTGGTGGCGCGCGCGTCCCGCATGCACGCCAAGGTGAAGGGCGGGTTGGGCGTGGTCGCGGTCGACTACCTGCAGCTGCTGTCGGGGCCGGCCAAGGCTGGTAACCGGACCGAGGAAGTCTCCTACATCTCGCGCACGCTGAAGAAGCTGGCCAAGACCTTGGGCTGCCCGGTGATCGCGCTGTCGCAGCTCAATCGGTCGCTGGAAACGCGCACCGACAAGCGCCCGGTGATGGCCGACCTGCGCGAGTCAGGCGGCATTGAGCAGGACGCCGACGTGATCGCCTTCATCTACCGCGACGACTACTACACGAAGGATGCCTGCGGCGCTCCCGGCATCTCGGAATTCATCCTGGCCAAGAATCGCCAGGGCGAGACCGGTACCGCCTACCTGCGCCACCACCTCGAATGCAGCCGTTTCGAGAACTACCACGGCGAGAAGCCGAACTACACCCTGAAGACCTTGGCGCGGGCTACCGCTGGCGACGATGACGGTGGGTTCGACGCGCCGGCAGGCCATCACAGGAGCGGCAAGGACCGCGCCGCAGGAGATCGTGCATGACCATGACCGCAGCAGCGAAGAAGATCCGTGCCAAGCGCGCGCGCCGTCCGATCTACATGGTCGTGACTAAGCTGATCGATCCGGGCACCGGTGAGCTTGTTGGGGCGCTTGTGCCGGCGCATGAGGTCGACCAGCGCCTGATGCGTGAGCGCAAGTTCAAGGTGGGCCGCGAGGTCCGCGCTGAACTGAAGCAGCCGCGCGAGGGTTGGCAGCACCGCCTGGTGCACAAGATTGGCCAGCTCATGGTCGACAACGTGGAGGGCTGGGAGCAGCTCGGCAGCCACGACGCGGTGAAGCGCCTACAGCGCGAGTCCGGCACTTGCTGCGAGGAAATGGAGATCGACGTTCCAGGAGTCGGCCGCCTGATGGTCAAGCAGGCGGAGAGCCTGTCGTTCGACGAAATGGAACAGGACCGATTCCAGGTCCTGTTCGATGGGATCACCGAGCATATCGGCCAGCGCTACACCCACGTGATGCTCGACGACGTGCGCGCCGAGTTCTGGAACATGGCCGGGCAGAACCGGAGGGTGGCGTGATGGAGCTAAGCCGTTGCCTTGAGAAGGAACGCCTCGATGAGGTTAACCGCCCTAATCCTGCGCTGCTCTGCGTACTCCAGAAGTTCGATGAAGCGATCGGCGTGTCCCGGCATCAGGAGTCGGTCCTTCAGCAGGTCCTGAGCTTCTTCAAAGAAGTTGATGGTGGTGAGTATTTCTCCACCAGCATCAGGCATGAGGTGGCATTCCCGCTCGATTTCCCTCATTTCTCTGGAAATTGGTGCAGCCGGCATCGGCACGATGACGCTTCCGTCGCGTTGGACCTTCGCATGATCGAGCTGGGCGGAAATGCCCTTCTGGAACCGCCTAACGGCCCTATGGGCTCTGGTGTAGCGCATGTTGGCTTCAGCCATTTCCCGCTTGTCCGCCTCCCTCTTGGCGGCAGATCGTTCGTTAGAGGCGATTACGACTGCCGCAACAATGGCGGCGATGCTGCCAACCGCTTGCACCCAAGCGGGTGCGTCCTTGCCGAACTGAATCTGTCCGGTGAAAGCGAGAAGCACGAAGGCAAAGGTGCAGCCAGTGGCTACAAGCGCTGCGTTGAGGCAGATCCTCGTCCAGTTGAATCTCTTCATCAATTCCATGTTGATTGCCCCGGTATCCGTGCCGGAAGCATACCCACTCCCGAATTCACGCGGGAGTGCTGCTGATGCGGTCGAAGAATTCCAAGCCGTTCACCTCGGCTGAGAGGCGGCACGTGGAGGCGGTCAAGCTGCTGCCCTGCAGCGTCTGCAGCCGGCCTGGTCCCAGCGACGCACACCACATCAACCAGGGGCAGCACTTCACGACAGTGGCCCTGTGCAAGGACTGCCATCAGGGCAGCTTCAACGGCATCCACGGGCAGAAGCGCATGTGGCTCGTAATGAAGATGGACGAGCTTGCCGCCCTGAACGTCACCCTTTCCCGGCTGCAGCTGCAGGAGCCCGCCCGATGATCCACCTCACCCTCCCATATCCAATCAGCTCAAACCGTTACTGGGCCGTGCGGGTTATCCCGAGGAAGCCGAAGCCGCTGGCGATCACCTACGTGACCGAGGACGCGAAGGCCTACAAGGCGGCGGTCGGCCACTTGGCCAAGGCGGCTGGCATCCGCGCTCCCTCGACCGGCCGCGTGGGGCTGTACATCAAGCTGTTCCCGCGCCGGCCGCAGGACTGGGCGAAGCGTGCACGGAAGGACCCGTACACCTGGGACGACACGGTGCAGTGCATCGACCTTGGCAACTGCGAAAAGGTGCTGTCCGACGCCTTGAACGGCATCGCCTGGGTGGACGACAAGCAGATCCGGCGGACACTGCTGGAACGCATGGAGCCGGACGAGAAGGGCGCGCGGCTGGAGGTGGCCATCGAGTACCTGGCCGCGGCGCCGAGCCTGTTCGGGGAGGCCGCAGCTTGACCACGCCAGAGGCCCGCACACGGAAACGCTACAACGCCTACCTGCGCCGGCATGGCGTCTGCTCGGTCTGCACCATGCGCGAGCCCGGCAGCAGGCCGGCGCACTGCCAGCGCCGTCCGGACAGGAGGGGGAACTGCGACACCGACGGCCTGCTGCCGGTGTTTCGCTTCGATGAGAACGTATTGAAGGGGATGCGCGATGAATCCTGAGGTGACCCATGGATAAGAAGCAGCTCGAAGCGCGCCTGATCCAGTGGGCGGAAGAGTACGGCGGTGGCCGGTACGAGCACATCGGCTACTCCAGCCGGAACCTGCTTCAGTCACTGATTGAGCATCAAGGGTTCGTGCCGGGTACCGGTGGCTACCGCGGCATTCTCATCAACACGCCAGGAGACGAAGTCCAATCCGCAGTGCTTGCCATGGAGGCGTATGGCTACATCCGACCCGGACGGACGCTGCGGTGCGAGTACTTCCTGAAGTCGGCGCCACTGGAACTGAAGCTGCAGAACCTGCGGCGCGCGGGGATCGACATTAAGCGGCCGACCTACTACGACTATCTCGCCATCGCAAAGGCATTCGTGATGGGTCAACTTTCGAAGGAGAACGCAGCATGAAGATGCGCGTATACATGATGATCGCCGACGCTTGCTGTGGTGAGAGCTACTGCAAGATCGGGGTGACCACCGATCTGGCTGCGCGGGTCAGCGCCGTGCAAACCGGCTGCCCGATGCCGATCACCGATGTGGCCTACCTAGACCTGCCCCGTGGTGCTCGGTCAGCTGAGGCCATGTTCCATGACCAGCTTCGCGCCTATCACACGCAGGGTGAGTGGTTCCGCATGAACCTGTCTGACCCCGTCCACAAGCAGGCGATGAAGGATGCAACGGCCTTGGTCGTTAAGCACTTCGGCGTGAGCGAGACCCGGTGGAAGCACATGAGCCTCGATGCGATCCGGTCGTTGTGCAAGGTATTGCGTCTAGACAATGTGGCCTAGAAACTTGGCACCATTCGAGAAGTCCCCCCTGAAGCCCTGGCCAACGCCGGGGCTTCTGCGTTTCGGGGCATCGTCTCCTGCGGGCGTGGGCCAGTGGTCTAAGCCGCCGGGCTCATAACCCGGAAGTCCCCGGTTCGAATCCGGGCCCCGCAACCATCTACGCCCGTCCACCCTCACCGGACCCATTCGCCGAGCCTGCCGGGCTGCGGTGACGGGCACCCTATCGCCGGAGATCCACCCATGTCACAGCTACCGTTGCCGATGACTGCGGCGCAGTGCCTGCAACACGTGGTTGTTCCGGCCCTGGCACTGCTGGGTGCCGCCCGCTACGACTCGCCTGAGGCGCGAGTGATGCTGCTGGCCATCTCCGGGCAGGAGTCTGGGCTGGCTCACCGCCGACAGGTGAAAGGTCCGGCCCGTGGCCTGTGGCAGTTCGAACAGGGCGGCGGCGTGCGCGGGGTGCTGAACCACCCGTCGACCCGGGCAGCGGCTGCGCTGCTCTGCGGCGCGCGCGGGGTCACCGCGACGCCGGCTGCTGTGTATGCCCAGCTGGAGCAGGACGACATCCTGGCCGCTGGGTTCGCCCGCCTGCTGCTGTTCACCCTGCCCAAGCGGCTGCCGCCGATCGGCAACGTCTCGGTGGCTTGGGCGCAGTACTTGGACGCCTGGCGCCCCGGCAAGCCGCACATCGACCGTTGGCCGAGGAACTACCGCGCCGCGGTTGAGGCGGTAAGGGCGTGACGATGGAAGTCCAGCCGAGCCAGGACGGCCGCACCCGCGTTTCCCTCGGCCTGGTGGAAAAGTGGTTCGTGACCGCTTTTGCCGGATTCATCGTCGCCGGCGGCTACTGGCTGATCAGCTCCATGCAGGCCGTCCTGACCCAGCAGCAGGTCACGAACCAGCAGATGGCGACGGTGCAGCAGCAGCTGCAGACCTTCAACACACAGCTGGCGGACGTCCCAGCGCTGAAGCTCGAACTGGCCAAGCAGGCCGTGCAGGTCGAGCAGAACAAGCAGGACATCAAGGAGCTGAAGCAGCTCAGGGGGCTGAAGTGAAGGACCGATTCAACTGGCAGGGCGTCGCTGGCCGTGCCAGCACCTGGCTGGCCACCCTCGCTGCCGCCGCAGCCGCTGCACTTGGCGCCTACGCGCTGATGCCGGAGCGGGCGCAGAACCTGTTCCCCGAGTGGGGCCTGATCGTGCTTGGTGGCCTGGCCGTCGGCGGTGCCTTCCTGGTCCCGGTGGCCACCAGCTTCAAACAGAAACCCAAGCGCCCGAAGGAGGGCCTGTGAACGACAAGACCATCGAGCAGGAAATCCAGTCCAAGGGCCTGACCCACCCGCGCGTGACCCCGGCTGACATCGAGGCTGAGATCGCCTCCGAGTGCTTCTTCACTGCATGGGATGCGTTCACCGCAACGTTCGATGCCGGGAAGGTTGTGTGCCGTGAGCTTGACTACAACACCCTCCGCCTGCCTCCGCCGGCAGCGTCTCGTTACGAGGCAACGCGTTGCCTGACGATCTGCGTGCTGGTGCTGCGCAACGGCTTCACCGTCACCGGTGAATCGGCATGCGCCAGCCCGGAGAACTTCGACCCCGAGATCGGCCGCAAGATCGCGCGCCAGAACGCTGTTCAGAAGATCTGGCCACTGCTGGGCTTCCGCCTGCGCGACCAACTGAGCAACAGCCGTGCTGATCCCTGACCCTCTGCGGCCCTACGTGGGCCTGATCCGCGTGGGGCTGTGGATTGCGGCAGTCGCCGCGGTCCTGCTGATGGGCGCCCGCCTGGGGTCGGACTACCGCAGCAAGAAAGACCAGGCCCTGATCGCTGCCGCTGAGAAGCAGCGCGACCAGGCCAAGGCCAGCTCCG
The DNA here is from genome assembly GCF_047520985.2 of Stenotrophomonas sp. BR163. Lineage (NCBI taxonomy): Bacteria > Pseudomonadati > Pseudomonadota > Gammaproteobacteria > Lysobacterales > Lysobacteraceae > Stenotrophomonas > Stenotrophomonas sp. BR163. Next base: position 127,144 of record NZ_JAXBRE020000005.1, read on the forward strand.
ACGAGAACCTGCGCGCGGCCAACGCCTGCGGCCAGCTGCTGCAGGAGGTGAACCGGCAGACGCAGTTGGCCATCGATGAAGCCGCCCGCCAGCAGCAGGCAGCCAAGGAGGCCGCACGGCTGGCCGAGGCAGCCGCAGCCCAGAGCCAGCGCCGCGCGAACCAGGCCGAGCAGGCCCTGCAGGCGGCCAAGACCCAGCCGAGATGCCGGCAGCAGTTGGAGCAGAACCTATGCGACGCCATTCCGTTGCTGTGATCTTGGCGGCGGCCCTGCCACTGTGCGGGTTCGGCAGCTGCAGTAAGGCCGAGAAGCCTGACCTGCCCAAGGTGGTGTATATCCCGGTGGAGCGCACGGTGGCTGTGCCGGCGGCGCTGACCTCCCGTTGCCCCGTGAAGCGGGCCAGTCAGCGGACCATCGAGAGCGTGGTGTCGGCCTACAACGCCAACGTCCTGAGCCTGGAGCAGTGCAACAGCCAGCTGGGCGCCATCGAGAAGCTGGCTCCGGCCAACGAACAGAAGCAGGTGAAGCCGTGATCCCTGACCGATTCAACCCGCGGGTGTGGCTGCGCAACTGGTTGCTGAAACCGACCGCAGAGGAAGCTTCGCTTGGTCGGGATCTGCCAAACCCCATGGCCACGACGGTGAATCACTTCGCGGTGGTTAACACGCATGCCCAGGGCAATCCAGTAGCCCAGCCGTTCGGAGCTGTCGGTGGCCAGGTTGCCCTTGACCCTGCCGTAGTGAATGAAGCCTTCGCCAAGAACATCAACCAGTGGGCGGAGCGCGAGTCCCGCCCAGGTGGGGTGCTGCATGGCCGTGGTCCTGATGCGTCGTGGACGCTGAGGAAGGACGGCAACTTCGAGATCCAAGGTATGGGGCCGAGCGAGGGGCAGACCGATGAGCCTGTCTGATCGCTTGCGGCGCATCGAGCTGCAGCAGGAAGAGCAGCGCCAGGCCACCGCCGGGATCGCACAGCAGCTGGCCGCCCTCATCGATGCGTTGGCAGCCGAGGGCGAGGAAGAGCAGGACGAGCCAGCCCGCAGCCTGAACGGCGAGCTGGTGCCCGGCGAGCGCGACCAGTCGCAGAGCCTCGGCTGATGGCGAGGGTCACCACACTCGCACCGCGCATAGCCAGCGCGCCCAGCAGGCTGAAGCCCACGGCACCGGTGGCACCCAGCTACGGCAAGGGTAGGGGCGGCAGACCATGGCGTAGGAAGCGCGACGCAGTCATGCAGCGAGACCAGTACCTGTGTCAGCCCTGCAAGCAGCAGGGACGCGTCACCGAAGCCACGGAGGTGGATCACATCGTCAACGTGGCCGAGGGCGGCAGCGATGACGAGACGAACCTGCAGGCGATCTGCACCGAATGCCATGGGGTGAAGACCCAGGCAGAGGCAAGGCGAGGTGCGGCACGACGTTGAACCGACCGCGTGGAACAAAACGCGACGCGACGACAGTTTCACATCGGTGGGAACAGGCCCGGGGGGAGGGACAAAACTTCGAGCCCTTTGCCACGGACACCCGCCGCCCACTCATTCAGAGGTTTTTTTCTCGGCCGGAATTTAAGGCTGAGGGCCATTTATGCGCAAAAACACGAAACCCGGCCGCCCGGCGTTCAAGGCCACCGCGGTGCAGCGCCGGCTGGTGACCAACGCAGCGGCCAGCGGCATGACGCACCAGGAGATATCGATCGCGCTGGGGATCTCTCGGAACACCTTGGAGAAGTACTTCGAAAAGGAGATCTCGGCAGCCGCACTGCGCCGGCGAATGGAGGTGATGGACGCCATGGCGAGGACGGCACTTAAGGGCAACGTGGCTGCCCAGAAAGCGTTCCTTGCGCAGGTGCCCACGCTGGCTGCGCCCCCGGTGCCGCAGGAGAAGCCGGTGGGCAAGAAAGAGAAGGCCAACGCTGATGCGGTCGGTGCGGAGACCGGTACCGGCTGGGAAGGTCTGCTGGGCAACAACGTCACCCCCATCTCCCGGGCTGCCAAGTAAGTGAGCTGGGACCTTTCCTGTCGGGACTGGTGGGGCAAGCTGCAGGCCGGCCAGTTGCCGGTCGCGCAGCTGCCTCTCTGGACCCAACAGGCGGAACGCGCGGCAGCCATCCTGGGTAGGCTTCGTCTGGCGGACGTACCTGGAACGCCCACCCTGGCGGAGGCCGGGGGCGAGTGGTTCCAAGACGTGGCACGCAACATGTTCGGCTCGGTGAACCCAGAGAACGGTGACCGCGAGATTCGCGACCTGTTCGCCCTGGTACCGAAGAAGAACGCCAAGACGACATTCGGGGCGCTGGGCATGGTGACAGCCACGCTGATGAACCAGCGTCCACGTGCCACGTTCCTGATGACGGCACCGGTGCAGGACACGGCACAGCTGGCGTTCGATGCAGCGGCGGGCGCGATCGAACTGGACCCGGTGCTGGATGCCAAGTTCCACATCCGCCACCATCTGAAGACGATCATCCATCGCGAGACGAAGGCCTCGCTGGAGATCATGACGTTTGACCCTGCGGTGTTGACCGGCGTGAAAGTGTCGGGCGGAGCGCTGATTGACGAGCTGCACGTGTGCGCCAAGAAGGCCAAGGCCGCCCAGGCGCTGCGTCAGATCCGCGGCGGCATGGTGCCTTACCCGGAAGCGTTCCTGTGGTTCATCACCACGCAGAGCGACGAGCAGCCAGTCGGGGTGTTCGCCGACGAGCTGCAGAAGGCTCGGGACATCCGCGACGGAAAGCGGGTGGGCAAGATGCTGCCGGTGCTGTTCGAGTTCCCGCAGGAGATACAGGAGTCGAAGGACCAGCAGTGGAAGGACCCGCAGCTGTGGCCGCTGCTGAACCCGAACATCGGCCGGGCCATGACGCTGGAGCGCATGGTGGAAGAGTTCGACGACGCTGTGGGCACCAGCGAGGCCGAGCTGCGCAGCTGGGCGTCGCAGCACCTCAACGTGCAGATCGGGGTGGCGCTGCACCAGGGCAGCTGGGCGGGGGCAGAGTACTGGGAGCAACAGGCCAACAAGAAGCTCAAACTCGCGCACATGCTGAAGGTCTGCGAGGTCATGACGGCCGGGATCGACGGTGGCGGGCTGGACGACTTGTTGGGGCTCTCATTCTGCGGTCGGCACAAGTACACCAAACGGAAAATGCTGGTTTCCTTCGCCTTTGCACACCCCAAGGCGGTTGAGCGGCGCAAGAGCGAGAAGGAGCGATATGCCGGCTTCATCAAGGACGGCAGCATGTTCGTCGGCGGCATGGAGGACGAAGGTGCCACCGACCTGCGCGACATGGCCAAGATGGTGAAGTTGGTGGACGACGCCGGCCTGCTTTCGGGGATCGGCGTGGATCCGTCAGGGCTGGGCACTGTGCTCGACGCCTTGGCGGTCGAGCAGATCGATCCCGATCTGATCATTGGCATCCGACAGGGTTGGCAGTTGACTGGAACCTGCAAGGTGTTCGAGCGATGGCTCTCCGATGGCCTGCTGGAGCATGACGGCTCGCGGCTGATGGATTGGTGCGTGGGCAACGCCAAGGTCGAAGCATCTAAGAACGCCCTCTATGTCACCAAGGCGGCAAGCGGAACCGGAAAGATCGACCCGCTGATGGCGGCGATGAATGCGGTCGAGCTCATGTCACGCAACCCAGAAGCGAAAGGAACTATGGACGATTGGCTGAGCGATCCGGTCATGGCGGGTAGGGCATGAAGACGAAACCACGGCAAGGCGTCCTCGGGCGAGTGCGTGCGGCAGTCGATGGCTGGGTGCGGTCATTCACGACCCGCGACGCTGAGCTCTACATTGACCGCGAGATGGCAAACGAGGCTGGAGTTGCTGTCACGGCCAAGACCGTTCTACAGGTAGATGCAGCCTGGGCATGCGTTCGGCTGATTTCAGAGACCATCGCAACCTTGCCGCTCTCGATGTATGAAAGGACGAAGTCCGGCAAGCGCGTCGCGAGCCAACATCCTTTGCACTTCGTTGTTCACGACCAGCCGAACATAGACTCGACTGCGGCGGTGTTCTGGGAGGCCATGGTTGTCGCAATGCTTCTTCGGGGAAACGCGTTCGCTGAGAAGCTCTATGCCGGCGAGCGCCTGATCGGCCTGCAGTTCCTTGATCCAGCCAGGCTAACCATCAATCGTGACCTGAACGGCAACAAGGTGTATCGCTACCTGCGGGCCAATGGCGCTCCCAGGATCATCGCGCCGGCAAGAATCTGGCGCATTCCCGGGTTCACGCTGGATGGCGAGAACGGCGTGTCCGTCATCGCCTACGGCGCCAAGGTGTTCGGCAACGCAATTGCTGCTGATCGTGCAGCCGCTCGCACATTCCGAAACGGACTGCTCCAGACGATCTACTACAAGGTACAGGCGTTCCTGAAGCCTGAGCAGCGGACGGAGTTCAAGAAGAACCTGATGGGTTCCATTGAGCGCGGTGAAACCCCGCTGCTCGAAGGTGGAACGGAAGCCGGCACGCTGGGCATCAAGCCATCCGACGCGCAGCTGTTGGAGTCGCGGGCGTTCTCTGTGGAGTCGATCTGCCGCTGGTTCCGCGTGCCGCCGTGGATGGTGGGCCATACGGAGAAGTCGACAAGCTGGGGAACCGGCATCGAACAGCAGATGATCGGCTTCCTGACGTTCACGCTGGGGCCGTGGCTCCGACGAATCGAGCAGGCCATCAGCAAGGACCTGCTGACGCCAGCCGAGCGCCTGCGCTACTACCCGAAGTTCACCGTGGAAGGCCTTCTGCGCGCCGACAGCGCCGGACGCGCTGCCTTCTACGGGGTGATGGTGGACAAGGGGATTCTTACCCGCGACGAAGTGCGCGAGCTGGAAGACCGGGAGCCGATGGGCGGCAACGCCGCAGTGCTCACCGTGCAAACCGCAATGACCACGCTGGATGCCATAGGCGCTGGGTCAGATGCAGACCAGGCCAGGGCTGCTATTCGGGCGTTCCTGGGCTTCTCCGAAGACAAGAAGGACTGACCACATGACGATCAAGACGCTGCCGGGTGTACCGGAGGGCCGCCCCTGCGCCGCTGTCAGCAGCCAGATCCAGCCGCGCGCCCTTGACCGCTGGGAGGCTGGCGTCAGGGCGGCTTCCGACACCGATGCGGAGCGGTCCATCAGCATCTATGACGTGATCGGCTACGACTACTGGACGGGCGAAGGCGTGACCGCCAAGCGCATCGCGGCATCCCTTCGTGGGATGGGGAAAGGACCGGTCACGGTCAACATCAACAGCCCCGGCGGCGACATGTTCGAAGGCCTGGCGATCTACAACCTGCTGCGCGAGCACGACGGCGAGGTCACTGTGAAGGTGCTGGGCTTGGCTGCATCGGCTGCGTCCGTCATCGCCATGGCCGGTGACACGGTCCAGATCGCGCGCGCCGGCTTCTTGATGATCCACAACGCTTGGGTCGTTGCCGTGGGAAATCGCCACGACCTTGCTGACGTGGCTGCGACGCTCAAGCCCTTCGACGACGCGATGGCCAGCATCTACGCCGCGCGCACCGGTGCCGAGCAGAAGGCCATGTCAAAGCTGATGGATGCCGAGACGTGGATCGGCGGTGCCTCCGCAGTTGAGGACGGCTTTGCAGATGAGCTTCTGGCATCCGATCAGGTGGAGAAGGGCGCAAGCAAAGAGAACGCCTCAGCGGTACGCCGTGTGGAGGCCGGCTTGCGTGCCACAGGCATGCCGAAGTCAGAAGCGATGCGCTTGATCAGCGAAATCAAGTCCAGTAGGGGCGATCCCACTGGCAGCGGTGAGGGCGATCCCACCGAACAGCCCCGGCTATCGCCGGATGCTTTCAGTAGTGCGGCTGCATTGGCCGCAACACTCACCAACATCAACACCACCGAGTCCCACAAGGAGTAACTCAATGTCCATCGAAACCGATATCCAGAGCATCAACGCCAGCCTCAAGACGGTCGGCGACCAGCTCAAGGCACATGCCGAAGCCGCAGCAAAGTCCGGCGATCTGAACGCCGCCCTCCGCTCCGACGTCGACGCAATGCTGAGCAAGCAAGGTGAGCTGCAGGCCAACCTGCAGGCTGCCGAGCAGAAGCTGGCAAAGATCGAGGCCAACGGCGCCGGCGGCGACGTGCAGCACCAGTCGTTCGGCCAGCAGTTCGTCAACAGCGACGAGTTCCAGGCATTCGCCAGCAAGACCACCCCGCGTGGTCGCGTCGACATGATGTTCAGTGCTGCGATCACCTCGGTCACGACCGACACCGACGGCGCGGCCGGCGACCTGGTCACCCCCACCCGTCTGCCGGGTGTCATCGCGCCGCCGGACCGCCGCCTGACGGTACGCGACCTGATCACGCCGGGCCGAATGGACGGCAACACGCTGGAGTACGTGAAGGAAACTGGCTTCACCAACAACGCCGCGCCGGTGGCAGAGACTGCGAAGAAGCCCGAGTCCAGCTTGAAGTTCGACCTGGTGAGCACCACTGCCAAGGTGGTCGCGCACTACATGAAGGCATCGCGCCAGATCCTCAGCGATGCCTCGCAGCTCGCCAGCTACATCGATGGCCGCCTGCGCTACGGTCTGGCGTTCAAGGAAGAGCAGCAGCTTCTCAATGGTGACGGCACCGGCCAGAACCTGCTGGGCATCATCCCGCAGGCGACGGCTTACGCTGCACCGTTCGAGCCGGCCGATGCCACGGTAATCGACAAGATCCGCCTGGCCATGCTGCAGGCGCAGCTGGCTGAGTTCCCGGCCAGCGGCATCGTGCTCAACCCGATCGACTGGGCACGTGTCGAGCTCCTGAAGGACACCACCGGCCGCTACATCATCGGCAATCCGCAGGGTGTCATCGGCGCCACGCTGTGGAACCTGCCGGTCGTTGCAACCCAGGCGATCGCCGAGGACAAGTTCCTCACTGGCGCATTCAAGCTGGGGGCGCAGCTGTTCGATCGCTGGCAGGCACGTGTCGAGGTGGCCACCGAGAACGAAGACGACTTCGTCAAGAACCTGGTGACCATCCTGGCCGAAGAGCGCCTGGCGCTGGCGGTCTACCGGCCGCAGGCCTTCATCTACGGCGACCTGGGCAACGTCGCCTAATCCACCGTTCCAGGCTATCCCGGCCTGCCACAGTGCAGGCCGGGTTCGGAGAGGATCATGCTGATCAAGTTCAAAGAGCCGGATCCGCGCGCCGGCACCACCGTTCGAATGGACAGCAGCCGCGGGCAGTACTTCATCGACACCGGAGCCGCCGACGCCGTGAGCGAACAGCCCCCGGCAGAGCTGCCGGAGCCGGTGACGGAAGAAATCACTGTCACTGAAGCCGCTGCGGAGGCCGCCGACGCCGTGAGCGAACAGCCAGCTGGCAAGAAGGCACGGCAAGGCAAGGCCAGGGCCTGACCATGGAGCTGATCACCCTGGATCAGGCCCGAGCACATTGCCGTGTCGATACGGACGATGACGCGCTGTTGGAGCTTTACGGGACCGCGTCAGAAGGGGCTGCTCAGCAGTTTCTCAATCGCCGTGTGTTCAAAGACACTGAATCCATGGCCGCCGCAGTCCTGGATGGTACGGCGGGCGTCGATCCTATGCTGGCCAACGACTCAATCAGGGCGGCAATCCTCCTGATGTTGGGGCACCTGTACCGCACGCGTGAGGACGTGCAGGGTAGCGACGGGGCGACGGTCCAAGTCCCGATGGGCGCCCATAGCCTGCTATGGCCTTATCGAATCGGCCTCGGGGTCTGACATGAGCCTGCCGGCAGGTAAGCTCCGCCACCGTGTGCTGATCCAGCGGCAGGTGACGACCAAGGACGAGGACGGCGTGCAGACCACGACGTGGGTCGACGTGGCCACGGTATGGGCTTCGGTTGAGCCGCTCTCGGCCCGCGAGTTCATCCAATCCGGGCAGACCCAATCGGCGGTCACCGCACGCATCACCATGCGCCACCGCGATGGACTGCTGCCGTCGATGCGCCTGATACACCGCGGCGAGATCTTCAACGTTGCAGGTCTGCTGCCTGACAAGACGTCTGGGCTGGAGTACATCACGATCCCGGTTTCGGCCGGCGTCAACGACGGGCGCTAGCCGGTATGAAGGTCGAACTTCAGATCCACGGGGTCGATGGTGTTCTGTCTACGCTGGAGGCGTTGCCAGCGGAGGTTGTGAGCAAGCGGGGCGGCCCTGTCAAGCTGGCACTGGCCAAGGGGGCGCGGCTGCTCCGCGATCAGGCGAAGGACAACTTCCGTCGCTCTGCAGCTATCGGCGGCGTCGATAGTACCGACACGACCGTCAACAACATCATTGCCAGTCGCGGAAAAGCGCCTGTGGGAACGAAGGGTGAGCGTCAGCTTGTGCGGGTAAAGCGCAAAGCGTTCGTGAATGCGCATGGATCGAAGACGACCACTCGGAAGGCCGCCCAGCTTATGGAATACGGGTCCAGTACGCAGCCGGCCTATCCGTGGTTGCGTCCGGCCGTCCAGCGTCGAGGAACCCAGATCATCGATGTGATCACCGAGGACCTGTTGAAGAGGCTTGACCAGATCACCAAGCGCCTGGCCGCGCAGAACGGAGGGCGCCGCTGATGTTCCCGAAGGTGTATCGAACCATCCGCACCGCGGCGGTGTCGGCGATCGTCGACGACAGGATAGGACGCCACGGTGAGGTGGCGCAGACCGAGACTCGCCCCTACATCGTTTGGCAGATCGTGACAGGTTCGGCATTTGACAACCTGAGCGCGTCCCCAGGGGGCGATTTCACCACTGTGCAGATCGACTGCTACCACGCGACCGACGCAGGCGTAGAGCAGCTGGCAAAGGCCGTCCGCGCTGCGCTGGATGGCGTGCTGATCGTCAACCGCGTCGTGGTCAACAACCGCGACCCAGATACCAAGCTGTACCGCGTCGGCCTCGAAGCCGACTTCATCGACCAGCGCTGATTGCTGGTCATCCGTAATGCCGCCCTCGCGCGGCCCTTCAGAGGAAACTGCCATGACCGAGGGCGTCGTCAAGACCCAGGGCACCCATCTGTTCTTCGTTGACCCGAACGCGGCCGGCGGGCCGGCGATCGTCAAGTTCGCATGTCCTACCGGGGCGTCCGGCCTGGGCGGCGCCGCCGACCAGATCGAATCCACTTGCCTCGATGCGACCGTGGACAAGGAGTACCAGCGCGGCCTGGGTAATCCGGGCCAGGTGTCCATCCCGTTCAACTACATCCCCAGCGACGCATCCCATGATGCGCTGTTCAAGTTGAAGGATAGCGGCGAGAACGTGAGCTGGTACATCGGCCTGAGCGACGGCACTGCTGCGCCAACTCTCGACACCGAAGACGAGTTGGTTCCGCCACTAGCCACCGCTCGCTCGGGGTTCCTGTTCACCGGCTACATCGCTGATGTGAACATCGACATCGCCACCAACGAGATCGTGCGCGGCACGGTCACAGTCCAGCGCAGCGGCGGCGTCACCCGCTACGGCAAGCCGCTGGCCTGATCCCATCCAAGCGCCCGGCGCCCGAGTGGCGCCGTGGCGAGCCATCTCTACGGAACCACTCCATGACCGAGACAAACAACACTGCAGCGCCGCTGCTGGACCCCTCGCTTTTCATCTCCGACGACGTGCATGAGCGCGAGGTCAAGCTTGCCGACGGCAGCAAGCACACGTTCTACATCCGCGAGCAGGAGGCCGGCGTGCTGCGCGGATTCTTCGCGGGACAGGCCAGTGAAGACCCGGACAAGCAGGCTGAATCAATGGCTCGCCTCATTGCCAAGGCGATATGCACCCCCGACGGCAAGCCAGCTCTGACGCTGGCGCAGGCCAAGAAACTGAAGTTCGCCGTTCAGATTGCCCTGACCAAGGCCATCAGCGAGGTGCACAGTTACCAGGGAAAGGAGAGCTCGCCCGCCGAGGAAGCGGAGAGTGGTTCCGATACCAGCTCGCCCTGAGCCTCGGGAAGACCCTCGGCGAGATCGACGCAATGCCAGGCGCTGAGCTGAATGGTTGGCGCGCCTTCTATGAGCTGTATCCCTTCGACGATCTGCACCGGTTCCACCGGCCGGCCGCAGTGATCGGAACCGCTTTCGGCGGCAAGTACGAAAGCATCATCGGATTCCTCGCTCCGAGCCCGGACGACCCGGTGCTGAGCGACGCCGATCGCGATGTATCCAAGGCCCTCGGCTTCTAACCTGACTGGACCCCACCATGGCCACTGCCGGCTCAATCGTTGTCGACCTACTGATGCGCACGGGGTCGTTCGAGACCGACACCAACCGCGCGTCCAAGCAGATGAAGAAGCTGGGCAAGGATGCCGGGGACACTGCTGCCGACATTGGGCGTGCCTTCGGGCTAATCGGCGGAACCATCGCTGGTGGGTTGGCCACGGCCGGCACGGCCGTTCTGGGTTGGACCCGGCAGCTGGTCGATGCATCGGCGGAACTGGAAAAGTTCTCCCGTCTGTCCGGCACCAACGAGCAGGTGTTCCAGCGCATGGCTGCTGGCGCGGCCACCGTTGGCATCCAGCAGGACAAGCTCGCCGACATCTTCAAGGACACCCAGGACAAGCTGGGTGATTTCCTGCAGACCGGCGGCGGCGCGATGAAGGACTTCTTCGAGCAGATCGCACCGCGCATCGGGTTGACCGCGAAGGAGCTGCAACACCTGAGCGGGCCGGAGGTGCTGCAGCGGTACTACAGCGCTTTGGAGCAGGCCGGCGCGAGCCAGGCCGAGATGGTCTTCTACATGGAGGCGATTGCCAGCGACTCGTCCATGCTGGCCCCGCTGCTGGCGCGCAACGGCGAGGGCTTCCGGAAGTGGGGCGATGAGGCGCAGCGCCTTGGGGCCGTGCTTGATGCAGACACGCTGGCTGCTATGAAGGAGGTCAAGGAACAGTCCAACCTGGTCCAGCTGGCATTCCAGGGCTTGAAGAACGAGGTGGCGGCCGAGTTGCTACCGCAGTTCAAGGAGCTGACGGCGTTCCTCGGATCAGACCAGACCAAGAACGCCTTTGTCACCATTACAAAGTGGGTGGGCGATCTGGCGGCCGAGATGGCCAATGGTGCGGTGCTGATCGTCAACTTCATCGACAAGGTGAACCAGATCCGAAAGCTCGATGCGGGCGGGGCTGTAGCGGACGCTGGCGAGGAAGCGCTGAACACCCGCATGGCTAGGCTCACGGACAGAATCAATTACATCAAGAAGAACGATCGGGGGCTGTTCGGGCTGCCACTGACGGACAACCAGGAAGAAGCGCGCCTGAAGCGAATCAATGATCTTCAGCAGGAACGCTTGGAGATTCAGCGAGAGCTGACGAAGCGCTATCGCTCAGAGGCGGCCGGCGAGAACTTCAAGGGAGTTACGGGATCCGTCGACAGTACCGCGCGGATCCCGGGCAGCGGGCTAGCGGCCACTGTGGGCGGTTCTGGTGGATCGGACCGACGCGTGGGTGCGTTGACCAAAGAGAAGTCGCTGCTGGAGCAGATCCAAGAGGACTACGACGCCCTCTACAGCGCTGGAAGCAGTCGCGCCGACGACCAGATCGCAAAGCTCGAACGCGAGATCGCCCTCCATGGTGACCTAAGCGAATCGGCAAAGCTGAACTACGACATCCAGGCAAACGCCTACGGTGCGCTGAGCGAGGCTCAGGCGGAGCTGCTGCGCAACCTGGCTGCGGTGAAGGACGCCCAGGAAGACTACTCGGCCCTGTACGGTGACGGCCTACAGAAGATGGCCGACGACACGACGGAGAAGACGTCCACCATGCGGACGGTCGCGGACCAGGCCGCCCGCAACATGCAGACGGCGTTCGCTGACTTCTTGTTTGACCCGTTCGAGGATGGGCTTGGCGGCATGGTGAAGGGGTTCGCCAAGGCCATGCAGCGCATCGCCGCCGAGCTGGCCGCCTCGGAAGCGCTGAAGGCGATTGGTAGGTGGGCATCAAGCTACAGCGGATCCGGTTCGAGCTGGATCAATGAGCTGGGCAGCGCAATCGGTGGGATGGCTGGAGGCCGCGCCGGTGGCGGCCCGGTTGCCGCCGGCAGCATGTACCGGGTGGGCGAGGGCGGTCGGCCTGAACTGTTCGACCAGGGCGGGAAAACCTACCTGATCCCCGGTGACGCCGGTTCGGTTCGTCCGATTACCGCAGGCATGCCCGCATCCGCCATTGGAGGCGGTGGCGGGATCACCAACAACTTCAACACCACGATGAACATCTCGTCCGATGGCACCAGCACCACCCAACAGGGCGATGGCAGCGAGGACGCTCGCCGGCTCAATCAGTTCTTTACTTCCAAGATGAATGAGTGGGCCACCCAACAGTCGCGGCCCGGCGGCCTCTTCCATCAGATGAGGGTGAGCAATGGCTGAGGTCTTCACTTGGTGCGTGCGCACCGAGATCACCGGCACCGGTGACTTCCTGACGCGCGAGGCGAGATTCGGTGACGGCTACCGCCAGACCGCTGCCGATGGCCTGAACAACGAGACCCAGCAGTGGCCGATTTCCATCGTCGGTAAGGAATCGAAGGTAGGTCCTGCGCTGGCCTTCCTGCGCGCGCGCAAGGGCGCCGTGTCCTTCCTGTGGACGCCACCGCTCGGCGTTCAGGGCCTTTACCTCTGCAAGACCTACACCCTCATCCCCCATGGCAATGGCGTGTTCACGCTCAATGCCACGTTCGAACAGACGTTCCAGCCGTAAGGAGTAGATCATGCCTCTTAATCCAGTTGACACCACTACCGATCACGGGACTTACAAGGGTGATCCGGCTAAGACTGCGTTCGGCAAGGTCAACTCCAATGATCAGTACCTGGAGCAGTTGGCGCTGGGTGCAGATACCAAAGCGAACGCTGCAAAATCCACAGCGGATGCCGCTCTCCCCAAGAGCGGCGGCACGGTGACAGGTCCCATCAACCGGACCGGCGTGGCGAATCAGGACATGTTCCGCGTGCAGAACACCGGCACGCAGAATGGTATTGGTGGAGATTTCGCTTCGTGGGCAGGTTCTCGGACCCCGGGACTGCAAGTGGACGCTCAGCTGAACACCTCCGCGTACATGGCTGTCCGTGTTTCGCACTGGGGTGTCAAGCACCTTTTCGGGCTTGACGTCTACGAAGGCGGTTCAGGCTCCGGGGCTCAGACAACAGTCGAATACCACTTCGCGGCGGGTGCAAGTCGCCACAGGTTCATCGACAACGGCAGCATGATCATTGCCGGAACGCTCACGCAGAACTCGGACTATCGAATCAAGGATGAGATCGAGGCTATCGATCCGCAGGCCGCCGCCAGCTCATTGCGAGCGACCCGGCCAGTTGAGTACACGGACATCAGCGACGTCGCACGGCCCCGGCGATCTGGCTATGTAGCTGACGAGCACCAGGCGCACTTCCGGCTACTTGTGGACGGCGAGAAGGACGCGATGCGGGAAGAGATGGTGATGGTGGGAGATACCACGCCATACGCACCCGGTGAAGAACCGCCGGATTACGTCCCGCCGCGACAGGAACTGCGGCAAGTTGCCGCGCTGCAAAGCGTCAACTACATCGGAATGGTTCCCTACATCCACGCAGGTTGGATTCAGCATGATCGACGCATTGACGCCTTGGAGGCGGAGCGTGATGAGTTGAAATTGGCGTTGTCGGGCCTTGCCGAAAGGCTCGCTGCATTGGAGTCAGGAGCATGATCACTGCCGATGCCCAGCAGCTGGAGCCGGGCGGTCGCATCACACTGTTCGAACTAGACGCCAGCAGCTTCGGCGCCGACCAGCTGTTCTTCCACGCGCACCTGCAGTCGGGCGTGATCTGGTGGCAGGGCCAGGAGTACGGGCCGTGGCCGATCGAAGCGACCGGCTTTTCGCGCACCAGCGATCAGCCGCCAACCCCCCGGCTGAAGGTCAGCAACATCGACGGCCGCATTACGGCCCTGTGCCTGCTGTTCGACGACCTGGTGGGCGCGCGCGTCATTCGCCGGCAGACGCTGGCCAAGTACCTCGACGCGGCGAACTTCCCCGAAGGCAACCCCACGGCCGACCCAGGCGAGCACTTTCAGGATGAGATCTGGTTCATTGAGCGCAAGGTCTCCGAGACGAAGGAGACCGTCGAGTTCGAGCTGACTACAGCGATCGACCTCAACGGCGAGCAGCTGCCCGGCCGCCAGGTAATCGCGGGCGTCTGCGGCTGGCTGATCCGCGGCGGCTACCGCGGCCCCTACTGCGGCTACAACGGGCCGGCCGTGGCCGATGCCAACGACGTCCCCACCACGGACCCCGCGCGTGATCAGTGCGGGGGCAGGGTGAACAGCTGCAAGCTGCGCTTCGGTGCCGACAAGCCGCTGCCGTACGGCGGATTCCCGGCTGCAGGCCTGCTTCGGACCTGATTCACGCCACCATCGAGCAACTATCCAGCCCGCTATGTGCGGGCTTTTTCATGGGCGATACCATGCAACAGACGACTCTGCAGGCCCTCCAGGCGCACGCCATTGCCGAGTACCCACGCGAGTGCTGCGGCCTGATCGTGGCCGGCCGCGACGGGGAGACGTACATCCCCTGCCGGAACGTAGCGACCACACCCAGCGAGCACTTCCGGCTGCCAGCGGAGGACTTCGCCGACGCCGAGGACGTGGGCCAGGTGCTGGCCGTCGTGCACAGCCACCCGAACGCCCCGGCGACGGCGTCGGATGCCGACCGTGTCATGTGCGAGGCCAGCGGCCTGCCGTGGCACATCGTGAGCGTGGGCCAGGTCACCGGTGCAGATCCCGAGTGTGGCGACCTGCAGACCATCGAGCCGTGCGGCTACGAGGCGCCGCTGGTGGGCCGGCAGTTCGCCCACGGCACCTTGGACTGCTACACCCTGGTGCGCGACTTCTACGAGCGCGAGCTTGGCATCCAGCTCTGCCAGTACGAGCGGGACGACGACTGGTGGGATAAGGGCCAGGACCTCTACAGCCTGGAACGGCTGCGCGCCGAGGGCTTTGACCTGATCGCGGGTGAGCCGCAGCGCGGCGACATGGTGCTGATGCAGATCCGTTCGCCCGTCCCAAACCACGCCGGTGTCTACCTCGGCGAAGGCCAGCTGCTCCACCACATGCACGGCCGGCTGTCGGAGGTCATCACTTACGGCGGCATGTGGGCCGAGCGTACCCGTTACATCGTCCGCCACAAGGAGGCTGCCCGTGTCTGAGCGCCTGCGCACCATCCGCCTGTACGGACAGTTGGGCAGCCGCTTCGGCCGCTCCTTCCGGCTCGCCGTGAACAGCCCCGCCGAGGCCGTGCGCGCGCTGTGCGCGATCCTGCCGGGCTTCGAGCGGTATCTCCACGGCGCCAAGCGGAATGGCATGGCTTTCGCTGTCTTCATCGGCAAGCAGAACCTCTCCAAGGAGCAGCTGCAGGACCCGCCGGGGGATGAAGACATCCGCATAGCGCCGGTGCTGCTTGGCAGTAAGCGAGGCGGTGTGCTGCAGACCATCCTCGGAGTCGTCCTGATCGTCGTCGGCGTCTACGGAAACATTGCTGGTGGCTGGGGGCAGCCGTTCATCAATGCCGGCGTGGGTATGGTCATCGGCGGTGTTGCCCAGATGCTGGGGCCGCAGCCGAAAGGCCTAGGCTCCCAAGACAGTGCCGAGAACCGACCGAGCTACAGCATGAACGGCACCGTCAATACCCAAGCGCAGGGCAATCCTGTGCCGGTCGCCTACGGCGGCCACGACCAGAAGGGCATGCTCACCGGCAGCGCGGTGATCAGCGGCGGAATCATGGCGGAGGACCAGCTTTGAACCTGCCAGTCGCAACTCCAATCGCCCGCGGGTTGCAGCTGGCGGGCGCCGGCGGCAAGAGCGGCAGCAACGGCCGCACCTCGGTGGAGACCCCGGACAGCCTGCACTCGATGGCCGTGGCCAGGATTATTGACCTCGTCAGCGAGGGCGAGATCCGCGGCCTGGTGGCCGGCAACCAGTCGATCTACCTGAACCAGGTGCCCATCCAGAACCCGGACGGTGGGTTGAACTTTGCTGGCGTCACCGTCGACACCCGATCAGGTACGCAGGACCAGGACTACATCGCCGGGTTCCCGTCGGTCGAAAACGAAATTTCAGTGAACGTGGAGCTGCGCAGCGACCAGCCGGTCGTTCGCGCCGTAAGCGGGCCTGATCTCTCGGCCGTGCGCATCCGGCTGGCCGTCCCTGCCCTGCAGAAGGTAGATGAAGAGAACGGCGACCGGAACGGCTACTCGATCAGCTACGCGGTGGACGTGTCGGTCGACGGTGGCGCCTACACCACCGTGCTCAACGATGCGATCACCGGCAAGACCACGACGCAGTATGAGCGCAGCCGTCGAATTGAGTTGCCGCCCGGCTCGCAGTGGCAGGTGCGCATTCGCAGGCTGACCCCGAACCAGAACAACTCGCTGATCTCGGACGTGGTCAACGTGCTCTCGATGACCGAGATCATCGATGTGAAGCTGCGCTACCCGAACAGTGCGCTGTGCGCGGTCCAGGTCGACGCGAGTCAGTTCCAGAACATCCCGTCGCGATCCTACCGGGTGTGGGGGCGGATCATCCGCGTGCCCAGCAACTACGATCCCATCGGCCGCACCTACAGCGGCGTGTGGGATGGCACCTTCAAGTCGGCCTGGACGAACAACCCGGCCTGGGTGTTCTTCGACATCGTCACCAATGACCGGTTCGGCCTCGGCAACCGCATCCCGCTGGACTGGGTGGACAAATGGCGGCTGTACCAGATCGCCCAGTACTGCGATCAGCTGGTGAGCGACGGCATGGGCGGCCAGGAGCCACGGTTCACCTGCAGCCTGTACCTGCAGAGCAGGGCGGACGCCTACAAGGTGCTGCAGGACATGGCCGGCATGTTCCGCGGCATCAGCTTCTATGCCGCCGGCCAGGTCATGGCCTCGGCCGACATGCCGAAGGACCCTGGTGCGACCTACAGCCAGGCCAACGTGATCGAGGGGCGCTTCCACTACGAAGGCAGCGGCCGGAAGACACGCCATACCGTCGCGCTGGTGTCGTGGACCGATCCGGACGACTTCGGGCGGCAGAAGGTGGAGGTCGTTCAGCACCTCGATGCGATCGCGCGCTACGGCGTAAACCAGACCGAGGTCACGGCGATCGGCTGCCACTCGCGCGCGCAGGCGCAGCGGGTAGGCAACCATATCCTGTACACGGAGAGCCTGGAAACCGAGACCGTTAGCTTCGCGGTTGGCTTGGATGCCCTCAACTGCATGCCGGGCGACGTCATCCAGGTGGCTGACCCGAACAGGGCGGGGCGCCGGCCCGCCGGCCGCGTCCGTGCTGCAGGCGCCAGCAGCCTCACCCTGGACCTGGTGCCCGAGACGATGGCCGTGGGCGACACCTTGCGCGCCACGCTGCCCAATGGGCGCACGGAAGGCCGGACTATCAACGGGATCGACCCCGCCACGGGAGTGGTCACGGTCTCGGCACCGTGGTCGGCCATCCCTGTGCCGCAGTCTGTGTGGGCCACCGAATCCAGCGACTTGGTGCTGCAGCTGTTCCGCGTGATCGCCATCACTGAAGGCGAGGAGCTGACCTACAACATCACAGCCCTGAAGCACGTCCCAGGAAAGTATGCCGCGATCGACGACGGCACCCGCCTCGAACTGCCGCCGATCAGCATCATCCCGCCCAGCGTCCAGCCGCCGCCGACCAACGTGGCTCTGTCCTCGCACGTGGTGATCGAGCAGGGCATCGCCACGCCGACGCTGACCATCCAGTGGGACCCGGCCGACAAGGCCATCGCATACGACGTGGAATGGCGCCGCGACGACCTCAACTGGGTGCGCGCTGGGCGCGTGGCCACCAGCAGCATCGAGGTGCCCGGTATCTACGCGGGCCAGTACCTTGCGCGCGTGAGGGCGGTGAACGCGCTCAATGCCGTCTCACTCCCGGCTATGAGCCCGCTCACGACGATTGCCGGCAAGACCGAGCCGCCGCCAGCGGTGACCTCGCTGACTGCCACGTCCATCGTCTTCGGCATCCGGCTGGCCTGGGCTTTCCCGCCAGGCGCCACGGACACTCAGCGCACCGAGATCTGGCGCAGCCCCAGCCCGAACCGAGAGACGGCCACGAAGCTCGGAGATTATGCCTACCCGCAGAACCGCCTGGAGCTGGATGGCTTGGCCGCAGGTGGCCGCTTCTTCTTCTGGGCCCGGCTTGTAGACCGTAGCGGCAACATCGGTCCTTGGTATCCGGAAGGCGCCGGTGTGATGGGCGAGGCGAGCACCAACCAGTCCGATTACGACGCCTATTTCTCCGGGAAGATCAGTGAGAGCGCGCTGGGCCAGGCACTGCGCGGCAAGATCGACAGTATCGACCAGATCGTGCCGTTGATCTGGGACGCAGCGGCGACCTACGAGCCAGGTCAGACGGTCGTTCACAACGGGAAGATCTGGAGCTGGCAGGGCACCGATCCCGGCAACGAGGAGCCGCCTGGCACGAACTGGCAGGACGTGGGCGACGCCATTGCGGAAGCAGGCGCAGTCGCTGGCCGGGTGAACACGTTGGAGCTGCAGGTCAACGATCCGGAGACCGGCCTTCAGGCCATCGGCCAGAAAACCGACGGGCTGTTCGTGCAGCTGAACGTGCAGGCTGCAGGTGACGAGGACTGGGGCGCCGGCGATGAGACGGTTTTCGCTGGCACACTGACCATTCAGACGGTCATCGCAGAGGGCGATTACGCCCAAGCGAAACGAACCGATACCGTGCAGGCTCAGGTCGGGCAGACCCAGGCAGCAGTCGAACAGACTTCGCAGGCAGTGGTGGGCCTCAATGGGAAGATCAGCGCCACATACACGCTTCGAGCGCAGGTTACCTCCGACGGCCGGATCTACGGCGCCGGCTTCGGCCTGGGTGTCGAGCAGCAGCCTGATGGTAGCTTCCAGAGCCAAGCGCTCTTCCAGGTGGACCGCTTCGCGCTGATCAACATCGCCAACGGCGCCACCACTGCCCCGTTCGTGGTCCAGGGCGGCCAGACCTTCATCAGCCAGGCCTTGATCGGAACCGCGTGGATCACCAGCGCCAAGATTGCCGATGCGGCGATCACCAACGCGAAGATCAGCGGCGCGATCCAGTCGGATGACTACGTTGCTGGCCAGACCGGCTGGAGGATCGACAAGGCTGCCGGCGGCGGGTTCCAGTTCAACGGAATGGTGGCTGGCGGGTATCGCCTCAACATCACCAACCAGGGCGTCTACATCTACTACCCGAACGGCAACCCGGCCGTCGAACTTGGAGTGCTGCTGTAATGGCTGATGTGGGGCTAAGGGTGAGAAGCCAGAGCGGGTATGTGGAGACCACGGTCACCACACGCCTGACCAAGATCATCGGGTCGTATACGTTCCCGCTCTACAACCCGATCAACTCCAACAACAAGTGGGTAGCGCCGCCTGAGGCAAACGGGGGGCTAATCGTCAACGACTTTTCCGGCGGTGAGCCCTTCTACTACTTCACTTGCGAGGGGCAGCGGTCGGCCTACGGCATGCTGGTGCCTTCGGTGACCATCTCGGGCAACAGCATCAACTGGACCTGGGATCCCGACGTGGTGAACTACCACGTCAGGATGGAGATGTTTCCGAGCCAGCCAACCTCGAACACCGTCGGCGGCATCACCCTTCACTACGGGATCTACAGCTGATGGCCGTTGGACTACGCGTGCGAAACCAGGGCACCGGCCAAATCCAGATTGGCGCAGGCTATCGGAACCTGCAGCTGGCCAAGTCGGGCACGCTCGATACCGGATCGTTCTCCGGCGGCGCGACCGGCGGATCGCCGCCGTTCGCCTCTTGGCCAGATCGCGGGTTCCTGGCCAGCACCAACGGCACGTCCAACCTGCACGTCTGCCGATATGTGAACGACTCAGTGTCGGTGAATACCGGCTTCAGCCTGGTGCAAAGCGGCGTGACGTGCCTCGCATATGCATCGAGGTCGGCTCCAAACAAGTCGCTGGAGTACTACACGTTCAGCGCCGCTGAGCGCGCAGCTTCCGGTCCGGTGGGGCTGCGGATGCGTGGTGAAGATGGGACGGTCTTCTACGACTCCAGGTGGAAGGGCCTGCGCGTGCTGCAGGTGGTCGCCTTACCTGCGGTCGCTGGGCCGCCTGTAGAGATCGGTCAGTTCTTCCCGGGCACCAAGATCGGCATCGCCATCCCATCGCCGCGGTTCTACTACTCGTCCGTGGCGCAGGACCGTTGCACGATGAACGCCGACTATTTCCACATGACCAGCGACAACAGGATCTTCCTCTCCAAGCAGGCGGTCTCCCAGCAGACCCTCATCACCAACACCTTCCCCGTGGGCGGTGCCACGATGGGACCCCAGAACGCCACGATCTTCATCGTGGACCTGACGGAGGTGCCGCTGGGGTTCGGTTGACGCGTGGCTACGCGACCTGCAGCAGCAGGTCCTCGCGGTTGTTCCGAGGCGTGTTAACCGCGCGGCTGACGCGGTAAGCCTCCATCGCGGGTGGTTCGCTGGCCAGCAGCATTGCCATGGCGTCGTCGGGGCGCGCTGCCATCCACTCATCAATCTGGCCGGCCTGCAGCCACACCGGCATGCGGTCGTGGATGTCGGCCGAGACGCCACTGCTGTCGCCGGTGATGATGGTGAAGGTGCCCAGGTTGCCGTCGGGCAGCAGGGGGCTGGTGTCCTCCCACAGGCCGGCGGCAAGCAGGGGCCCGGTTGCGTGGATGAACCAAGGATCTTTCTTCTCGTCGATCGGGCTCACCGACCACTCGTAGTAGCCGGCCATGGGGATGACGCAGCGGCGCTTCTTGAAGGCCGACCGGAACGCTGGCTTGGTGGCCACCGTCTCGATCCGGGCGTTGATGGTCGAGCCCTGCAGGCCTTTGGCCTTGGCCCAGAACGGCAGCAGGCCCCACGCCAGCCGAGTGACCTGCCGGCCTTCGCCCCGGTCCAGGATCACCGAGGCGCGCTGTGTCGGCGCGAGGTTGTAGCTGGGCTGGATCTCGGCCAGGCCCTGGGCAAGGTCAGCCAGCCCCGGCTGGACGAAGTCGATCACGGGGAGCTGGACGAATCGGCCGCACATAGGGAGCATGTACGCTCTCGGCTGTGATGCCACTGACAATTCCGGACGGTCATGGGGACGGAGCAGTTCAAGCCATACATGGAATTCACCGCGCAGGGGAAGGCGTACGAAGCCCTGATGGTGATGATTTCGCAGCTGGAAAAGAAGCCGCACTCGGCAGCTGAACTGCTTCCTGTGGTGGTGTTTATGGCCTTCACCGTGGAGGCCTATTTGAACTCCCTTGGCGCCAGGAAGATTGAATTCTGGGATGAGATTGAACGCATCCCATGGCGGAACAAGGTCAATGTGCTGCATCTTCACGCTGGTAAGGAGGCGGACTGGGGCGGCAAGCAGCTGCAATACGCAGCGAGGCTATTCGCTCTGCGAGACAAGCTGGCTCATGGCAAGCCCGAGGTGGTTGCTGGGCCGATCTGCGCGTCGCGTGAAGAGGCTGAGGAAAAGCTGCTTGAAATGGTCAACCCTCCGTGGCTGAAGGAGCTATCCGCAGGATGGCTTAGAACGGCGAGGACGAGTTTCCGGGAGCTGATGACCTACCTTTCCGGCCTCTACGGCCTGGAGGTAGTTGATCACCAGCTCCATTCCCAGGGGCGATTCGAGATCATCCGTTCGGAGGACAAGTAAAGGCAGCCTTGCTCGACCAGCTTTTCGGCCCCCCTTGCCGGAACGATTCAGTCAAGTGGCCGCCGCGTTCGCAGGATCTGCGACCGCCAGCCGTATCCTTCCGGCCATGCGCTCTTCCCACGGCTTCCGCACCGCCCCGATCCCCTCTGGCTGGGTCCAGACCGGCGAGCGCTGGGCGCTTTGGTACAACGGCCGCGAGACGGCCAGCGTCATGCCCGACGGTGGTCCTGGGGTCCGGCTATGGATGGAAGGACAGAAGATGTGGCAGGTGAAGGAAGTGCGCGCGGCCAACGTCCGGCAGGCGAAGCGGTACGCCGAGCGCTGGTGTGCGGCCAGGCTCTATCCCGATCTTCCCCTGCGCCAGGCGGTTGCCCGGCTGACCGACAGCACCCCGATCCAGCCCGAGCCGCCACTGCCCGGCCTGCCGCCGACCCGCGAGCAGCGGCAACAGGCCCGGCGTCTGGCCGAGGCCGGAGCGAAGGAGGTCGAACGGATCAAGGCGGCGCTCGAACCGCGCAAGCCGCCGGCAGAGACGAAACCCCGAGCGAGGGACGTCCGCACCAAGGCGTGGGTGAGGGCAGGGCTGCAGCAGATGCGGCGGGGCGTGTAGGCCTCATCCTGCCCGCAGCTTCACCACGTTGCCGTCGCGCAGACCATCGAGGTAATCCGCCCAGACCTGCATCATTCGCACGCGCTCCTGCAGGTGCGATGTGCGGTTGTAGGCCCGGCCGTTGGGATCCTTCACCGCGTGAGCAAGCTGGTGCTCGATGATGTCCGGGCGGAAGTGCAGGACCTCGTCCAGAATGGTGCGAGCCGTCGCGCGGAAGCCGTGGCCGGTCATCATCGTGCGGTCGTAACCCATATTGCGCAGCGCTGCGGTAACGGCGTTCTCCGACATCGGGCGTTTGGCATCGCGGGCGCCAGAGAACACCCACTTGTGCCGGCCGGTGATCGGCTTAATGTCCTCCAGGATCTGCAGCGCTTGCCTGGATAGCGGCACCAGGTGCGCTGCACGCATCTTCATCTTGCTGGCGGGGATGGTCCACACGGCCGCGTCGAGGTCGAATTCCTCCCATTCCGCATGCCGAAGTTCGCCAGGACGCAGGAACACCAGCGGCGCCAGCCGTAGCGCCGCCCTGGTGATGGCAGATCCGCCGTATGCCTCGATGGAGCGCAGCAGGCCGCCCAGCTGCACGGGGTCGGTAATCGCCGCATGGTGGGCTTCCTTCGGCGGCGCGAGCGCTCCTTTCAGATCGGCAACCGGGTTCCGCTCGGCCCGGCCGGTGGCCACGGCGTAGCGCATGATCTGGCCGCAGTTCTGCATGATTCGGTGCGCAGACTCGATCGCGCCGCGTTCCTCGATGCGCCGGGCCACCCGGAGGAAGTCCGGCGCGGTGAGGTCAGTTACAGAACGCGACCCGATCCAGGGGAAGACATCGTTCTTCATCCAGGCTTCGACCTTCTCCGCATAGCTGGGCACCCAGGGGCGTGTGGCCAGCCACTCATTGGCGATGGTCTCGAAGCTGTCCGAGCCAAGGGCGGAGTGGGCGAGGGCAGCGGCCTTCTTCTGCGCGCCAGGGTCGACACCTCGGGCCAGCAGTCGGCGGGCTTCGTCGCGGGCCTCGCGGGCGCGCGCCAAGGAGACATCCGGGTACAGGCCGATCGACAGCAGCTTCTCCTTGCCGGCGATGCGGTACTTCCAGCGCCAGCTGCGCGCGCCGGTCGGGGTGAGGTAGAGGTAAAGGCCGCCACCGTCGGTGATCTTCTGCGGCTTGTCGCTGGGCTTGGCGCGCCTGATGGCTGCGTCGGTCAGAGGCATTGGGGGTATCGCTTCAGTGGGGGCGGTCGGATACCCCTTGATATACCCCCACCGTCTCATGGATTGAAACGGATTGCCCCGGTCTGCTGCGGACAATAAAAAAGCCCGGAAACCCTTGTGATGCGGGGGTTTCCGGGCTTCTCCGGTCCTTTGCGAACCGTTCGTTGGTGGAGGTGGGCGGAATTGAACCGCCGTCCGAAGGCACTCCATCCCCAGCACTACATGCTTAGCTCACCGTTGGATCTCGTCCCCGAACAGCACGGTGCGCAAAGCGCATCCGGGAACCAGCCTGTTGTGTTCTAGTGCCGGACTGACAGGCAGCCGTCCAGCGCGATTCCATGATAGTGACTCTACACCGCGAGCATGGACACAAGCGGTTTCGAGGCTTAGGCCTTAAGCGGCCAGAGCGTAGTTGTCGTCGTTGGCAACTAGAGTTTTGCAGCTGGATTTACGAGGAAAGCTACCCCCTCGGCATGCGCCAGGCGACTTCACAACCCCCGTCGAAACCAATGCACCCCCGGTTTCTTCAAGTTCTGCAAGGTACAAGGCCTGTTTCGTGTCGCCACGGTCAGTGCCTGCCCAACAGTGGCAATGCTACGGCAAAACAGCTGAACAGTCACCTTGGCAATCCACAACAAGTTGTAGAGCCTCGGTCATAGCGGATTGGTAACGTCATGGGCACGAATTTGCGACACACTGGCGGCGACCATCCGGGCCAGGACAAACACGGAGACTGTGGGTGACCGAGGCAAGCCAACAACGCAGCCTACGACAGCTGGTCGGGCCCGTCGGGGCCGACTATCAGAGGCGCGCGCTGCCGCCCGGTTGGGTCTGGGCGGTACTGGCGGCGTTGCTTGCGGCCACCGCGCTGACCGAACTGCCGGCCACAGCGGCCGCAGCACTGGTCGCCAGTGCGGTGGTGGTGCATTGGTCGCAGCGCGGTCGCATCCATTGGCTGGGCTGGCGTCTGCCGGGCATGGCGGTGTTGGCGGCCCTGCTGTGGGGGCCGGAAGTGCTGTCGCAGTGGTTCGAGCACGGGCTGGCCGTGGTCCTGATGTCGCTGGCGAGCCTCAGCATCGGCGTGCATGTGTGGCAGTCGCGGCAGCTGGCGCGACAGCTGCAGGGCGCTGCCGATTCGCTGGATGACGCCCAGCTGCTGGCCCTGTTGCCGGCCGATGCGGCCCAGATGGCACAGCAGTGGCGCGCGGGCGATGACCGGCATGCCCCGGAACTGGCGGTCGTAATGCACCTGGCCGTGATGCACGCGGCGCTGGCACCGCGCATGCGCGGGCAGGGCATGCTGGCGGGGTGACCCGCCTTTTGTAGAGCCGAGCCTGCGCTCGGCTGCCCTTCTTGCCGAAGCCGAGCATGGCTCGGCGCTACAGCCTTACGCGTCGCGGTTGCCGCGACGCATCACACGCTGCTTCTCGATCGCCCAGTCGCGGTCCTTGGCGGCATCGCGCTTGTCATGGGTCTGCTTGCCCTTGGCCAGCGCGACTTCGAGCTTGATCTTGTTCTTGCTCCAGTACATCGCAGTGGGCACGATCGTGTAGCCATCGCGCTCGACCTTGCCGATCAGCTTGTCGATCTCGTTCCGGTGCAGCAGCAGCTTGCGCTCGCGCCGGTCATTGGCCACCACGTGGGTGGAGGCCTGGATCAACGGGGTGATCTGTGCGCCGATCAGGTAGATCTCGCCGCGCTTCACATAGGCGTAGGCGTCGATGATGTTGCCGCGGCCTGCGCGGATCGACTTGACCTCCCAGCCCTGCAGGGCGAGGCCGGCCTCGAAGCGCTCTTCGATGTGGTACTCGTGGCGGGCACGCTTGTTCAACGCGATGGTTTTGTTGGCCGTCGCGCTCTTTGCTTTATCCTTGCCGCTGTTCTTGCTCATTTCCGTATTGTCTCCGATTCGGGCCCGCCCGGTCGATTGCCGAAACGTCCTGTATTCATGCCTACTATCCGCCGCAGCGCCCTGGTCGAACATTCGGCCGCGCGCATGTTCGACCTGGTCAATGATGTCCAGGCCTATCCGAGCCGTTTCCGCTGGTGCTCGGCCGCCCAGATCATGGAGCAGGGCGAGGACCGCCTGGTGGCGCGCCTGGACCTCGGCCTGGGCTCTTTCAGCACCTGGTTCCAGACCGAAAACACGCTGCGGCGACCGCACAGCATTGATATGCAGCTGCGCGATGGCCCGTTCAAGCAGCTGCACGGCCGCTGGGAATTCCATGCGCTGGCCGAGGATGCCTGCAAGGTCACCCTGACCCTGGAGTTCGAACCCAGCTCGCGCCTGCTCGGTCCGGCGCTGGCGATCGGCTTCCAGGGGCTGGCCGATCGCATGGTCAACGATTTCGTCCGCGTCGCCGACGAGGGCTGAGCGATGATCGAGGTCGAGGTGGTACTGGCCTGGCCGCAGCAGGTGCTGTCGCGCCGCCTGCAGCTGGAAGAGGGGGCCACCGTCGCCGATGCTGTCGCGGCGGCCGCACTGGAAGGCAGTGCCGATTGTCCCGCCGTCGCCGTGCATGGCGTAGTGGCACGCCCGCACCAGGTTCTGCTGGACGGCGACCGCATCGAACTGCTGCGCCCGCTGCTGGCAGATCCGAAGGATAACCGCCGGCGTCGCGCGCTCGGCGGTTGATTCCGGAAGCCGTACCTGCGGACGGGCAGGGGGCTCAGCGGCCCTTCTTCTTCTTGTCCTTCGGCAGATTGCGGCCGAACTGGCGCACGGTCTGCTGGGCCAGGGCCTTGTCGTTGCCCGGGAAGTAATCGCCTTCCCAGCGGGTCACGGTGTCATTCTCGAAGAACACCACGAAGTTCTTCACTTCGGTACGGCCCAGGCGGTTCACGCGCTGGCTGGAGGTGTAGTCCCAGCGCTGGGCGTGGAACGGGTCGGGAATGGACGGGGTGCCCAGCAGCGCGGTGACCTGCTGCTTGCTCTGCCCGACCTGCAGCTTGGCCACGGCATCTTCCCGGATCAGGTTGCCCTGATAGATGGGTTGCTTGTAGATGATGCCGCACCCGGTGGTGGACAGGGCGACGGCGGCGACCAACAGGAGATTGCGCATCGGGACTGGCGGTTGGGGAAATCAAACCGATGATACACTCCCGGCGTGCCACCGCGACCCAATCCGAGGCAGCTGGCGCTAAATCGCCAATGAACGGAGACCTATGGAAACCCACGACCTGCGTAAAGTCGGCCTGAAGGTGACCCATCCGCGGATGCGGATCCTGGCGCTGCTCGAGCAGCGCAATGCCCAGCACCACATGACCGCCGAAGACATCTACCGCCAGCTGCTGGAGCACGGCGACGAGATCGGCCTGGCCACGGTGTACCGGGTGCTGACCCAGTTCGAGGCCGCCGGCCTCGTGCTCAAGCACAATTTCGAGGGCGGCCAGGCGGTCTACGAACTGGACCGTGGCGGCCACCACGACCACATGGTCGACGTGGACAGTGGCAAGATCATCGAGTTCGAAAGCCACGAGATCGAGGAGCTGCAGCGCAAGATCGCCGCAGACCATGGCTACGAGCTGGAAGAGCACTCGCTGGTGCTGTACGTGCGCAAGAAGCGCAAGTAAGCCGTTCCGGCCAGCTGGATGCGACGAAACCCCGGGCCTGCCCGGGGTTTTCCGTTGATGGGGTCAGAGCCCTTTCCCTTCAGGAAAGGGATCCGACCCTTTGCGGCCCAGCAGGATCTCCAGGTCCACCGCCTCGGCCATGGCCCGGTTGCCGGCATCACCCGGGTGGAGGTGGTCGCCGGAGTCGTAGGCGGCGGCCATCCGTGAGGGATCGGCCGGGTCGCGCAGTGCCGCGTCCAGGTCAATCACCGCGTCGAACGGGCTGTCCGTGCGCAGCCAGGCATTGATCCGCTGGCGCAGGGCATCCTTGTCCGGGTGGTAGTAGTCGTCCAGTGGCGTGCCGGGCAGGGCGTCGGCAAACGGCGGCAGGGTGGCGCCAATGATCCGCACGCCACGGTGGCGGGCCTGTTCTGCCAGCGTCCGATACCCCGCCTGCAGTTCGGCCAGCGTGGGCCGGGCCTGGTTCCGGGCGAACGCAGTGCCAGGCCAGCTGATGTCATTGATGCCGATCAGCACGATCACACTGGATACCGCAGGCTGGTCCAGCGCGTCGCGCCGGAAGCGGACCAGGGCGGATTCACCCATGCCGTCGCGCAGCAGCCGCCCCCCGGAAATGCCGGCGTTCACCACGGCCATGCCCCGCGCTGCCAGGCGCGCGGCCAGATGATCGGTCCAGCGCTGGTCCTGGTCGAGGCTGGCGGTGGCACCGTCGGTGATCGAATCCCCGATCACCACCACGCTGCGCGCGTCGGCGCCGGCCTCGACGTCAATTCCGGTCAGCAGCAGGCGGGCCGTGGTGCTGCTGGCTGCGCTCAGGGCCTGGGCCCGGCTCTGGTCGCCGGGGGCGATCCAACTGGTCTGGCGGCCTTCCCAATGGAACGTCTGAACGGTTGCCGGCCCCGGCACAAAGACGCTGACCTGCACTGCCTGGCGGTCATCCGTGGCCAGCGGGAGCGGATCGCTCAGCTGTTCCTGACCGGGCCCGATCAACACCCCGGGCTGGCCGCCGAAGCTGAGCGGTTGCGGGATGGCGCCCGCGCGTGCGGCCACGCTGGCTGCTCCGATCCGCAGCGGCTGGGTGCCGTAGGCATTGCTCAGCCGCACCCGCAGCCGCGGGCCGCCCAGGCTGATGCGCGCCGTCTGGCGGAAGGTCTGGTCCTGCAGTGTGGCCGGGACCAGGGTCGGGAACAGGAAATCCGCGTTCCAGACCGGCTGCGGGCTGGCCTGCCAGCTGGCGACCCAGTGCGGGGCGGATGCGGCACTGGCGGCGCCGGACACGGCGAGCAGGGCGGTGGCGGTGAGCTGGCTCAAGCGGTTCATCGGGCAGTCCCGAGTGGAGGGACCGCCATGGTGATTCCGTGCTTATCTGTGAACTAGACTGCGCATGGACAATCATCTGTGAACTGGATTCATTGCCATGGCGCGACCTGACATCAACCGATCTGGCGAACTGGAAGTGTTCGTGCGCGTGATCGAGACCGGTGGCTTCTCCGCCGCCGCCCGAACGCTGGACATGACCCCGTCGGCGGTCAGCAAGCTGGTGGCCCGGCTGGAGCAACGGCTGGGCACGCGCCTGCTGCAACGCTCCACCCGCCAGCTGCAGCTGACCCCGGAAGGCTGCGCGTTCTACGAGCGTGGCCTGCGCGTGCTGGCCGACCTGGAGGAGGCCGAGCGTTGTGCCAGCGCCCATGCCGAGCCGCGCGGGCGGCTGCGGGTCAACTCCAACGTACCGTTTGGCCGCCATTTCCTGTTGCCGCTGCTGCCGGCGTTCCTTGAGCGTAACCCGCAGGTGGGCGTGGACCTGACCCTCAACGACGAGGTGATCGACCTGCTGGAGCAGCGCACCGACGTGGCAGTGCGGGCCGGGCCGCTGAAGAGCTCCAGTCTGGTGGCGCGACGGCTGGGCGCGACGCGGATGATGATCGTGGCTGCACCGGCCTACGCGCAGCGGCACGGGCTGCCACGCACTGCCGAGGAGCTGCAGTCGCACAACCGGCTGGACATCGGCCACGCGCGTGCGATGCAGGGGTGGCCGTTGCTGCAGGAGGGGCGCGAGCGGATGCTGCTGCCCAGTGGCAATGCCCGCGCCAGCAACGGCGATGCGCTGCGCCAGCTGGTGCTGGGCGGGCTGGGCATGGCGCGGCTGGCGGCATTCCAGGTGCAGGAGGACATTGCTGCCGGGCGCTTGCTGCCGGTGCTGGAAGAGGCCAATCCCGGCGACCTGGAAGAGGTGCACGCGGTGTTCCTGGGGCAGGGCGGTTACCTGCCGCTGCGGGTGCGCGCGTTCCTCGATTTCCTGGTGGAGAACGTCGACCTGACGCGGCCGTTGGGGTGATACGGGTAGTGCCGGCCGCTGGCCGGCAACCTCACGATCATCGTCCACCGGTGTTGGGTTGCCGGCCAGCGGCCGGCACTACCGTGCGGGTGGGTTGTAGATCCACGCCATGCGTGGATAACCGTGAACAGGCCTCAGGCCTGCAGCAGCTTGCGGGCGGCGGCGCGCGCTTCCTTGCTCACTTCCACGCCGCCGAGCATGCGCGCCAGCTCTTCCTCGCGCGCCTTGTTGTCCAGCTTTTCCACTGCGCTCTGGGTCATGCCTTCCACCGGGGCCTTGCTGACCCGGTAATGGGCGTGGCCCTTGGAGGCGACCTGCGGCAGGTGGGTCACGCACAGTACCTGGCGCTTCTCGCCGAGCGCGCGCAGCTTCTGGCCGACGATATCAGCCACCGCGCCGCCGATGCCGGAGTCGACCTCGTCAAACACCATGGTTGGCACTGCATCCAGGTCCAGCGCGGCCACTTCGATGGCCAGCGAGATACGTGACAGTTCACCGCCTGAGGCTACCTTGCGCAGGGCGCGCGGCGGCTGGCCGGCGTTGGCCGCCACCAGGAACTCGACGCGCTCGGCACCCTGCGGGTCGGGCTTGCCGCTGTCCTGTGGCTCCAGTTCGATCAGGAACTGGCCGCCGCCCATGCCGAGCTCGGCGATGATGCCGGTGGTGGTGGCCGACAGTTCGGCAGCGGCGCTGCGGCGGCTGGCGGTCAGCACTTCAGCCTGCACGCGCCAGGCGGCGGCGGCCTTGTCGATCTCGCCGGCCAGGCGCTGCAGGCGCTCGTCGGCGCCACGCAGCTGCTCCACTTCGGCATGCATGCGCTCGCGCTGCGCGCCCAGTTCGTCCATCGGCACGCGGTGCTTGCGGGCCAGGTCGTGCAGGCGACCGAGGCGGCGCTCGTTCTCCTCGAACTGTTCCGGGTCGGCATCCAGATCGTCGTGCACGCGATCAAGCAGCGACAGGGCTTCGTGCAGCTGGATCGAGGCGTTCTCGATCAGGCCGTCCACCTCGCCCAGGCGCGGGTCGTGCTCGACCAGCCGCGACAGCTCGTGGCGCACTTGCTGCAGCAGGTCCAGCGCGGAGCTGCCGTCTTCACCGTTGAGCTGGTTGCTGGCCGCCTGGCAGGCGCTCAGCAGGGCGCTGGCGTGGGCCTGGCGGCGGTGGCTGGCACCCAGTGCGGCGATCGACTCCGGTTCAAGGTCCTCGCGGTCCAGTTCGCGCAGCTGGTGCTCCAGGAAGCCGATCCGGTCACTGACGTCGCCCTGTTGCGACAACGCCAGCGATTCATCGACCAGTGCCTGCCAGGCCGCGGCGGCGTGGCGCACCTGGCGGCGCTCGTTCTCGTTGCCGGCATAGGCATCCAGCAGGGCCAGCTGCGACGGGCGCGCCAGCAGCGCCTGCTGTTCATGCTGGCCGTGGATCTCCACCAGCAGCGAGGCCAGGTCGCCCAGCTGTGCCAGCGTCACCGGGCGGCCATTGATCCAGGCCCGCGAGCCGCCGTCGGCGCGGATCACGCGGCGCAGCTGGCATTGGTCCTCGTCGTCCAGCTCGTTGTCGGCCAGCCACTGCCGGGCGGCCTGCAGCTGCTCCAGCGCGAACTCGGCGGAAAGCTCGGCGCGTGCGGCGCCATGGCGGACCACGCCGCTGTCGGCGCGCAGGCCGGACAGGAAGCCCAGTGCGTCGACCATCAGCGACTTGCCGGCGCCAGTCTCGCCTGAAACCACGGTCATGCCTGGCCCGAACTCCAGTTCGGTGGCGCGGACGACGGCAAAATCCTTGATCGAAAGATGTCTGAGCATGAGTAAGGGGGTGTCAGCAGCCGCGCAACGCTAGCACGCGGGCGCGGGAGGTCCAATGACTTGCCAAGGCGATGCGCCGCCATTATCTAGTGTCCGTGTCTCACAGGTTGATTCCATGCACGGTTCTCCCGACCAGCTTGCCCCGCGTGCGCGCCACCTGCTGCGCACGCTGATCGCGCGATACATCCAGGACGGCGAGCCGGTCGGCTCGCAGACGCTGGCGCGCGTGGCCGGCCTGGAGGTCAGCCCGGCCACCATCCGCAACATCCTGGGCGACCTGGAGGATCTGGGCCTGCTGGCCTCGCCACATACCTCGGCCGGCCGCGTCCCGACCGCGCATGGCTATAGGGTGTTCGTCGACAGCCTGCTGCAGATGCAGCCGCCGGGCGAGGGCGAGCTGGCCCGGTTGCGCCAGGAACTGGCCGGTGGCGGCAGTACCCAGGCCCTGCTCGGCAGCGCCTCGGAGCTGCTGTCGGCGATGAGCCACTTCGTCGGCGTGGTCAGCGCGCCGCGGCGTGAGCAGTTCGCCTTCCGCCAGATCGATTTCGTGGCGCTGGACGGGCGCCGGGTGCTGGCGATCCTGGTATTTGCCGACAACGAGGTGCAGAACCGGGTGATCGAGACCCGGCAGGAGTTTGCGCCAGGCCAGCTGGAGCAGGTCGCCAATTACCTCAATGCGCATTTCGCCGGCCTGCCGATGGCCGAGATCCGTACCCGCCTGCTGCTGGAGCTGCGCGACGCCCGGTCCGAACTGGAGCAGTTGCTGGCCCACAGCATCGAACTGGCCGAGCAGGCCCTGCAGCCGGCGGCCGACGACATGCTGGTGGCCGGGCAGACCCGCTTGATGGGCGTGCAGGACCTGTCCGACCTGGAGCGCCTGCGCGAACTGTTCGAGCTGTTCTCCAGCAAGCGCGAGATCCTGCAGCTGCTGGAGCGGACCATCCAGGCGCCGGGGGTGCGCATCTTCATCGGCGAAGAGACCGGAATGATGCCGCTGCAGGGCGTCTCGCTGGTCACTGCCCCGTACACCGCCAATGGCCAGGTGCTGGGCGTGCTGGGCGTGATCGGTCCCAAGCGGATGGCCTATGACCGGGTGATCCCGCTGGTCCAGGCCACCGCCGATGTGCTTGGCGCGGCCTTTTCGCCGGCCGGACGCACGCCGGGAACATCCGACGCTTGAAACGCAGCATCCCGCCCACACTAGGGTGGGTGGAGGCGGAGAGTGACCGCCAGGGACCCAGACATGAACCACGAACAGCCAGATATCGAATCCCAGCAGAGTGCCGCCGATGCGGCTGCCACCGCCGGCGTCAACGACGAAGTCGAGCGCCTGCGCGCCGAAGTCGAGCAGGTCAAGGCCGATGCGCTGCGTGAGCGCGCCGACCTGGAAAACCAGCGCAAGCGTGTTGCCCGTGACATCGAGCAGGCCCGCAAGTTCGCCAACGAGAAGCTGCTGGGCGAGCTGTTGCCGGTGTTCGACAGCCTGGATGCCGGCCTGAAGGCCGCCGGCGACGATCCGCACCCGCTGCGCGAGGGCCTGGAGCTGACCTACAAGCAGCTGCTGAAGGTCGCTGCCGACAACGGCCTGGTCCTGCTGGACCCGATCGGCCAGCCGTTCAACCCGGAGCACCACCAGGCCATCAGCCAGGCGCCGACCCCGGGCGCTGCCCCGGGCAGCGTGGTGACCGTGTTCCAGAAGGGCTACCTGCTCAACGAGCGCCTGCTGCGGCCGGCGCTGGTGGTGGTGGCCGCCGACTGACCCTGCCGGGCCGGGCGGCGGGAATGACCTGCGACCCGGCCCGACGCTGAACGCGCCGGGCGACCGGAAACACAGCGTTCGGGAGGTGGCTTGAATGTTCCACGGGCCTCCCCCACATCGTATTCATCCACCGGCCGAACGGCCGGACTGACCCCAACAAGCATCCTCAGGAGTCTCCCCCATGGGCAAGATCATTGGTATCGACCTCGGCACCACCAACTCGTGCGTGGCGATCATGGACGGCGGCAAGGCCCGCGTCATCGAGAATTCGGAAGGCGATCGCACCACCCCGTCGATCGTCGCCTACACCAAGGACGGCGAAGTCCTGGTCGGTGCCTCGGCCAAGCGCCAGGCCGTGACCAACCCGAAGAACACCTTCTATGCGGTGAAGCGCCTGATCGGCCGCAAGTTCACCGATGGCGAGGTGCAGAAGGACATCGCCCACGTCCCGTACAGCATCCTGGCCCATGACAATGGCGATGCCTGGGTCGCCACCAGCGACGGCAAGAAGATGGCCCCGCAGGAAATCTCGGCCAAGGTGCTGGAGAAGATGAAGAAGACCGCCGAGGACTTCCTCGGTGAGAAGGTCACCGAAGCGGTCATCACCGTGCCGGCCTACTTCAACGACAGCCAGCGCCAGGCGACCAAGGACGCCGGTCGCATCGCCGGCCTGGACGTCAAGCGCATCATCAACGAGCCGACTGCGGCTGCGCTGGCCTACGGCCTGGACAAGGGCGACAACAAGGATCGCAAGATCGTGGTGTACGACCTGGGCGGCGGCACCTTCGACGTCTCGGTGATTGAGATCGCCAATGTCGACGGTGAGAAGCAGTTCGAAGTGCTGGCCACCAACGGCGACACCTTCCTGGGTGGCGAAGACTTCGACAACCGCGTCATCGAGTACCTGGTTGAAGAATTCAACAAGGACCAGGGCATCGACCTGCGCAAGGATCCGCTGGCCCTGCAGCGCCTGAAGGATGCTGCCGAGCGCGCCAAGATCGAGCTGTCCAGCGCCCAGCAGACCGAAGTGAACCTGCCGTACGTCACCGCTGACGCGTCGGGTCCGAAGCACCTGAACATCAAGCTGACCCGCGCCAAGCTGGAAGCACTGGTGGACGACCTGATCAAGAAGTCGATCGAGCCGTGCCGCGTCGCCCTGAACGATGCCGGCCTGCGTTCGAGCGACATCAGCGAAGTGATCCTGGTCGGCGGCCAGACCCGCATGCCGAAGGTGCAGCAGGCGGTGACCGAGTTCTTCGGCAAGGAACCGCGCAAGGACGTCAACCCGGACGAAGCCGTGGCACTGGGTGCGGCGATCCAGGGCGGCGTGCTGGGCGGCGACGTCAAGGACGTGCTGCTGCTGGACGTGACCCCGCTGTCGCTGGGTATCGAAACCATGGGTGGCGTGTTCACCAAGATCATCGAGAAGAACACCACCATCCCGACCAAGGCCTCGCAGGTGTTCTCCACCGCCGAGGACAACCAGTCGGCCGTGACCGTGCACGTGCTGCAGGGTGAGCGCGAACAGGCCCGCTTCAACAAGTCGCTGGCCAAGTTCGACCTGTCCGGCATCGAGCCGGCCCCGCGTGGCCTGCCGCAGGTGGAAGTGTCCTTCGACATCGACGCCAACGGCATCCTGCACGTGTCGGCCAAGGACAAGAAGACCAACAAGGAACAGAAGGTCGAGATCAAGGCCGGTTCGGGCCTGTCCGAGGAAGAGATCGCGCGCATGGTTGCCGACGCGGAAGCCAACCGCGAGGAAGACAAGAAGTTCCAGGAACTGGTGCAGGCCCGCAACCAGGCCGACGCCCTGATCCACGGCACCCGCAGCGCCATCACCGAGCACGGCAGCAAGGTCGGCGGGGATGTCATCGGCAAGGTCGAGGCGGCGCTGGCCGACCTGGAAACCGCGATGAAGGGCGACGACAAGGCACAGATCGAAGCCAAGTCGAAGGCACTGGAAGAAGCTGGCCAGTCGCTGTTCGCCGCTGCTTCGGCCGACCAGGGCGGTGCCCCGGGTGCCGACGCCGGCAATGCCGGCAAGGCGCAGGATGACGTGGTCGACGCTGAGTTCACCGAAGTCAAGGACGACAAGAAGTCCTGATCCGGACCGACGCGGGACGCTGGCCACCAGCGTCCCGTTGTCGCATCAGGGTCCTGACCGCCCACCGGCGTGTCGGGGCGCCCGACGCAAGAGCGGACCTGGTTCCGCTCTTCCGCTTTGACGAATCCCGACTTTCCGGAACCCGATTCACGATATGAGCAAGCGCGATTACTACGAAGTGCTGGGCGTTGCCCGCACCGCCACCGACGACGAGCTGAAGAAGGCCTACCGTCGCTGCGCGATGAAGTTCCACCCGGACCGCAACCCGGGTGATGCGGCGGCCGAGGCCTCCTTCAAGGAGTGCAAGGAAGCCTACGAAGTGCTGTCCGACGGCAACAAGCGCCGCATGTACGACAGCCACGGCCACGCCGCGTTCGAGCACGGCATGGGCGGCGGCGGCCCGGGCGGCCCGGACATGAACGATATCTTCGGCGATATCTTCGGCAACATCTTTGGCGGGGGCGGCGGTGGCCCGCGCCAGGCCCGTCGCGGCGCCGATATCGGCTACGTGATGGAGCTGGACCTGGAAGAAGCCGTGCGCGGCGTCGAGCGCCGGATCGAGATTCCGACCCTGGCCGAGTGCGGCGACTGCGATGGCAGTGGCTCCGAGGACGGCAAGGTCGAGACCTGCAATGTGTGCCATGGCCGCGGCCAGGTGCGCATCCAGCGCGGCATCTTCGCCATGCAGCAGGCCTGCCACAACTGCGGCGGCCGAGGCCAGATCATCGCCAAGCCCTGCAAGACCTGCCACGGCAACGGCCGCGTCGAGGAAGACAAGGTGCTGTCGGTGAAGGTGCCGGCGGGCGTCGATACCGGTGACCGCATCCGCCTGCAGGGCGAGGGTGAAGCCGGGCCGGCCGGTACGCCGCCGGGCGACCTGTACGTGGAAGTGCGCGTGCGCGAGCATGCGATCTTCCAGCGCGATGGCGACGACCTGCACTGCGAAGTGCCAATCCGCATCTCGCAGGCGGCACTGGGTGACACCGTGCGCGTGGCTACCCTCGGCGGCGAAGCGGAGATCCGCATTCCGGCCGAGACCCAGACTGGCAAGCTGTTCCGCCTGCGCGGCAAGGGTGTGCGTTCGGTGCGCAGCCGCAGCGAAGGCGACCTGTATTGCCGCGTGGTGGTGGAGACTCCGGTCAACCTCACCACTGAACAGCGCAAGCTGCTGGAGCAGTTCGAAGCCACCTTCGTCGGCGAGGAAGCGCGCAAGCATTCGCCGAAGTCGGCCACCTTCATCGACGGCGTGAAAGGCTTCTGGGACCGGATGACGTCCTGAGTTTTTCAACCGAAGCGTTGAGCGGAAGCGCCGGGCCATGCCCGGCGTTCTCGTTTGCGATCCGCGATGGTTTCCGCCGGGCATGCGCCGCGATGGTGGATCCACGCCATGCGTGGATGCCGTTACCGGAAAAACGCCGCAGGTGTCTGCCCCAGCTGGCGCTTGAACATGCTGGTGAACGCGCTGGGGCTGTCGTAGCCCGTCGCCAGCGCGACATCGATGACCTTGTCGCCGACCGCCAGCCGTTCCATCGCGGCCAGCAGCCGTGCCTGCTGCCGCCACTGCCCGAAGGTCATGCCCAGCTCGTTGGCGAAATGCCGCTGGATGGTTTTCACGTCCACCTCCAGCGCCTGCGCCCAGTCCTGCAGCGTGGCGTCATCGCCCGGGTGCTTCTGCAGGTGCAGGCAGATCCGCTGCAGGCGCGGGTCGGTTGGCGCGGGCAGGTGCAACGGCAGCACGTCCATGCGGTGCAGCTCATCCAGCAGCAGGCGGACCACGCGGCCATCGCGGCTGTCCTCGATGTGCTCGCCCTTGACCAGCGTGGCGGCCTGCAGCAGCTCGCGCAGCAGGGGCGAGACCTGCACCGCGAACGGTTCGGCCGGCAGGTGCGGGGCGAACGACGGGTCGATGTACAGGCTGCGCATGTGCACGGCGGCGATGCAGTCCACCGCGTGCACCATGCCGGCCGGCATCCAGATCGCGCGGTTCGAGGGCACCACCCAGCGGCCGACTTCCGAGCGCACCACCATCAGGCCGGAGATGGCGTAGACCAGCTGGTGGCGCTGGTGCTTGTGCCCGGGAATGTGGGTGCCCACCGGGTACTGGGTGACCCGATAGGTGACCGGACGGTGCACTGGAACCTCCCGCCAGGGCGCGGCCGGATCGACGTCGCCGGCGATGTCCTTTTTGCGATAGGGCATGACCTGAACGCGGCAGAAGGGAGGGAAGGGCAACCGTAGCATGCGGGGCTCGCCCCCAACCTGACTGCGTCCATGTCGACCCTGGCTTCTCCCGCAACGACCTCACGCCCGGCGGCCCCCGGCGTGCTGGCCGCCATTTCCACCTCGCACGTCGTCAACGACATGATGCAGTCGCTGATCCTGGCCATCTATCCGGTGATCAAGGGTGGCTTCAGTCTCAGCTTCACCCAGATCGGCCTGATCACGTTGACCTATCAGCTCACTGCGTCGATCTTCCAGCCGTTGATCGGTGTAGCCACCGACCGCCGCCCGGCACCGTATTCGCTACCGATCGGCATGGCCTCGACCTTGTGCGGCATGCTGCTGCTCGGCTTCGCACCGAACTACGCGATGGTGCTGCTGGCAGCGGCAATGGTCGGCATCGGCTCGGCGATCTTCCATCCGGAGGCCTCGCGCATCGCGCGGCTCGCCTCGGGCGGCCGTCATGGCTTCGCGCAGTCGGTGTTCCAGGTGGGGGGCAATTTCGGTACCGCGTTGGGCCCCCTGATTGCGGCGGCAGTGATCGTGCCGTACGGCCAGCATGCCGCGTCGTGGTTCGCAGGCGCGGCCCTGATCGGCATCGCATTGCTGACCTATGTTGGCCGCTGGTACGCGTTGCATCTGGGCACGCCGCGCCCGGCCAGTACCGCCTCGATGGCGCCGCGCCATCCACCACGCACGGTGGCCAAGGTGCTGGCGATCCTGCTGGTGCTGATCTTCAGCAAGTACTTCTACATGGCCAGCATCGGCAGCTACTTCACCTTCTACCTGATCCACCATTTCGGCATTCCGGTGGCGCAGGCGCAGCTGCACCTGTTCGCGTTCCTGGTGGCGTCCGCCGCTGGCGGCTTCCTGGGTGGCCCGCTGGGTGATCGCATCGGCCGCAAGCCGATCATCTGGACCTCGATCCTCGGCGTGGCGCCGTTTGCGTTGGTGCTGCCGCATGCCGATCTGCTGTGGACCACGGTGCTCGCGGTACTGATCGGCTTCGTGCTGTCCTCGGCATTCTCGGCCATCGTGGTGTACGCGCAGGAAATGATGCCGCACCGCATCGGCATGGTGTCCGGCCTGTTCTTCGGTTTCGCGTTCGGTATGGGCGGGCTGGGTGCCGCCGTGCTCGGCCTGTTGGCGGACAGGACCAGCATCGAGTACGTCTACCAGCTGACCGCGTTCCTGCCGTTGCTGGGCATCGTGGCGGCGTGGCTGCCGCCGTCGCGGCCTGCTGCTCGCTGAGGGGGTTTGGTTTGCAGGGCTTGCAGCCCTGCACCCGCAGAGGCAACGGCAACAGCCGAAGCGCGCTATCCGTGGATTGGCGGGGGGGGGGGGCCGGTTGCGGGGGACGCCGTGAATACGTCCCTGCAGGCTCGGTCGCGCCATCCATGGCGCTCACGCCCCCGCAACCGGACCCACCCCGCCTTCGACAGTTTCCTGCGATTTGTCGGAACGGTGTACTGCTCTGGTAGGTGTCGACCTTGGTCGACACGGTAGACCCATGCCATGCGTGGATGAATTCATTTGATATCTGACAGATGTGTCTACCAAGGTCGACACCCACCAACAGCCGCAGTTACCAACAGCCGCGTGAACCTGTCGAAGGCGGGGCGGTGTCGGAGTGCGGGGTGTCAGCCGCATGGATGCGGCTGCCAAGCCTACACGGACGTACTTGCGGCGTCCCCGCATTCCGACACCGCCCCGCCACCCCACGGATAGCTCGCTTTTGCCGTTGCCGTTGCCGTTGCTTGCAGCTTCGGCAGGTGCTGGGCTGCAAGCCCTGCCGAAAACCCCCTTGGGCGTAGAATGCGACCATGAGCGAATCCCTTGATAATCACCTGGTCCACGGCCGCCGCCAGCGGCCCGACGGCCCGTCGCCGATCGATGTCATCTCGGTCCAGTCGCAACTTGTCTACGGCCACGCTGGCAACAGCGCTGCCGTACCGCCGATGCGCGCGCTGGGCGTGCGTGTGGCAAGCATTCCGACGGTGCTTCTCAGCAACGCGCCGTTCTACGACACCACGCGTGGCCGCGTGCTGCCGGCCGACTGGTTCGCCGACCTGCTGCTGGGCACCCACGAACGCGGCCTGCCGCAGCGGGCGAAGATGCTGGTCTCCGGCTACTTCGGCAGCACCGCCAACGGTGCTGCCTTCGCAGACTGGCTGGACGACATCCTGCCGGGCTGCCCGCAGCTGCGCTATTGCCTGGACCCGGTGATTGGCGACACACACACCGGCCCCTACGTGGAACCCGGGCTGGAAGCGATCTTCGCCGAGCGCCTGCTACCGCATGCCTGGCTGGTGACGCCCAACGCTTTCGAACTGAATCGCCTGACCGGCATGCCGGCGCTGGCCGAGGCCGATGCCCTCGCCGCCGGGCGCACGCTGCTGGATCGCGGCCCGCATTGGGTGATCGCGCACAGCGTGGGCGGCACCCCGGGTGAACTGGTGACCCTGGCCGTCGGCCGCGAGGAAACCTGGCGCTGGACCTCGCCGCTGCTGCCGGTGGACGTGGCGGGTACCGGCGATGTGCTGATGTCGCTGGTGGTGTCGTTCCTGCTGCGCGGCGAATCGATGCAGCAGGCGATTTCGCGTGCGATTGCCGGCACCCATGCGGCGCTGGAGGCGACCCTGGACAACGGCTTCGAGGAATTCGACGTGGTCGCCGCCGCGCCGGCGGCGCTGGCCGAAGGAATGCGCTTCCGCGCCGAACGCGTGGCATGAGCGGCCTGGACCCACGCACGCCGCGCACGGTCGGCATCATCGGCAGCGCTGGCGCCTACGGGCGCTGGCTGACCCGCTTCTTCCAGCAGCACCTGCAGCTGCAGGTGATCGGCCACGATCCGGCCGACCCAGGTTCGCACACGCCGGAACACCTGCTGGCGCAGGCCGATGTGCTGGTGTTCTCGGCACCGATCCGGCACACCCCGGCGTTGATCGCCGAGTACGTGCGGCAATCGGCGGGCCGCGAGCAGGGCAGGCTGTGGCTGGATGTGACCTCGGTAAAGGAGGCGCCGGTGCAGGCGATGCTGGCCTCGCAGGCCGAAGTGGTTGGCCTGCACCCGATGACCGCACCACCGAAGGCGCCGACCCTGAAGGGGCGGGTGATGGTGGTCTGCGAAGCGCGGCTGCAGCTCTGGCAGGCGTGGGTCGATACGCTGTGCGCTGCGCTGCAGGCCGAGTGCGTGCGGGCCACGCCGCAGCACCACGACCAGATGATGGCGCTGGTGCAGGCGATGGTGCATGCCACCCATCTGGCCCAGGCCGGCGTGTTGCGCCAGTACCAGCCGCAGCTGGGCGATCTGGCTGCGATGATGCCGTACCGTTCGGCATCGTTCGAGCTGGATACGGCGATCATTTCGCGCATCCTGTCGCTCAACCCGGCGATCTACGAAGACATCCAGTTCGGCAACCCGTATGTGGCGCCGATGCTGGAGCGGCTGGTGGGCCAGCTGCAGGCCCTGCAGGCGCAGGTCGGGCAGGGCGACGACGGTGCACGTGATGCCTTCCGCGAGCAGCTCCTGTCGGCCAATCGCAGTGCTTTCGGTGAGCAGGCGCTGGCGGACGGCAACTACACGTTCGAACGCGTGGGCTATCTGCTGGCTGACCTGACCGAGCGCAGCGCGCTGTCGGTGCATTTGCCGGAGGACCGGCCGGGCTCGCTGCGTGAACTGTTGAACGTGTTCGAGCAGCACCGCATCAGCCTGGCCTCGATCCATTCCTCACGCACGCCCGGGGGCGAGGTGCATTTCCGTATCGGATTCGTGGCCGGCAGTGATCCGACGGCGATCCGTCGGGCAGCGGCCGAGGTGGACGCCAGCGGCATCGGACGGGTGCTGGGCTGAGCACATTCATCCACAGGTGGTGTGGATGGATCCTGAGCAAATGTGTGGATAACCTCGCTCAGCCCTTGCTGGCAAAGGCTGTCAAGATACCTGGCGAAAAATTGGCCACGCTTCTTTGTAGGGTCGAGCCATGCTCGACTGCTTTTGGCGACAAGCGTGTCGACCCAGGTCGACACCTACCAGAGCGGAGGATGGAGATCCGGTAGCGCGAGCGCGGAGCAGCGCGAATGCGGTAGCGCCGGGCCATGCCCGGCGAACCTCAAATCGTCAACCGCAGTTCACCACCACTGGTGGTGAACTCGCGTCCATTGCGCACCAGCTGGCGCCCGTCATCCAGCTCATAGCGCGGCGTGGCTTCGGAGTGGTGCCCGCTGCCGTTCGCCTCGGGCTTGAATTCGATGATGATGTGGCTTTCGCCATTACTGTCGACGGCGGGGAACTGACGGAACGACATCGCGTACCTCCTTCAGCGGATGCTGCGGGTGCGCGGCCAGCTTGGTCTTGCCGATGTTAGCCGGCCGTCATCAATCGATGAACTGCAGTCGGGCCAGTTCAGCGTACAGTCCGCCTTCGGCCAGCAGCTGCGCATGGGTACCTTCGGCGACGATACGGCCCTGGTCCATCACCACGATGCGGTCGGCCTTGAGCACGGTGGCCAGGCGGTGGGCGATGACCAGCGTGGTGCGACCGGCCATCAGCCGCTCAAGTGCCTGCTGCACGCCATGCTCGCTCTGCGCATCCAGCGCGCTGGTGGCTTCGTCCAGCAGCAGGATCGGCGCATTCTTCAGCAACGCACGGGCGATCGCCACGCGCTGTTGCTGGCCACCGGACAGGCGCGCACCGCGTTCGCCCAGCTCACTGTCGTAGCCTTGCGGCAATGCCCGCAGGAAGCCATCGGCCTCTGCTGCACGTGCGGCGTCCTCGACCTCTGC
The DNA here is from genome assembly GCF_047520985.2 of Stenotrophomonas sp. BR163. Taxonomy (NCBI): domain Bacteria; kingdom Pseudomonadati; phylum Pseudomonadota; class Gammaproteobacteria; order Lysobacterales; family Lysobacteraceae; genus Stenotrophomonas; species Stenotrophomonas sp. BR163. The sequence goes on from NZ_JAXBRE020000005.1 coordinate 169,162, forward strand.
GTCGCTGGCCTGCAGCCTGCCGTAGCGGATGTTGTCGCGCGCACTGGCTGCGAACAGCGTCGGCTGCTGCGGTACCAGTGCCAGCTGCGCGCGCAGCTCGGCCGGATCGACCTGGCGCACGTCGATGCCATCCACGCAGATGCGGCCGCTGGCCGGATCGTGGAAGCGCAGCAGCATCGACAGCACCGTGCTCTTGCCTGCGCCCGACGGGCCGACCAGGGCCACGGTCTCACCCGGGCGCACATGCAGATTGAAGTGGTCCAGCGCGGCCTGGTCCGGGCGCTGCGGGTAGTGGAACACCACGTCGTCGAACTGGATTTCGCCGCGTAGCGGTTGTGGCAGTGCGTGCGGCTGCGCCGGCGCACGGATCTCGATGTCTTCCTGCAGCAGCTCGCCGATACGGCCCATGCCACCGGCCGCACGCTGCAGCTCGTTCCACACTTCGGCCAAGGCGCCCACCGAGCCGCCGCCGATCAGCGCGTACAACACGAACTGGCCCAGCGTGCCGGCACTGAGGCGTCCGTCGATGACATCGTGCGCGCCCAGCCACAGCACGCCAACGATGGCGCCAAATACCAGCAGGATGGCGCTGGCGGTAACCAGCGATTGCGCACCGATGCGCCGGCGTGCGGCACTGATGGCATCGCCCAGCGCCTTGTCAAAGCGCCCGCGCTCATAGGGCTCGCGCGCATGCGCCTGCACCGTGCGCACGGCGCCCAGCGTCTCGCTGGCCAGGCTGTTGGCATCGGCGATGCGGTCCTGGCTGCTGCGCGCAACCGTGCGCAGCTTGCGCGCGCCGATGATGATCGGCAGCACCGCCAGCGGGATGCCGAGCAGTGACCACGCGGCCAGCCGCGGGCTGGTGACGAACAGCATCGCCAGGCTGCCGACCACGGTGACGCTGCTGCGCAGGGCGACCGACATGGTCGAGCCGACCACGCTGCGCAGCAGTTCGCTGTCGGCGGTCAGGCGCGAGACCAGTTCGCCGCTGCGGCTGCGGTCGTGGAAACCGGCGCCGAGCTGGATCAGGTGTGCGTACAGGCGGCTGCGCAGGTCGGCGACGACCTTCTCGCCCAGCAGCGACACGAAGAAGAACCGTGCGGCCGTCGCCAGCGCCAGCACCACCGCCACCAGCATCAGCAGGGCGAAGGCACGGTTGATCTGGCCACCGCTGGTGAAGCCGTGGTCGATCATCTGCTTCACGGCGGGGGGCAGGCTCAGCGTGGCGGCCGAAGAGACCGCCAGGGCCAGCAGCCAGGCGGTGAACAACCCGCTATGGCGGCGCACGAACGGCCACAACGTCCGCAGGCTGCCGAGGCGGCGCAGCGGCGGGGTCGAGGCAGGGGCGTCGTCCTTGTCAGTCATCCTGGGTGTCGTCTTGTATGCGGATACGGTCACGGGTGGCGTCGCGCAGGCGGATTTTCAATGCATCGACCTGATCGGCCGGCAATTCGGCCCGCAGGCACACGCCGTTGGCATCGAACCGTTCATCGAGCTTCCCGGCGCCGAAGGCGGGCAGGGTGGCGTGCAGGGTGCCCAGGTCCTCGAAGCCGGCCAGCAGCTGCAGCCGGGCCATCGCCACCAGGGGCAGGCGGGGGGCGGTGCGCAGGCACTCGGCGGCAGCGCCACCGTAGGCGCGCACCAGTCCACCGGCGCCCAGCTTGATGCCGCCGAACCAGCGCGTCACCACCACCATCACGCGGTCGAACCCCTGGCCATCGATCGCCGCCAGAATCGGTCGTCCGGCCGTTCCGGCGGGCTCGCCATCGTCGCTGGAGCGGTAGTCCTGGCCGTACCGGTAGGCCCAGCAGTTGTGGGTCGCGTCGGCTGCTGCAACCTGCTGCAGGATCGCCATGGCCGCTGCGGCGCTGTCGATCGGCGCAGCATGGGCGATGAAACGACTGTGTTTGACTTCCAGCGTGTGGCTGACAGGCTGGGCGAGGGTATCGAGCATTCCCGTCATTCTACGGGGTCGCCGGAGATCACGTTCTGCTTCAGTCGTCCAGCAACGGGCGCAGGTCGCGCGGCAGGCGTGCTTCCGGATACTGTTGCACGTAGCGCTCCAGGCTGGCGCGGGCCAGATCGCGCTGGCCGTCGTCGCGTCGCGCGCGGATTTTCTGCAGCCACTGCCGGCGCGGCAGTCGCGCGTCGGCGTCCACCTCGGCCTGCACGGCATCCGCGCTCAGGCCCGCATCCCTGCCGCGGCGCATGATGCCCGGTGCGGAACGGCTGGGCGCCTCACGCTTCATCGAGGTGATCTCCACCCGATCCAGCGCCTGCGCCCGCTCGGCCTCGGTGGCATTGGCTGCCGGTGCCGCCGCCGTGCGTGCTTTCATTGCCTCGGACGCTGCTGGCGCGAATGCCGGTGCGGGTGCCGAGTAGGCGGTCGGTGCAGGTGGCGCGGGCGGTGCTGCAGCCGGAGCGGGCGGGAGCGTCGCAAAGGAGGTGTCGGCGGCCGCATCCGCAGCCATGGATCGTGCGGCCTGGGCCGGCACTTCAGCGGTCTTGGCCGGCGCAGGCTTGTGCGCACGCGCGATGGCCGGTGCCGGGGCAGCGGAAACAGGGGCGGACTCGGGTGCTGCCGGCGCAGCGGCTGGTTCCGCAACCGCCACTGCGCTGTGGGCCGAACCACTTCCAGCGGCCTGATCGGCAGCCGCGACGTCTTCTGCCGCAGCCGGTGCTGCGGCAACAGCAGTCTCGCCCGCCGGAACCGGCGGCGGTTCAGGACGCAGCTGCCAGGCGATGCCGATGGCGAACACCATCGAAGCGGCGATGCCGAACACCGCTGGCCAACGCGGGCCTGTGCGCTGCTTGCGCGGCGCCTCGGGAGAGGCGGCAACATCTGTACCCGGAGCGTCCACGGCGGCACGCGCCGCAGCCAGGATGGCGGCGTCCAGTGCGGCCGGTGGTGCCTGCTCGGCGCGACGGCCGAGCAGCCGGGCCAGCTCGCGTTCTTCCGGCGTCAGCGGTTCGTCTCGGTTCATGCGTTCAATCCCGCACGCAGCTTGTCCATCGCATAGCGCAGCCGCGATTTCACGGTTTCCCGGCCTACGCCGGTGATCTGGCCGATCTCCTCCAGGCTCAGTTCCTGATCCAGCCGCAGTTGCAGCACTTCGCGCTGCTCCGGCGGCAATTGCTCCATCGCCAGCTGGATGCGGCGACGTTGTTCGAATTCGGAAAGTTCGGCTTCCGGGGTCTGCCCGTCCTCGATCGCGGCCAGGCGCAGGTCGGCGTCGGCCGGCGCGGCAGGGCGATGGCGGGCGGCGCGCCAATGGTCGTTCAGGCGGTTGTGGGCGATGCGGAACAGCCAGGTGCTGAACGCCGCTTCGGGCTGCCACCCGGCACGGGCGCTGATCACCCGCTGCCAGACGTCCTGGAAGATCTCCTCGGCCAGCGCGTTGTCGCGCAGTTGGCGCAGCAGGAAGCCGAACAGTCGTTTGCGATGGCGCGCATACAGGCTTTCGAACGCGTGCAGGTCGCCGCCGGCCCAGGCCAGCATCAAGGCTTCATCGGTTGGCAGTGCGCTGGCTTCCACGGCGTACAGGGTAAGGCCTGCAGGCGATGGCGCATAGCCGGTGGCAGGGGCGGGCAGGGCGAGGGTCATGGCTCGGAAGGGGCTGCGGACGGCAGGAAAAACGTACGGGCGCACGATTCGGGGTTTACGGGCTTCCATTGCCCCCCGGGTGGCGCGCTATGCTCGTCGGCTCAGGGGAGGCGACGCATAGACGGCGCCAAGAGATTGTCATTTGTCCACGCATGCTGAACCGGCGGAAGAGCTACCACACGAGGCCGTGCTGAGCACGGCGCTGGTGCGCGCGTTGCATGCACTTCTGCCGGAAACGGCTGTGGTCCGCGTCGGCTGGGACGACCCGCAGCTCGGGCGTGGTCAGGACGGGTGGCCGGCCGACGGGGCGGCAGGCGCGTTCACTGCGCCGGGCATCGGCGACGGCTGCCATGGCTGGGAACATGACGGTGCACGCCTGCAGCTGTCGGTGGAAGGCGCCGTACCTTCCGCGGCGTGGTGGGGGCTGGCCCGTCAGGCCATGGAACTGGCACTGCAGCGTGGCCGCCAGGCCGGGCAGATCAAGGCGCTGGAAGAGGCTGAACGGTTGCAGCAGGCGCTGTTCCAGATCGCCGATCTGGCCGGCGCCGATCTGGAGATGTCGGAGATGCTGCGTCACGTGCACGGCGTGCTCGGCACGCTGATGTATGCGGAGAACTGCTACATCGTTGAATACGATGATGTGCGTGACCAGATCCGCTTCCTGTACTTCGCCGACCAGGTCGACGATTTCGTCGCCGACCCGTCGCAGAGCCATGACGCCGCCGAGATGCCGCGCAGCCTGACCGTCGCGCTGCTGCGCCACGGCAAGCCGCTCAGCGGACCCTCGCGCGAACTGCTGGCACGCGTGGTCGAGCAGGAGCACGACCCGCAGCGTGGTCCCGAGAGCCTGGACTGGCTGGGTGTGCCGATGCTGCGCGATGGCCGGGTATGCGGCGCAATCGTGGTGCAGAGCTATGAGCTGGCGGCCCGTTATGGCGAGGCCGAGCGGGCGTTGCTGGGCTTTGTCGCGCAGCACGTGCAGACTGCGATGGATCGGCGCCAGGCGCAGGTCCGGCTGGAGCAACAGGTGGAGCGGCGCACGCTGGAACTGCAGCGTGCCAACCACAGCCTGCAGGATGAAGTGGCGGAGCGCCGGCGCGCCGAGCAACTGCAGACCGCGCTGTACAACATTGCCGAAATGGCGATGTCGGCCGACAGCCTGGCCCAGTTCTACGGGCAGGTGCATGGCGTGGTCGGGCGCCTGCTCGATGCGCGCAACTTCTATATCGCGCTGGTGAACGGAAGCGGCAACGGCCTGGACTTCGTCTATTCGGTGGACGAGCACAATGCCAGCCGTGCACCTCGTCCGTTCAGTCGCGGCCTGACCGAATACGTGGTGCGCAACCGGCGGCCCCTACTGGCCTCACGCGCCCAGATCGATGCGCTGCTGGCCAGTGGCGAGGTGCGTGAATCCGGCGCGCGCTCGCATTGCTGGCTGGGCGTGCCGCTGCTGCGCGATGACGAGGTGGTCGGTGCGATCGTGGTGCAGAGTTACAGCGAGAACAGTACGTTCAGCGTGCACGATCAGCGGCTGCTGACGTTCGTTGCGCAGAACATCGGAACCGGGTTGGCGCGCCAGCGCGACCAGCAACGGCTGCGTTTGGCGCATGCCGAACTGGAAAAGCGCGTGGAGGAACGCACGCGTGAGCTGGCCGAGGTCAACGAGAAGCTGCTCGGCCAGATCGGCGAGCGCCTGCGGGCCGAGCAACGCCTGACCCATCAGGCCATGCACGATGCGCTGACCGGCCTGCCCAACCGGCTGCACCTGCTCGATCGCCTGCAGGATGCGCTGGCGCTGGCCAAGCGCGAGGGTGGGCCGGTGTTCGCCGTGCTGTTCCTCGACCTGGATCGCTTCAAGCTGGTCAACGACAGCATCGGCCACGCCGCGGGTGACCGCATGCTGGTGGAGGTGGCCAAGCGCATCGTATCGATGGCCGGCGCCGATGACGTGGTGGCACGGCTGGGCGGTGATGAATTCGCGGTGCTGCTGCAATGCCCGCAGGGCCTGGCACAGGCGCTGGATTTCGGCCAGCGCTTGTTGCTGGCATTGCAGGAATCGATATGGATCGCCGGCCGCGAGTTGTTCCCGTCCGGCAGCCTGGGCATCGCGTTGTGGAATCCGCGCTACCGTACCGGCGAGGAACTGCTGCGTGATGCGGATGCGGCGATGTACCGGGCCAAGGCACAGGGCCATGACCGCTGTGCGATCTTCGACGAGGACATGCGTGAACAGGCCATGCGCAGCCTCGACCTGGAAGCCGATCTGCGCCGCGCGATCAACAACCGTGATTTCGTTCCGTTCTTCCAGCCGATCGTGCGCTTGTCCGATGGCGAAGTGGTGGGACATGAGGCATTGCTCCGCTGGCAGCACGAGCGTCGTGGCCTGCTGTTGCCCGGCGCGTTCCTGGAGCTGGGAGAGGAAAGTGGCCTGATCGAACAGGTCGACTGGCTGATCTACGAGCAGGTCATCGCGCGCCTGGCCGAAGGTGGGCAGAGCTATGTCTCGGTGAACGTTTCGCCGCGCCATTTCCGCTCGGCCGAGTTCAGCGACCGCCTGTTCGGCCTGCTCGACGCGTGTGGCGCCGATCCGCGCCGGCTGCGGCTGGAGATTACCGAGGTCGCGCTGCTGGACGATGCGCCGCACACGCTGCGCATCCTGCAGGGCCTGCGCGAGCGTGGCATCCAGGTGCAGCTGGACGACTTTGGTACCGGCTTCTCTGCGCTGTCCTACCTGCACCGATTCCCGATCAGTACATTGAAGATCGACCAGAGTTTCATCGCCGGCCTGCACGGGCCGGAAGTGCAGAGCACGCGCGCGCTGGTCGAAGGCGTGCTGTCACTGGCCCGCACCCTGGGCATCGAAACCATTGGCGAAGGCATCGAGACCGAGGCGCAGCGGCAGACACTGCGCGAACTCGGTTGCGACTATGGCCAAGGCTACCTGCTGGGCCGTCCCGCACCGTGGGCGCGGACGCTGGCGTGAGCCACCGCGACGGTTCACTTCAGCGCAGAGCCGAGCGACGTTTCTCGTCGATCCACTTCGAGGCCTGGGCCGGCTGGTAGTTCTGCATCCACACCAGCATTTCCTCGATGTCCGAGCCGTACCAGAGGTCCTGGCGCTGGTCCGGATGCAGGAAACGCTCTTCCACCATGCGGTCGATCATGCCGATCAGCGGCGCGTAGAAACCTTCCACATCGAGGAACGCGCACGGCTTGTTGCCGATGCCCAGCTGGCGCCAGGTCAGCATCTCGAAGATCTCTTCCATGGTGCCGAAGCCACCGGGCAGGGCAACGAAGCCATCGGCGAGGTCGAACATGCGCGACTTGCGCTCATGCATCGAGCCGACGATCTCCAGTTCGGTCAGGCCGCGGTGGGCCACTTCCCAGTCGGCCAGCTGGCGCGGGATCACGCCGGTCACCTCGCCGCCAGCGGCGAGCACGGCGTTGGCCACGGTGCCCATCAGGCCAACGTTGCCGCCGCCATACACCAGGCGCAGGCCATCGCGGGCGATGCGATCACCCAGGGCAATGGCGCGTTCGGTGTAGGCCGGCTTGCTGCCAGCGTTGGAACCACAGTACACACAGATCGATTTCATGGATCTTCTGTCTCTTGACCGGAAACGAAAACGCCCCGTCACCGACCGCAAGGCGGTCAGAGACGGGGTGTCCTTGAATTATGAGCCCTTCTGTAGAGCCGAGCCATGCTCGGCTGCTCTTCGTTCAGATCGCGGCAAAGGCCAGCCGAGCAAGGGCTATGCCGGTCGTCCTGGCCGGCACCCTTCGGGCCGTCGCCAGCGACGTTGGCAGCGGCTCCTGCCGCTGCCTTCGGCTCTACGCAAGCGGCGGCTTACGCCGCCGCAGCCTGCTCGCGGCGCGGGCCTTCACGCAGGGCGCGGCCGACCATGCCCACCAGCAGGTCCAGCTCCTCGCTGTCCATGCCGAAGTGCGGGGTGAAGCGCAGCGAGTTTTCGCCGCCATGGATCACGTTGATGCCGTGCTGGCGCAGCCATTCCTCGGTGGAGTTGGCACCGTAGCACTTGAACTGCGGGGCCAGCTCGCAGGAGAACAGCAGACCGGTGCCCTGCACCTTGGTGATCAGCCCGCCCAGCTCGTTCTTCAGCTGTTCCAGCTTGCGCACGGCCTCGGCACCACGTTCGGCGATGTTGGCGCGTACCTGTGGGGTCAGCTGGGCCAGGGTGGCGCAGGCCACGTCCAGCGCACGCGGATTGCTGGTCATGGTGTTGCCATAGATGCCCTTGCGGTACAGCTGCGCGGCATGTTCGGTCACCGCCAGCACCGACAGCGGGTACTGCGCGGCATTGAGCGCCTTGGAATAGGTCTCCATGTCCGGCGGGTCAAGGCCTTCAAAGCCCGGGTAATCGACCACCGACAGCACGCCATGCGCGCGCAGGCCGGCCTGGATCGAGTCGAGCAGCAGCAGGCTGCCGTGTGCACGGGTCAGCTCACGGGCAACGGCATAGAACGACGGCGGCACCGAACGGCCCGGGTCACCTTCGCCCATCACCGGTTCGAGGAACACCGCTTCGATGAACCACTGGTTGCGTGCGGCATCCTCGAACACCTTGCGCAGGCCGGCCTCGTCGTAAGGCGCCACGGTGATCACCGAGTCCTCGCCGCGGTAGCTGGCCAGGTGCTGCATGTAGCTCTTGCGACTGGAATCCGAATAGAGGGCAGGGCGGTCGGTACGGCCATGGAAGCTGCCCTTGACCACCACGCGCTTGATCGCAGCGCCGGCGTGACGTGCGCCAGGATCGGTCTGCAGCTTGGCGTTGACGTCGGCGATGCGCGCGGCCAGGCCAACGGCTTCGGAGCCGGAATTCAGGCACATGAAACGGGCGAACGGGCAGCCGCCACGGCGGTGGCCGATCTCGGCACGCAGGGCGGTGATGAAGCGCTGCTGCGACAGGCTGGGGGTCATGATGTTGGCCATCACCTGTGGGCGCGCCATGGCTTCCAGCACGGCGTCCGGGGTGTGCCCGAAGCCGAGCATGCCGTAGCCGCCGGCGTCGTACAGCACGGCGCCCTTCAGGGTGACCACCCACGGGCCGCGCGCGACCAGCGCCACGTAGGGGGTCACCGCGTCATCGGCATAGAAATTGACGAATCCGTCCTGCATCGCGTCGATCTGTGCCTGTTCGTCCTGCGCCAGCAGCGGCCCCAGGTCGGTCTGCACGCGCGCGAACTCCTCGGCGGCGGCGTCCACTGCGGCAATCAGCTGCGGGTGGTTGGCGGACAGGGCGGTCAGGGTGGCATCGTCCAGGCCGGTGGTGAGGCGGGTGCCGGGCTGGTTGCGCAGGGGGGCGAGGCGTTCGATGAAGCTCATTGCAGATCTCCTGAAACAATGGGTCGCACGGGCCATCAAAAGCAAAACGCGCGTCATCACGCGCGCTTGGGGCAGGCTCGTGCAGCGGACTTCCGGTTCGATGCTAGCACTTGTTTTTTTGCGCGATAACCCCGCAGAAACCTGCTGCATAGCAGCATTTTGCGCGACGTTCGCCGCGAAGTGCGCCGGCTCGCAGACGCTGGACGTACAATGCGCGCCATTGTCGACCTGTTGCCGCCCACCGCCTTGAAGAAGTCCGATTTCCATTACGACCTGCCGGCTGAACTGATCGCGCAGGCTCCCCTGGCCGAACGTTCCGCCAGCCGCCTGCTGCTGGTACCGCCGGCGCCCGGTGCCTTCACCGACCTGCAGGTGCGCGACCTGCCGTCACTGCTGCAGCCGGGCGACCTGCTGGTGTTCAATGACACCCGGGTGATTCCGGCGCGCCTGTTCGGGCAGAAGGCCAGCGGCGGCCGCGTGGAGATCCTGATCGAGCGCCTGCTCGGCGCTCAGCAGGCGCGTGCGCAGGTCGGCGCCAGCAAGTCGCCGAAGGCCGGCAGCCGCATCGCGCTGGATGCCGGTGGCGAAGCCGAGGTGCTGGGCCGCGATGGCGAGTTCTACGTGCTGCAGTTCCATGTGCCGGAATCGCTGGAACAGTGGCTGCTGCATGCCGGCCGCCTGCCGTTGCCGCCCTACATCCAGCGCGAGCCGGGCGTGGACGACCGCGAGCGCTACCAGACCGTGTTCGCGCGCGAGGTAGGCGCGGTGGCGGCACCGACCGCCGGCCTGCATTTCGACGAACCGCTGCTGGCGGCGCTGAAGGACAAGGGCGTGGAGTTCGGCCACGTCACCCTGCACGTGGGCGCGGGCACCTTCCAGCCGGTACGCGCCGATGACCTGAAGGACCACGTGATGCACCGCGAGTGGCTGAACGTCGGCGCCGAACTGGTGCAGCAGGTGCGGCGCACGCGCGCCGCCGGCGGCCGGGTGATCGGCGTCGGCACCACCGTGGTGCGCGCGCTGGAAAGCGCGATGCGCGATGGCGAACTGCTGCCGTTCGCCGGCGAGACCCAGATCTTCATCACCCCGGGCTACCGCATCCGCAGCGTCGACGCGATGGTGACCAATTTCCACCTGCCCGAAAGCACGCTGCTGATGATGATTTCGGCGTTTGCAGGCAAGGACCGCGTGTTCGAGGCCTACCAGCACGCGATCGAGCAGCGCTACCGCTTCTTCAGCTACGGCGACGCGATGCTGCTGTTCCCGCAGGCGGGCTGAGCGGGCAGGGCGCCTTGGGAGGTCAGAGCGCCTGGGAAGCCGGGGTACTTATGGGTGCGTGGGTGCGCACCTTGGTGCGTACGTCTTCTTGGGAGACAATAGACAACTATTTGCCCGAATGACCGCTCCATGTCCCGACTGCAGTTCCAGCTCCAGACCCGCGACGGCCGTGCCCGCCGTGGCCGCCTGACCTTCCCGCGTGGCACGGTGGAAACGCCGGCCTTCATGCCGGTGGGGACCTATGGCTCGGTCAAGGGCATCCTGCCGGACCAGGTGCGGGCGTTGGGCGCCGAGATCATCCTCGGCAACACCTTCCACCTGTACCTGCGCCCGGGCCTGGACATCATCGCCGACCACGGCGGGCTGCACGGCTTCTGCCGCTGGGATGGCCCGATCCTGACCGACTCCGGTGGTTTCCAGGTGTTCTCGCTGGCCCATCGACGCAAGATCACCGAGCAGGGCGTGACCTTTGCCTCGCCCACCGACGGCGCCCGCGTGTTCCTCGGTCCGGAGGAGAGCATGAAGATCCAGAAGGTGCTCGATTCGGACATCGTGATGATCTTTGACGAGTGCACCCCGTACCCGGCCACCGAAGACGTTGCCCGCCGTTCCATGGAGCTGAGCCTGCGCTGGGCCCAGCGCAGCCGCAACGCGCATGACGAGCTGGGCAACGACGCGGCCTTGTTCGGCATCGTCCAGGGGGGCGTGCACACCGACCTGCGCAGCCGCTCGGCCGACGCCCTGCAGGCGATCGGCTTCGACGGCTACGCCATCGGCGGCCTGGCCGTGGGCGAGCCGGAGCAGGAGCGCAATGCCATGCTCGACCACCTGGATCCGGAGCTGCCGGGCGACCGGCCGCGTTACCTGATGGGCGTGGGCCGGCCGGAGGACCTGGTCGAAGGCGTGGCGCGCGGCGTGGACATGTTCGACTGCGTGATGCCGACCCGTAATGCGCGCAACGGCCACTATTTCACCTCGTTCGGCACCGTTCGCATCCGCAATTCCCAGTACGCGCGGGACATGGACCCGATCGAGCCGGGCTGCGGCTGCGTGGCCTGCACCGGCGGTTACACCAGGTCCTACCTGCGCCACCTGGACCGCTGCAACGAGATGCTGGCGCCGATGCTGGGCACCCTGCACAACCTGTTCTATTACGAAAAGCTCATGGCCGACATCCGTGCCGCGATCGAGGCGGGAACCTTCCTGGCCTTCCGCGAGTCCTTCTACGCGGCACGCGGAGCGGTGGCCCCGCCGCTGTAACCCCGACGCCCCCCTGCCGAACGGCCCAAGGACGAACGCCCGGGGCCGTGGCATACTTCAAGGCTGACCCAGATCCGCGGTCGACACCCCCGCCCCTCAAGGGACGGGAGCGCCGCCCAACCAAAGGACCAACGATGAACCTGCTTGCTTTCCTGATTCCCGCCGCCCACGCCCAGGCCGCCGGCGGCCAACCGCAGGGCATGGGCCTGACCACGCTGCTGTTCCCGATCATCCTGATCGCCATCATGTACTTCCTGATGATCCGCCCGCAGATGAAGCGGCAGAAGGAGCACAAGGCCATGCTGGAGAAGATCAAGCGCGGCGATGAAGTGCTGACCAACGGCGGCATCGCCGGCAAGGTCACCGACATTGGCGACCACTTCATCACCGTCGAAGTGGCCGACAACGTGCGCATCCGCGTGCAGAAGGGCGCTGTCGGCAGCGTGCTGCCGACCGGCACCCTGGATTCGGCCAAGTAAGCCACTCCCTTTCCGAAGCACAACCGCGGCGCCGGGGATGGCGCCGCGCGGGACCCAAGCAATGCTCGAATTTCCACGCTGGAAGTACGTCGTCATCCTGATCGTACTGGCGCTCAGCGCGCTGTATGCGCTGCCCAACATCTACCAGAAGGACCCGGCCATCCAGATCACCGCCAACCGTGGCGGGCAGATCGACGATGCGCTGCGCGACCGTGTGCTGGCCGACCTGAAAAAGGCCGGCATCGCCACCATCGGTGCCGAAAAGGAAGGGGAAAGCCTGATCGTCCGCCTGTCGGACCTGAAGTCGCAGTCCGCTGCCAGCGACGCCCTGCGTGACACCGTCGGCGAGAAGTACACCGTGGCGCTGAACCTGGCTTCGACCGTGCCGGACTGGCTGGCCAACCTCGGCGGTCGCCCGATGGTGCTGGGCCTGGACCTGCAGGGCGGCGTGCATTTCGTGCTGCAGGTCGACCAGAAGGCTGCCCTCGACAAGCGCCTGGATGCCTATACCGAAGACGTGCGCAGCACCCTGCGTGACGCGCGCATCGCCTACCAGTCGGTGGAACGCCGCGCCGATAACAGCATCGTGGCCAACCTGAGCCCATCCGCCGGCGATGACGCCGCGCAGCGTGCCCGCGCCGCGCTGGTCAAGGCACAGCCGACCCTCGGCTATGACGTCAGCGGCAACCGCATCACGGTCACCGTGCCGGAGACCGAGATCACGCAGATCGCCAACGGCGCCATCGAGCAGAACATCAACACCCTGCGCAACCGCGTGAACCAGCTCGGCGTGGCCGAGCCGATCATCCAGCGCCAGGGTGCCGACCGTGTGGTCGTGCAGCTGCCGGGCGTGCAGGACACCGCCGAAGCCAAGCGCATGATCGGTGCCACCGCCACCCTGGAGTACCGTGCGGTGGTTGAAGGCAATGCGCAGGACGCCATCAACTCCGGCCGCATTCCGCCGGAAGCGAAGGTCTACCAGCAGCGTGACGGCCGCGGCCCGATCCTGCTGAACAAGCGCGTGATCGTCACCGGCGACCAGATGGTCGGTGCGCAGGCGGTGACCGATTCGAACAGCGGCTCGCCGGCCGTCAGCGTGACGCTGAACAACGTCGGTGGCCAGCGCATGTTCGACTTCACCAGCGCCAACGTGAACAAGCCGATGGCGGTGGTCTACACCGAGCGCGTGCCGACCGTAACCGTCGTCGACGGCCAGGAAGTGCGTGGCTTCAAGGTCAACGAGGAAGTGATCTCGGTGGCCAACATCAACGGCGTGTTCGGCAAGAACTTCCAGACCACCGGCCTGCAGAAGAAGGAAGCCGAAGACCTGGCCAAGCTGCTGAAGTCGGGTTCGCTGGCTGCGCCGATGGACTTCGTCGAGGAGCGCGTGGTCGGCCCGAGCCTCGGCGCCGAGAACGTCAAGAACGGCATGCGCGCGGTGGTGTTCGCGTTCCTGTTCACCCTGGTGTTCTTCAGCGTGTACTACCGCATGTTCGGTGTGATCACCTCGGCAGCGATGCTTTTCAACCTGCTGATCGTAGTGGCGGTGATGTCGCTGTTCGGTGCCACCATGACCCTGCCGGGCTTTGCCGGCCTGGCATTGTCGGTCGGCCTGTCGGTGGACGCCAACGTGCTGATCAACGAGCGTATCCGTGAAGAGCTGCGAGCCGGCGTGCCGGGCAAGACGGCGATCGTGACCGGTTACGAGCGTGCCTCGGGCACCATCCTCGACGCCAACCTGACCGGCCTGATCGTCGGCGTGGCGCTGTTTGCATTCGGTACCGGTCCGCTGAAGGGCTTCGCGCTGACCATGATCATCGGTATTTTCGCCTCCATGTTCACCGCGATCACCGTGTCGCGTGCGCTGGCGACGCTGATCTACGGCCGCCGCAAGAAGCTCCAGAACGTGGCCATCTGACGGGACGACACGCACAATGAAACTGTTTCCGCTGCACATCCTCCCGAACGACACCAAGATCGACTTCATGCGCTGGCGCCATGTCGCCATGGCAGTCACCATCGTGGTGTTCCTGGCCTCGGTCGCCATCATCGGCATCAAAGGCTTCAACTACGCACTGGACTTCACCGGCGGCACCCTGATCGAAGCCCGCTTCGACAAGGCGGTGGATGTTGAGCAGGTCCGCACCAAGCTCGAGCAGAGTGGCTTCGAAGGCGCCCAGGTGCAGAGCGTCGGCGGCAACACCGACCTGCTGATCCGCCTGGCCCCGCACGGCGAGCATGCTCCGGGTACCGGCGATGCCGCCCACGAGGACAAGGCCACGGCCGCTGCCGTGGTGAAGGCGTTGTCCACTGCCGACAATCAGGCCACCGTGCTCCGCAACGAGTTCGTGGGCCCGCAGATCGGCAAGGACCTGGCGATGAATGGCCTGTATGCCACCATCTTCATGCTGGCCGGCTTCCTGATCTACATCGCGGTGCGCTTCGAGTGGAAGTTCGCGGTCACCGCCAGCATCGTGGCGATGTTCGACCTGATCGTGACGGTCGCTTACGTGTCCCTGCTGGGCCGTGAGTTCGACCTGACCGTGCTGGCCGGCCTGCTGTCGGTGATGGGCTTTGCGATCAACGACATCATCGTGGTCTTCGACCGCGTCCGTGAGAACTTCCGCAGCCTGCGCGTGGACTCGATGGAAGTGCTGAACCGTTCGATCAACCAGACGCTGTCGCGTACGGTGATCACTGCCGTGATGTTCTTCCTGTCGGCGCTTGCCCTGTACCTGTACGGTGGCAGCTCGATGGAAGGGCTGGCCGAGACGCACATGATCGGCGCGGTGATCGTGGTGCTGTCCTCGATCCTGGTGGCGGTGCCGATGCTGACGATTGGTGTGCTGCGCGTGAGCAAGCAGGACCTGCTGCCGAAGGCGAAGGACGTCGAGGCCCTGGCCCGTCGCCCGTAAGCGTTCGCGCTGCACGCAACACACAGAGAACCCCGCGCAAGCGGGGTTTTTTGTGTGCAGGGCTTGCAGCCCTGCACCCACGGTAGTGCCGGCCGCTGGCCGGCAACAGCAACAGCAACAGCAAGAGCGTGCCTTCCGTGGGTGGGCGGGGTGGTGTCGGAGTGCGGGGACGCCGCAAGTACGTCCGTGTAGGCTTGGCAGCCGCATCCATGCGGCTGACACCCCGCACTCCGACACCGCCCCACCTCTGACAGATCCCCACGGCTGTGGGTAGGTGTCGACCTGGGTCGACACATTTGTCAGATATCGAAACAATTCTGGGGTCAGATCCGTTTTCCTTCAGAAAACGGATCTGACCCCAAGAGCTGTTCCGACAGATCGCGGAAGACTGTCAAAGGCGGGGTGGGTCCGGTTGCGGGGGTGTCCGCGGCATGGATGCCGCGGCCAAGCCCCCATGGACGGGTTAACGGCGTCCCCCGCAACCGGACCCACCCCGGCATCCCTCAGTAGCCCGGCTTTTGACGTTGCTGTTGAGGTTGCCGGCCAGCGGCCGGCACTACCGCAGGTGCAGGGTGCAACCCTGCAAAAGAAACACCACCCTACGCCAGCGTCGGTTGTGCATTCGGCCCCCGCGCACTACGATCCTGCGGTTCGCGCGCGTGCGCGCCCGTACTCCTGCTGAGCGCCCCGTGCGCCGCATCTGCCAACCCGAGGTATCCATGGTCATCAAACCGCGCGTCCGCGGCTTCATCTGCGTCACCACCCACCCGACCGGCTGCGAGGCCGCGGTCAAGCAGCAGATCGACTACATCCGTGCGCGCCCGCCGATCCAGAACGGTCCCAAGCGTGTGCTGGTGATCGGCGCCTCCACCGGCTACGGCCTGGCTGCGCGCATCACCGCTGCCTTCGGCAGTGGTGCTGCCACCCTCGGCATCTTCTTCGAACGCCCGGGCAGCGAGACCAAGCCGGGTACCGCGGGCTGGTACAACTCGGCCGCGTTCCACAAGTACGCCGACGAAGCCGGCCTGTACGCCAAGAGCATCAATGGCGATGCCTTCTCCGATGAAGTGAAGGCGAAGGCCATCGAAATGATCAAGGCCGATCTGGGCCAGGTCGACCAGGTTGTCTACAGCCTGGCAGCGCCGCGCCGCAAGCACCCGAAGACCGGCGAGATCATCAGCTCCACGTTGAAGCCGATCGGCGAGCCGATCACCCTGCGCGGGCTGGATACCGACAAGGAAGTGATCACCGAGACCACCCTGCAGCCGGCCACCCCGGAAGAAATCGCCGGCACCGTCGCGGTGATGGGCGGCGAGGACTGGCAGATGTGGATCGATGCGCTGGCCGATGCCGGCGTGCTGGCCAATGGTTGTACCACCACGGCCTTCACCTACGTGGGCGAAGAGATCACCCAGGCGATCTACTGGAATGGCTCGATCGGCGCGGCCAAGAAGGACCTGGACACCAAGGTGCTGGGCCTGCGCGAAAAGCTGGCGAAAATCGGCGGCGACGCACGCGTGTCGGTGCTGAAGGCCGTCGTGACCCAGGCCAGCTCGGCCATTCCGACCATGCCGCTGTACCTGTCGCTGCTGTTCAAGGTGATGAAGGAAAAGGG
Organism: Stenotrophomonas sp. BR163; assembly: GCF_047520985.2. Taxonomy (NCBI): domain Bacteria; kingdom Pseudomonadati; phylum Pseudomonadota; class Gammaproteobacteria; order Lysobacterales; family Lysobacteraceae; genus Stenotrophomonas; species Stenotrophomonas sp. BR163. Next base: position 185,657 of record NZ_JAXBRE020000005.1, read on the forward strand.
CACCCACGAAGGCTGCATCGAGCAGCTCGACGTGCTGTACGACATCCTTTACGGCGGCAAGTCCGATGGCGTGGCGGTCGATCGCCTGCGCCACGACCTGGTCGATGGCGACGGCCACACCGTCGCGCTGGTCGATGAGGAAGGCCGCCTGCGTGCGGACTACAAGGAAATGGCCGCAGACGTGCAGGGCAAGGTGGTCGCGCTGTGGCCACAGGTGACCAACGAGAACCTGTACGAAATCAGCGACCTGGCCGGTTACAAGGCCGACTTCCTGCGTCTGTTCGGTTTTGGCGTGGAGGGCGTCGACTACGAGGCCGACGTCAACCCGGACGTGAAGATCGGCAACCTGGTCGACATGACCTGATCAAGCAGAAGGCCGGCGAAAGCCGGCCTTCTCGTTTGGTAGTGCCGGCCGCTGGCCGGCAACCCCGGGTACCTGAGGCTGCCGGCCGGCGGCCGGCACTACCCTCGGTCACCCGAATTCGAACCCCATCTCCGGCAACGCCGGACCGACGAAGTCGCCCTGCACGTAATCCACGCCGGCACTGAACAGCAGCGTCATCGAGTTGGCATCGCTGACGAACTCGGCAATGGTGCGGATGCCCGCTTCCTGAGCACGCGCGGTGATCTGGCTGATGCGGTCGATGTTCTCGCGGGTGGCAGCCAGGTCGCTGGTGAAGCCCCGGTCCAGCTTGAGGAACTGCGGCTGGAAGTGGGCCAGCAGCTGGAACGAGTCCAGCCCGGAACCGAACTGCTCCAGGCCGATGCGGCAGCCCAGTGGTGCCACTTCGGCAAGGAATTGCTGTGCACTGCGCAGGTGGGTGAACACCTTCGCTTCCGGTGCATGCAGCCACAGCCGTTCGCCGGGCACGCTCTGTGCCTGCAGCTCGCGGTGCAGGGTGGCGATCATCTGTGGGTCATCGAACGATTCCGGCGTGACCTTCACCAGCACCTGGGTGGCATGACCCGCACGTGCGCGTTCACCCAGCACCGCGATCGCCTGCGAGACCACCCAGCGGTTGATGTCGGCCAGCAGGCCGTGTTCCTCGGCGATGCCCAGGAACGCGGTCGGGCTCAGCAGCTCGCCATTGTTTTCCAGGCGCAGATAGGCTTCGTACAGCTCCAGTGGTTCGCCCTGCAGGTTCAGCACCGGCTGGTAGTGAAGCTGGAAACCGTCGCCGGCCAGCGCCTCGCGGATGCGCGCCACCCAGCGCTGCACACGCTCTTCCTCGACGCGGTCGGCGGCAGCGGGGTCGAAGATGCGGCAGGTGTTACCCAGCTCGGCTGCAGCCTGGGTGCATTCGCTGGCGCGCGCCAGCACCTGGCCGATGCTGGCGATCTTCTCACCGACCTGTACGCCACCGATGCTGACCGTCACCGTGGCCGAGCGTGCGCCGATGCTGAAGACGTGCGCGGCGTAGGCTTCTCGGATGCGCTCGGCCAGCGCCACGGTCTGTGCGTAGGGTCCGGCCTGCAGCACGGCGAAATTGTGTTCGCCGAAACGGGCCAGTTGCGCGTCCTCGCCAACCACTTCGGCCAGCAGGGCGGCGAGGGCGCCGATCAGGGTATCGGCCGAGGCCAGGCCGATATCCGGCAGCAGGCGCGCGTAGTGGTCCGGCTCGATCAGCAGCAGGCCGAACTGGCCCTCGCTGCGCCCGGCCTGGGCCACCGCGCTTTCCAGCTGCAGCATGAAGGTCGGGCGATTGAGCAGGCCGGTGACCTGGTCGCGCTGGCGCAGGTCCTCGACCTCGCGTGCCAGTTCGGGGTCGAACTCCATGCGGCGGCGGAGAACCACCTGCAGGCAGGACTCGCCCTCGTAGGTGGCCGCCGCAAATTCCATCGTCGCCGGGAACGCACTGCCGTCCTGGTGGCGCGCGTCGAGCTGGTACTGAGGCGGCGGCGCCTCGCCACGGCTGAGGCCCTTCAGCAGCTGCTTGAAGCCCTCCACGTGCTGGGCGGCGACCATGTCCAGCAGCGAAATGCCTTCGATGTCGTCGAAATGCTCGTAGCCGAACATCTCCAGGTAGGCGTCGTTGGCGCGGATGTGCATGCCTTCATGCACGTAGGCGATGGGGTCGCGCGAGGAGGCGATCAGCGCGTCGCAGCGGCGCTCGGTCTCGCGCATCTGCGCCTCGATGCGGCGCAGGCCGCGGCGCGCCTGCAGGTCCACCCACTGGTCGCGGACCACGGCGAGCAGGTGCTCGGGGCGCTGGCGCAGGGCAAGGGCACGGATGCCATGGCTGCTGGCCTGCACCAGTTCGTCCTCGTCGATGCGCTCGGCCAGCAGCACCAGCGGGATGTCCTTGCCGCTGGCGGCGATGTGCTGGGCTGCCAGCTGCAGCGGAATGCCCTGCGACGGCGAGGCCAGCACCAGGTCGATGGCCTGGCTGGTCAGCACCTGGGCCAGCTCGGCTGCATCCTGTGGGCGCCACGGGCGTACCGCGATGCCGCTGTTGCGCAGGGTGCTGACGATGGCTTCGGCATTCTCGCCGCTGTCATCGACGATCAGCAGGCGGATGGTGATGTCGTTCGCGTTCTGCATGCACTGCTCCCCAATCTGCGAATCTAGATACACGATGCGCGGCGAACCGTCCATGCGCGTCCCCCTTGCGCGCATGGAACGGCGAAGTGGTTCACACCACGCCGCCCGCTGCGTGGCCGCTTGCCCAGGCCCATTGGAAGTTGTAGCCGCCCAGCCAGCCGGTCACGTCCAGCACCTCGCCAACGAAGTGCAGGCCGGGGACGCGCTTGGATTCCATCGTTGAGGATGACACTTCGGCGGTGTCCACGCCGCCCAGGGTGACCTCGGCGGTGCGGTAGCCTTCGGTGCCGCTGGCCACCAGCGGGAATGCGCCCAGCAGCTGCGCAGCCTGGCGCAGCACCGGCTCGTCCAGCTGGCGCACGGGGCGGTCGGGCAGCCAGTGCTCGCACAGCCGCTGTGCCAGCCGCTTCGGCAGTACCTCGCCCAGCACCGTGCGCAGCTCGGCGGCGGGGCGGTCGCGCTTCATCTTGCGCAGCCACTCGCCGGCATCCTGGCCCGGCAACAGGTCCAGCTCCAGCGCATCGCCGGGCTGCCAGAACGAAGAGATCTGCAGGATGGCCGGGCCGCTCACGCCACGGTGGGTCAGCAGCATGAAGTTCTGGAAGCTCTTGCCGTTGCAGCGCGCCTCGATCGGCAGTGCGACGCCGCTGAGGTCGGCCAGCCGCTCCTGGTGCTTGCCGCTGAGGGTCAGCGGTACCAGCCCGGCGCGGGTCGGCAGCACCTGGTGACCGAACTGGCGGGCCACTTCATAGCCAAAGCCGCTGGCCCCCATGCTGGGAATCGACAGGCCGCCGGTGGCAACCACCAGCGAGGCGCAATGGAACAGGCCGTGCGTGGTGTGCACGCGGAAACCATCGCTGCCATGCTCGATGCGCTGCACGCTGCAGTCGCTACGGATCTGCACGCCGGCCGCCTGGCATTCGTCCACCAGCATTTTCACGATCTGCTTGGAGGAGACATCGCAGAACAACTGCCCCAGTTCCTTTTCGTGATAGGCGATGCCGTGCTTGTGCACCAGCTCGATGAAATGCCAGGGCGTGTAGCGGGCCAGCGCCGACTTGCAGAAATGCGGGTTGGCCGACAGGAAGTTGGCCGGGGTGGTGCCGGTGTTGGTGAAGTTGCAGCGGCCACCGCCGGACATCAGGATCTTCTTGCCGACCTTGTTGGCATGGTCGATCACCTGCACCTGGCGGCCGCGCTGGCCGGCAGTGATCGCGGTCATCAGCCCGGCTGCGCCGGCGCCGATGACCACCACATCGCAACGGATGGCGCTCATGTGTTGGAGCGCTTGCGCCAGTTCGGGATCACGTCGAGCTGCATCTGATCGTTGAGCAGCTGCACTTCACCGTCCTGGATCAGCACGCTCCAGCGCATCGCGCGCTGGATCTGCTGGCCCCACAGTTCTACGAAGGCACCGTCGAGGTCGACCACCGAAAGATTGTCGAAGCGCGCCAGGCCCTTGCCCTGCTTGCCCCACCAGATCTCCGAGGCGTTGCCGCCATAGTTGACCACCTGCACCTGGCGGCTGCGGTTGCTGGCCTTGCGGATGCGCGATTCGTCCGGATGGCCCAGGTCGATCCACTGCAGGATGTCGCCGGTGTAGTCGTGTTCCCACAGGTCGGGTTCGTCATCGGTGCTCAGGCCGCGGCCGAACTCCAGGCGGTCGCCGGCGTTCAGTGCGAAGGCGAGCAGGCGCACCATCAGGCGCTCGTCGGTCTCGGACGGATGCTGGGCCAGGGTCAGGTTGTGGGTCGCGTAGTAGCCGCGATCCATGTCGCTGATCTGCAGTTCGGCCTTGCGGATGGTGGCGGTAAGAGCCATGGGGGGTCCGTGGACTAAAGACGACAATGATAGAGGTTTGCTCCGGGGGTGTCCGTGGCTGGGCTGTCTGCGCAGCGTCAACGGTGGCACGCTTGCGTTCTTTCCCGTGGCCGGAGTGGACGCCATGACCTTGCCCAGCCGACTGCAGTTGCCGCCCGGCCCCTGGGCCACCCTGCTGGATGGCCTGTGTGCACGTTTCCCGCGCATCGCGCGCGCGCAATGGCAGGATCGCTTCGCGCGTGGCCGTGTGCTGGATGCGCAGGGCAGGGCGCTCACTGCGGACATGCCCTGGCAGGTCGGGCGGGAGATCCAGTACTTCCGCGAGGTGGCCGACGAACCGGTGATTCCCTTTGTCGAGACCATCGTCCATCTGGATGCGCACCTGCTGGTGGCCGACAAGCCGCATTTCCTGCCGGTGACACCTGCGGGTGGGCATGTGCGCGAGACGCTGCTGGCGCGGCTGGTCGCCCGCACCGGCAATGCCGATCTGGTACCGCTGCACCGGCTGGATCGGCTGACGGCCGGGCTGGTGATGTTCTCGACCCAGCGAGCGTCGCGCGATGCTTACCAGCGCCTGTTCCGTGAGCGGCGCATCGAGAAGACCTATGAGGCCCTGGCACCGGCGCTGCCGGGGCTGGCGTTTCCGTTGCAGCGGGACAGCCGGTTGGTGTCGGGCGAGCCGTTCTTCCGCATGTTCGAAGTGCCCGGTGAACCCAATACGCGCAGCCGGATCGAGCTGATCGAGGCCGAAGGGGCGATCTGGCGCTACCGGCTGCTGCCGGAGACCGGCCGCAAGCATCAGTTGCGCGTGCACATGGCCATGCTGGGGGCGCCGATCATGGGTGACGACCTGTACCCGCAGCTTCGGCAACGGCCACTGGATGTGGCCGAGTCACCGCTGCAGCTGCTGGCGCGGGCTCTGGCCTTCGACGACCCGTTGAGTGGCGCACGACGGATGTTCAGCAGCGGCCGCAGCCTGAGCCTTCCGGCTTAGGGCGGCCAGGCGCTCAGCGGGCCGGGCGTCGCGCCAGCCAGCGGTCCAGCTCGGCGGCGAACAGCTGCCGGTCGCGGGGACCCAGGGGCGGCGGTCCGCCGGTCTGGGCCCCGGCGCCGCGCAGCTCCTCCATGAAATTTCGCATCGACAGCCGCTCGGCCATGTTGTTCGGGGTGTACAGCTGGCCGCGCGGGTTCAGCGCCACGGCCTTTTTCTCCAGCACCAGCGCAGCCAGTGGGATGTCCTGGGTGACGACCAGGTCTCCGGCGGCGACCCGCTCGACGATGGCGCTGTCGGCCACGTCCAGGCCCTGCGGCACCTGGATCGAGCGCAGCCAGCGTGAGGGCGGGGTGCGGATCCACTGGTTGGCGACCAGGGTCAGTTCGATCCCCACCCGTTCAGCCGCACGAAACAGGATGTCGCGAATGACAGTCGGACAGGCGTCCGCGTCCACCCAGATGCGAGAGGGCGCGTATTCAGCGGGGGTTTCAGCTTCAGTCATTTCCCCAGTGTAGGGTAGGAAAAACCTGAATGGGGGCTCGGGGTTAGCCGCGAACGGCTGCCAACCCTTGTCACGCCTAGCGGGTGACCTGTTCCCATGAACGTCGGGACTATCGCTTTTTGCGGAAAACACGCGTATCGTGCGACCCACTGTGTTTGCTAGGGTCACCGTGAATCGTGGCCTGGTGCAGTTGATCTCACGATCCGCTCATCGATCCGCTTTACCAACGCCTGCAACTCAGTCTCGGCCCCGATACCCGGTGGCTGCGATTTTTTTCAACATGTGTTTCAGGAGTTAGTAAAATGTCTGAACGTCAGACCGGCACCGTCAAGTGGTTCAACGACGCCAAGGGCTTCGGCTTCATCACCCCGGAAAGCGGCCCGGACCTGTTCGTGCACTTCCGCGCGATCCAGGGCACCGGCTTCAAGACCCTGCAGGAAGGCCAGAAAGTTACCTTCATCGCCGTCCAGGGTCAGAAGGGTATGCAGGCTGACCAGGTGCAGGCGGTCTAATCCGTCTGCTACCGTTGGGTAGCCAGAGAACGCCGGAAGCGAGAGCTTCCGGCGTTTTTTATTGCCCGCTGTTTTTTGTAGAGTCGAGCCACGCTCGACAGTTCTCAAAGACAGTGGAGCATGGCTCGGCTCTACAAAGGGCATGCAGCCGGCGCGGTAGGATGGAGACCTTCCCGAGGGCCGTCCCCATGCGCATCGTTCATCACCTGGAAAACTCCCGTTCCCTGCGCGTGCTGTGGATGCTGGAGGAGCTGGGGCTGGACTACGAACTGCGCCGCTATCCGCGTGATCCGAAGACGCTGCTGGCGCCGCCGGAACTGCGCAACGTGCATCCGCTCGGCAAGTCACCGGTGCTGCAGGATGGCGAGCTGGTACTGGCCGAGTCCGGTGCGATCCTCGACTACCTCGCTGACCGTTACGACACGCAACGCCAGCTGTCGCCGTCACCGATGCCGGCTGACGGGGCCGAACGCATCGCTTACCGCTACTGGCTGCACTACGCCGAAGGCTCGGCGATGCCGCCGCTGCTGCTGACCCTGGTGATGGGCCGCATACGCAACGCGCCGATGCCGTTCTTTGCGCGCCCGATCGCACGCAGCATTGCCGACAAGGCCGAGCGCGGCTTCATCGGCCCGCAGCGGCGGCTGCATCTGGACTGGATGGAGCGCCGTCTGGCTGAAAGCCCGTGGTTTGCCGGTGAGCGCTTCAGTGCGGCCGACATCCAGATGAGCTTCCCGATCCAGGCCGCTGCCGCGCGTGGCGGTGGGCTCGACGACAAGCCGGCGCTGCGCGGCTTTCTCAAGCGTATTGGTGAGCGCCCGGCCTACCAGCGTGCCGAGGCCCACGGCGGCCACCTGCAGGCGCTCAGCGGCAATTGAGGCGGGCGGCCGTCGCCCCCATCTTCAGCACCATGGATACCCACAGCCTCCGTTTCGACAACCGCCTGCTGCACACCCTGCCGGGCGACCCCGAATCCGGCCCGCGCAGGCGCGAAGTGCTGGGCGCGGCCTGGTCGCCGGTGATGCCGACCCCGGTGGTGGCGCCCACGTTGCTGGCGTGGTCGCCTGAGGTTGCCACGATGCTCGGCTTCGATGCTGCCGAGATCGAGAGCGAAGGCTTCGCCGATGTATTCGGCGGCAACGCGCTGTACGCCGGCATGCAGCCATGGGCCGCCAATTACGGTGGCCATCAGTTCGGCCATTGGGCCGGCCAGCTCGGCGACGGACGTGCGATCTCGCTGGGCGAGCTGGTGGCACCCGATGGCCGCCACTGGGAGCTGCAGCTGAAGGGGGCCGGGCCGACCCCGTACTCGCGCGGTGCCGATGGACGGGCAGTGCTGCGCTCGTCGATCCGCGAGTTCCTGTGCAGCGAAGCGATGCACCACTTGGGGGTGCCGACCACGCGCGCGTTGTCGCTGGTCGGTACCGGCGAGGAGGTGGTGCGCGACATGTTCTATGACGGCCACCCGCGTGCCGAGCCTGGCGCCATCGTGTGCCGGGTCTCGCCGTCGTTCCTGCGTTTCGGTTCCTTTGAGCTGCCGGCCTCGCGTGGCGAGACGGCCTTGCTGCAACAGCTGGTGGACACCTGCATCGCCCGTGATTTCCCCGGGCTGGAGGGGCAGGGCGAGGCACTGTATGGCGACTGGTTCGCGCAGATCGCGGTGCGCACCGCCGAGATGATCGCGCACTGGATGCGTGTCGGCTTCGTGCACGGCGTGATGAACACCGATAACCTGTCCGTGCTCGGTCTCACACTTGATTACGGCCCCTATGGCTGGGTCGAGGATTTCGATCCGGAGTGGACGCCGAACACCACCGACGCCCAGGGGCGCCGCTACCGCTTCGGCACCCAGCCGCAGGTGGCGTACTGGAACCTGAGCCGATTGGCGCAGGCGCTGTCGCCGCTGTTCGCCGATGTCGCACCGCTGCAGGCGGGCCTGGCGGCCTACCAGTCCACCTTCGTGGCCTGCACGCGTCGCGATGCTGCATCGAAGCTGGGGCTGGCTGCTGCCGACGATGACGACCTGCAGCTCTACCAGCGCTGGCAGCAGCTGATGCAGGAGGGGGCCATGGACATGACCCTGGCCTGGCGTGCACTGATGCGCATCGACCCGTCGGCAGCGGACGCTACGGTTCTGGACGCGGTGTACTACGACGAGGCGCGCAAGCATTCGGTGCAGGCGCCGTTGCAGCAATGGCTGCAGGACTACGCAGCGCGCCTGCGTAGCGATCCGCTGTCGGCCCGCGAACGCTTGGCGAAGATGGCAGCGGCCAACCCGCTGTACGTGCTGCGCAACTGGCTGGCCCAGGAGGCGATCGACCGCGCAGAGCAGGGTGACCTCGGCAGTGTGCATGCGCTGCAGGACGTGCTGCGCGACCCATACACCGAACGCCCGGGGCTTGAACACTTCGCCCGCAAGCGCCCGGCGTGGGCCGACAACCGCCCCGGCTGCTCGATGCTGTCCTGCAGTTCCTGAGGCTGGGTTTCGGCAGGGCTGCGCCCTGCACCTGCAGAGGCAAGGGCCGAATCCAAAGCCAAAGCCAAAGCGGCTCTGGATTGTTGATGGTCTGGCGGGGCGGTGTGGGGCTGCAGGACACGCCGTAAACCCCCAAACCGGCCCAGCCGCCAGCGGCTGGGCCGGGCCCCGGAGGGGGACTTGCAGCGGCCCCCGCAACCGGACCCACCCCGCCTTCGACAGAATGCACGCTGTTGCTGTTGCCGTTGAGGTTGCCGGCCAGCGGCCGGCACTACCGCAGGTGCAGGGCGCAGCCCTGCCGACACCCCCAACAGGCAGCCGGCGCCCGGAACAGGTACCCTATGCCGCCATCAGATAGCCAATGTGACATGACCGACGCCATTGTCGTTCCGCAGTGGGCCTCCCGCCTGCGCGACATCGCCGACTTCCCCAAGCCCGGTATCCTGTTCAAGGACATCATGCCGCTGCTCGCCCACGGCGAGGACTTCCGTGGCGCGATCACCGCGATGGCCGACCGTTGGCGCGACCAGAAGCTGGACGCGGTGGTCGGCATCGAATCGCGTGGTTTCATCCTCGGCGCCGCGATGGCACTGGAGCTGGGCGTGGGCTTCGTGCCGGTGCGCAAGCCGGGCAAGCTGCCGGGCCAGGTGCTGCGCGAGGAATACACGCTGGAGTACCGCAGCGACTGCATCGAAGTGCACGCCGACGCGTTGCCGTCCGGTGCCCGCGTCGCGATCATCGATGACGTGCTGGCCACCGGCGGCACGCTGGTCGCTGCGTTGTCGCTGGTTCGCCGCCTGGGTGTTGAAGTGGTCGGTGCAGGCGTGCTGGTCGAGCTCGACGGCCTGGGCGGCCGGGCCCGCTGGGAGGCGGGCTTGCCACTGCACACCGAACTGATGTTCTGATCGAAGGGTGAATGCCAACCAAGGTTGGCATCTGCCAGAGCGACGAACCGGGAGCCGGTCGTTGCCAACCGTGGTTGGCAACGCGGCTTCAATCACATCATCCGCACGCGGAAGCGACGGCCCTTGATCTTGCCGGCTTCCAGCCTGGCGATGGCCTTGTTGGCCTGTTCACGCGCGATCGCCACATAGGAGCGGGTCGGGAAGATCGCGATCTTGCCGATGAACTTGCTCGACAGGCCGGCATCGCCGGTCAGTGCGCCGAGGATGTCGCCCGGGCGCAGCTTGTCGGTCTTGCCGCCGTCGATCCGCAGGGTGCGCATCGCCGCCTGCGGCAACTCGGCCGGGCGCGAGGTCGCCAGTGGCGTCTTCTGCCAATCCAGCGGTTGCCCCATCTGCGCTTCGATGGCTTCGGCGCGGGTCTTTTCGCGGCCAGCCACCAGGCTGATCGCCAGGCCGCTGGCACCGGCACGGCCGGTACGGCCGACGCGGTGCTGGTAGCTCTCCACGTCGGTCGGCAGTTCGTAGTTGATCACCGCCGCCAGCTCTTCCACATCGAGGCCACGTGCGGCGACGTCGCTGGCCACCAGCACGTTGCAGCTGCGGTTGGCCAGCCGCAACAGCACTTCCTCACGGTCGCGCTGCTCCATGTCGCCGTGCAGGGCGAGTGCGGAGAAGCCGAACTGCTGCAGCGAGTTGGCTACTTCGTCCACATCCTTGCGGGTGTTGCAGAACACCACCGCCGATTCCGGCGCGTACTTCAGCAGCAGGCCGGCCAGCGCCTTCTGGCGATGCGCCGTTTCCACCTCGCAGAACAGGTGGCGGATGGCCGGTGCCTGGTCGGCACCTTCCACGGTCACCTCCACCGCGTCGCGCAGCAGGTCACGCGCCATGGCGCGGATGCTGTCGGGGAAGGTGGCGGAGAACAGCAGGCTCTGGCGATCCCTGTGGGTGCGGCCGGCGATCTCGCGGATGGGCTCCTCAAAGCCCATGTCGAGCATGCGGTCGGCCTCGTCCAGCACCAGCGTGCGCACCGCGCCAAGATTCAGCGCGCGCTTGCGTGCCAGCTCCTGCACGCGGCCGGGCGTACCGACCACCACGTGCGGATCGTGGCCTTCCAGCGAGGCCAGCTGCGGGCCCAGCGGCACGCCACCCACCAGCAGCAACAGCTTCAGGTTGGGAATGCCGGTGGCCAGCTTGCGGATCTGCTTGCCGACCTGGTCGGCGAGTTCGCGGGTCGGGCACAGGACCAGCGCCTGCACGCGGATCAGGCTGGGGTCGATGGCCTGCAGCAGGCCCAGGCCGAAGGCGGCGGTCTTGCCGCTGCCGGTCGGCGCCTGTGCGATCACATCGCGGCCATCCAGGATGGCCGGCAGGCTCTGCGCCTGCACGGGGGTGAGGGTGGTGTAGCCGAGGGCGTCCAGGCCGGGCTGCAGGGCCGGGCTCAGCGGCAGGGTCGAGAAATCAGTCATGGCGCATTGTACCCGCCCGCGTGGCCGGTCCCGTCTAATAGGGTGGGGTCGGATCCCTTTCCGCAGGAAAGGGCTCTGACCCCAATTGGAGCCGCCATCCACGCATGGCGTGGATCTACGGGTGGGGGCCGACCCTGGTCGGTACGCTCCTGCTCAGCCCAGCACCGCCAACACACCCTGGTGGATCGCCAGGCCACCGAACAGCAGCCAGGCGAACAGGATCAGCGCCAGCAGCAGTGGCTTCAGGCCGGCCTGGCGCAGCGCCGAGACATGGGTGGTCAGGCCCAGCGCGGCCATCGCCATCGCCAGCAGCACAGTATCCAGCTGCACCAGCCCGGCCTGCAGGCCAGCCGGTAGCAGGTGCAGCGAGTTGAAACCGGCCACCGCCACGAAACCGAACGCGAACCACGGCACTACGATGCGCGCCTTGCTGCCGTCGGCGCTGGCCTTCCCGCCACGCGCCAGCCACAACGACAACATGACCAGGAACGGCGCCAGCAGCATCACCCGCACCATCTTGGTGATCACCGCGGTATCGGCGGCGGCCTCGCTGACCGTGCGGCCTGCGGCCACCACCTGCGCCACTTCGTGCACCGTCGCACCAGTGAACAGGCCGTACTGCCGTGCGTCCATCGCCAGCCAGCCGTGCGACTGCACCAGCGCATACAGGGCGGGGTACAGGAACATCGCCAGCGTGCCGAACACCACCACCGTCGACACCGCCACCGTGACCTGTGCCGCGCGGCCGCGCACCACCGGTTCGGCGGCCATCACCGCTGCCGCACCGCAGATCGCGCTGCCGGCGCCGATCAGCATTGCCGCCTCGCGTTCCATCTTGAACACACGTACGCCCAGCCAGCAGGCCAGGCCGAAGGTGCTGGCGACCACCAGCACGTCCATCAGCACGCCGCTGACGCCGACATGACCGATGTCCTGGAAGGTCAGGCGCAGGCCGTACAGCACAATGCCGGCACGCAGCAGCCAGTGCTTGGAGAAACCGACGCCGGCCGCGCTGCTCGGTGCCAGCCGCGGGTAGAGCGTGTTGCCGACCACGATGCCGCCCACGATGGCGACGGTCAGTGCACTCAGGCCATGCGCCTGCAACCAGGGAAGCTCGGCCAGGTACAGCGATGCCGCCGCGATCAGGCCCACCAGCAGAAGGCCGGGCAGGCGCGGCTGCCAGCGCTGGCGCAGGGCGGGCAGGGACCAGGGGGACAGGGCGGGGGCGTTCATGGCAGGGGTAGGGCTGTAGTGACGAGGCAAGCGTGCGCCTTCGTCCCTGACCTGTAAAACGAATAATATGGGTGAAATCTACCTATCAAGAAGGTAAGCGCCATGCGCCTGACCTTGCGCCAGCTGCAGGTCTTCGTTGCCATTGCCGACTATGGCAGCACCACTGCTGCCGGCCAGGCCATCGCCCTTTCGCAGTCGGCCAGCAGTGCCGCGTTGCAGGAACTGGAGGCGCACTTCGGCACCCCACTGTTCGACCGCATCGGCCGCCGCCTGGCCCTGAATGGTCATGGCCGCGCGCTGCTGGAGCCGGCGCGCACCCTACTGGTCAACGCCGCCGATCTGGAGCGGCAGCTGGCCGCCGGCGGCGACCCGTCGCAGGGCGCGCCGCTGCGATTGGTGCTGGCCGCCAGTACCACCATCGGCAACTACCTGCTGCCGCAGCGCATCGCTGAACTGCTGCGGCAGGCGCCGCAGGCCGAAGTCGACCTGCGCATCGACAACAGTGCTGGCGTAGTCGCCGCCGTGCAGCGCCTGGACGTCGACGCCGGCCTGATCGAAGGCCCGTGCCATGAGCGCGGTTTGCAGGTCACGGCCTGGCAGCAGGATCCGCTGGTGATCGTCGGCGCCGCCGACGTTCTCCCGCGCTGGTCGCTGGACGAACTGCGCCGCGCCCGCTGGCTGCTGCGCGAACCGGGCTCCGGCACCCGTGAAGCAGTGGAACAGGCCCTGCTGCCGCACCTGCGTGGCTTCGCCCAGACGCTGCAGCTGGGCAACACCGAAGCGATCAAGCAGGCCGCCATCGCCGGCCTCGGCCTGGCCTGCCTCTCGCGTCACGCGCTGGAAGAGCCGCTGGCGCTGGGTCGTCTGCGCGTGCTCGAAACCCCGTTGCCTCCGCTGCAGCGCACGCTGTGGCTGGTACGCCACCCCGGCAAGCAATGGCTGCCAGGGTTGCAGGCGTTGCTGGGGGAGGTGGGGTAGCCGGGATCCATCCGCACAGCGCGAATTCCACGGCGGGATCCGCGCCCCGCCGTCCCACAGGAAACCAGCTTTTGACGTTGCCGTTGAGGTTGCCGGCCAGCGGCCGGCACTACCGCGGGTGCCGGGTGCAACCCGGCCGACGCCCCCAACCCGTACAATATCCGGATGCCTCTGATTACTCTGCAGAACGTCGACTTCAGCGTCGGCGGCCCGTTGTTGCTGGAAAAGGCCGAACTGTCGATCGAGCCGGGCGAGCGCATCGCCCTGATCGGCCGGAACGGCGCCGGCAAATCCACCTTGCTCAAGCTGCTGTCCGGCGACCACAAGCCCGATGACGGCGAAGTCCGCGTGCAGCAGGGCGTGCGCGTCACCCGCCTGGAGCAGGAAGTGCCACATGGCGCCGCCGGCTCGGTGTTCGACGTCGTCGCCGATGGTCTCGGTGAACTGGGCCAGTGGCTGGCCGAATTCCATCACCTCAGCCACGCCGAAGTATTTGATGGCGAAGCACTGGGCAACGTGCAGGCCAAGATCGACGCCGCCAACGGCTGGGGTCTCGATCAGCGCGTCAGCGAAACCCTGACCAAGCTCGACCTGGACGGCGAGGCCGAGTTCGGCCGCCTGTCCGGCGGCATGAAGCGCCGCGTGCTGCTCGCCCGCGCGCTGGTGTCCAGCCCCGACGTGCTGCTGCTGGACGAACCGACCAACCACCTCGATATCGAAGCCATCGACTGGCTTGAAGCGTTCCTGAAGGGTTGGAGCGGCAGCGTGGTGTTCGTTACCCATGACCGCCGCTTCCTGCGTGCACTGGCCACCCGCATCGTCGAGATCGACCGTGGCCAGGTCACCAGCTGGCCGGGCGACTGGGCCAACTACGAGCGTCGCCGGGAGGAACGCCTCAACGCGCAGGCGCAGGAGAACGCGCGCTTCGACAAGCTGCTGGCGCAGGAAGAAGTCTGGATCCGCCAAGGCATCAAGGCGCGCCGCACCCGCGATGAGGGCCGCGTGCGCCGCCTGAAGGCGATGCGCGTGGAGCGTTCGCAGCGCCGTGATCTCAGCGGCAACGTCAAGATGGAAGCCGCGCAGGGCATCAGCTCTGGCAAGAAGGTCATCGACGTCAAGGATGTTTCGTTCGCCTTCGGTGAGCGCACCATGGTCCGCGACTTCACCACCACCATCATGCGCGGCGACCGCATCGGCCTGATTGGCCCCAACGGCAGCGGCAAGACGACGCTGCTGAAGCTGCTGCTGGGCGAGCTGCAACCGGCCAAGGGCGAAGTCAACGCCGGCACCAACCTGCAGATCGCCTATTTCGACCAGTACCGTGCGGTGCTGCGCGAAGACTGGAGCGCGATCGAGAACGTGGCCGAAGGCCGCGATTTCCTCGAGTTCAACGGCAAGCGCAAGCACGTGCATGCCTACCTGCAGGACTTCATGTTCACCCCGGAACGCGCGCGTGCGCCGATCACCCGCCTGTCCGGTGGCGAGCGCAACCGCCTGCTGCTGGCCAAGCTGTTCGCGCAGCCGTCCAATCTGCTGGTGATGGACGAACCGACCAACGACCTGGACGTGGAAACTTTGGAGCTGCTGGAAGAGCTGCTGGGCGAGTACACCGGCACCCTGCTGCTGGTCAGCCATGACCGTGACTTCATCGACAACGTGGTGACCTCCACACTGGTGATGGAAGGCGACGGCGTGATCGGCGAGTACGTCGGTGGCTACAGCGACTGGCAGCGTTATGCGGCCAGCATCGCAGCGCCTGCCTCGGTCCCCGCAGCCAAGCCGCCGGCCGCTGCCCCGGCCGCGGCCACCCCGGCTGCGCCCAAGCGCAAGCTGGCCTACAAGGAAGCGCGCGAGCTGGAGCAGCTGCCGAAGACCATCGAGAAGCTGGAAAGCGATGTCGAAGGGCTGACCTCGGCGATGAACGATCCGTCGTTCTACACCCGCAGCAGTGCTGAAGTGACCGCGCACACCCAGCAGCTGGCCAAGGTGCAGGCCGAGCTGGATGCCGCGTACGCGCGCTGGGAAGAGCTGGAAGGCTGAGCGTTGACCGGCGCCAGCGGTTGCGCCGGTTGATGTAGAGCCGAGCCCACGCTCGGCTCAGCAGATCCACGCCATGCGTGGATATCCGGAATCTGTGCGGACCAACGGTCCGCGCCTACCAACCGACGGTCCGCACCGACCGGGGGCCTGCCGTCATTTGACCCCGTGCAGATCCCGCAACTGGCTCGGCCGGCTACCGAAATACGCGGCCAGATCGGCGATGTCCTGATCGCTCAGGTCCTTCGCCTGCGGCGTCATCAGCGCATGCTGGCGGTCGCCGGCGCGGTAGGCCTGCAGCGCATGCGCCAGATAGTCGCCGTACTGCCCACCCAGCTTCGGATAGGTCGGATCGATCGGTGCATTGCCATCGGCCCCATGGCAGTCGATGCAACTCTGGTTGGTGGCCTTGCCCTTCACCTTGGCGCGGGCTTCACCGGCGGCCTCGCGGCCTGCCGGCAGGCCGGCGGAGGACGAAGAACCGTGTTCGCCGCTGGCATGGCCCGGGTCGGCGGCGGATTTCTCGCTGTTTTCCACCTGCGACTGCGAACAGGCCGCCAGCAGCAGGGCAACGGACAGGGCGATGGCGTGACGCATCGGATGCGCGGCTTTCGACATGGGCGGGCCTTACTTGACGGTGGACAGGTAAACAGAGAGATCGGCGATCTCCTGTTCGCTGAAACTCATCGACTGCGCCTGCATCGTCGGATGCCGGCGCTTGCCCTGGCGGTACTCGGTCAGGGCCTGGGCCAGGTACTGCTGGGTCTGGCCGCCGATCTTCGGCACCCGGTAGCTGGGGTAGGCGTTCTTGTAGCCGGTGATGCCGTGGCACCCCTGGCAGGTATAGGCCAGGACACGGCCATTGTCGAAGTTGCCGGTGGGCGTGGCAGGCGCCGGCGCGGCGGCAGGCGCCGGGGCCGGTGTGGCAGGAGCGGGAGCGGGCTGTGCGGCGGCCCCAAGGGGCAGGAGGACGGCCAGAGCGAGACAAGCGGCGAGCGGCTGCGGGCGCATGGTGTCGTTTCCGGGGATTCGGGTCTGGTCGTTCCGGCGTGGGGTACGGAACGACCCGAGTATAGCCTCAGGTTTCATCTAGCTGAAATGGGGGCGGGCCGACCAGCGGCGTGAAGACACCATGACCTTTGGGATATGGTGTTGCCGTGAAGTGGTGCATTACTTTGCTACCACACCTGTCCACGCATCCTCCAGGGACCTGACGATGTCGCACCCAACCTTCCTGTCCGGCCGTCGCAGCGGAATCTGCGCTGCCGCACTGCTGATCTCCACCTCCCTGCTGCTGGGCGGTTGCGCCGCAGGGCCCAATTCCGAAGCCAAGGCTGCCGAGACCAAGGAGGAGAAGAAGGTCGACGCCGTCCCGGTCGAAGTGGCGGTGGCCAGCCATCGTGCCGTCGCGGCCAGCTACACCGGTACCGCTGCACTGGAGCCACGTGCAGAGTCGCAGGTGGTCGCCAAGACCTCCGGCGTAGCCCTGGCGGTGCTGGTCGAAGAAGGGCAGCGGGTCACCGCCGGCCAGCCGCTGGTGCGGCTGGACCCGGACCGCGCGCGCCTGGCCGTTGCCCAGAGCGAGGCGCAGATGCGCAAGCTGGAAAACAACTACCAGCGCGCACAGAAGCTGGTCGGCCAGCAGATGGTCAGCGCCGCCGATGTCGACCAGCTGCGCTACGACCTGGAGAACGTCCGTGCGCAGTACCGCCTGGCCACGCTGGAGTTGTCCTACACCACGGTCGTGGCACCGATCTCGGGTGTGATCGCCTCACGTTCGATCAAGACCGGCAACTTCGTGCAGATCAACACGCCGATCTTCCGCATCGTCGACAACTCGCGGCTGGAAGCCACCCTCAACGTGCCCGAGCGCGAACTGGCCACGCTGCGCGCTGGCCAGCCGGTGACGCTGGCGGCCGACGCACTGCCGGGCCAGAGCTTCACCGGCACCGTTGACCGCATCGCGCCGGTGGTGGACTCGGGCAGCGGCACGTTTCGCGTGGTCAGTGCCTTCGATGGCGCCGCCCACGCGCTGCAGCCCGGCATGTTCGGCCGCATCCGCATCGATTACGACCAGCGTGCCGATGCGCTGGTGGTGCCGCGCCTGGCGTTGCTCGATGACGGTGAACCTGCGGTGTTCCGCGTGCGCGAAGGCAAGGTCGCACGCGTTCCGGTCAAGCTGGGTTACGCCGAGGGCCCGTGGGTGGAGATCCGTGATGGCCTGGCGGCCGGTGATCAGGTGGTTACCGCCGGCAAGGTCGCCCTGCGCGACGGCACCACGGTGCAGGTGATTGCCGATCCGAAGGCGAAGGCGGTCGCGGCGGCCGCCAAGCCCGCAGACAAGGCCGGGAGCAAGCAATGACCGCCCCGGGCCACGACCACGGTGCCTCGCCGGCGAGCGACGGCGCCGCCGCCGGCATGCGCGGCGGCCTGGTGGAATTCGCCACGCGCCGCCGCGTGACCATCGCCATGTGCACGGTCACCCTGCTGTTGTTCGGCCTGATCGCGCTCGGCAACCTCAAGGTCAACCTGCTGCCCGACCTGAGCTACCCGACGCTGACCGTGCGAACCGAATACACCGGTGCGGCGCCGACCGAAATCGAAACTCTGATCACCCAGCCGGTGGAAGAAGCGGTGGGCGTGGTCAAGAACCTGCGCAAGCTGAAGTCGATCTCGCGCACCGGCCAGAGCGATGTGGTGCTGGAGTTCGCCTGGGGCACCAACATGGACCAGGCCAGCCTGGAGGTGCGTGACAAGATGGAAGCGCTGAACCTGCCGCTGGAGGCCAAGGCTCCGGTGCTGCTGCGCTTCAATCCGTCCACCGAGCCGATCATGCGCCTGGTGCTGTCGAACAAGACGGCGCCGACCAGCGATGCCGATGCGGTCCGCGAGCTGACCGGCCTGCGCCGCTATGCCGATGAAGACCTGAAGAAGAAGCTGGAGCCGGTCACCGGCGTGGCGGCAGTGAAGGTGGGCGGCGGCCTGGAGGACGAGATCCAGGTCGACATCGACCAGCAGAAGCTGGCGCAGCTGAACCTGCCGATCGACACCGTCATCAAGCGCCTGAAGGACGAGAACATCAACATCTCCGGCGGCCGCCTGGAAGAGGGCTCCCAGCGCTTCCTGGTGCGTACCGTCAACCAGTTTGCCGACCTCGAGGAAATCCGCAACCTGCTGGTCACCACCCAGGGTTCGAACGGCAGCGCAGCGGATTCGGCGCTGCAGCAGATGTTCAACATCGCCGCGTCGACCGGTTCGGCTGCAGCCATCGCGGCGGCGTCGGCGGCACAGAGCGCATCGTCCGGCGGTGGCTCCAGCGTGGTCGCCAATGGCGTGCCGGTACGCCTGAAGGACGTGGCCACCGTGCGCCAGGGCTACAAGGAGCGTGAAGCGATCATCCGTCTGGGCGGCAAGGAGTCGGTCGAGCTGGCCATCTACAAGGAAGGCGACGCCAACACCGTGTCCACCGCCGAAGCGCTGCGCAAGCGCCTGGAGCAGATCAAGGGCACGTTCCCGTCCGATGTCGAGCTGACCACCATCGAGGACCAGTCGCGCTTCATCGAGCACGCCATCGCCGACGTCAAGAAGGACGCGGTGATCGGTGGCCTGCTGGCGATCCTGATCATCTTCCTGTTCCTGCGCGATGGCTGGAGCACGTTCGTGATCAGCCTGTCGTTGCCGGTATCGATCATCACCACGTTCTTCTTCATGGGCCAGCTCGGCCTGAGTCTGAACGTGATGTCGCTGGGCGGCCTGGCCTTGGCCACCGGCCTGGTGGTGGATGACTCGATCGTGGTGCTGGAGAGCATCGCCAAGGCCCGCGAGCGTGGCCTGGGCATCCTGCAGGCGGCCATTGCCGGCACCCGCGAAGTGAGCATGGCGGTGGTTGCCTCGACCCTGACCACCATCGCCGTGTTCCTGCCGCTGGTGTTCGTCGACGGGATTGCCGGACAGCTGTTCCGCGACCAGGCGCTGACCGTGGCGATCGCCATCGCGATCTCGCTGCTGGTGTCGATGACCCTGATCCCGATGCTGAGCTCGCTGAAGGGGCGGCCACCGCTGGCGTTCCCGGAAGAGGCGCCGAACGCAGCATGGCAGCCGCAGAAGCGCTGGCAGAAGCCGGTCGCGCTGGGCCGCCGTGGCGTGGTTGCCAGCGTGCGCTGGAGCTTCTATGCGCTGGCCTGGCTTGTCGTGCGCGTGTGGCGTGGCGTGGTGGCAGTGGTCGGCCCGGTGATGCGCAAGGCCAGTGATCTGGCGATGAAGCCCTATGCAGGCGCCGAGCGAGGCTACCTGCGCCTGCTGCCGAGTGCGCTGGCGCATCCCGGCAAGGTGCTGGGCGTGGCAGCCATCATCTTCGTGGCGACCATGGCGCTGGTACCGATGCTTGGCGCGGACCTGATTCCGCAGCTGGCGCAGGACCGGTTCGAAATGACGGTGAAGCTGCCGGCCGGCACGCCGCTGAAGCAGACCGATGCGCTGGTGCGCGAGCTGCAGCTGGCGCACGGCAAGGGGGAGGGCGTGGCCTCGCTTTATGGCGTCAGTGGCAGCGGCACCCGGCTGGATGCCAGTCCGACCGAAAGCGGTGAGAACATCGGCAAGCTGACTGTGGTGATGGAAGGTGGTGGCAACGCGCGCACCGAAGCAGCAATCACCGAGCGCCTGCGCGGCACCATGAGCCAGCACCCGGGCGCCCAGGTCGACTTCGCGCGGCCGGCGTTGTTCAGCTTCTCCACGCCGTTGGAAATCGAACTGCGCGGGCAGGACATGGCCACCCTGGAAGTGGCCGGGCAACGCCTGGCGGCGATGCTGCGCGGCAATGCGCACTACGCCGACGTGAAGTCGACGGTGGAAGAGGGCTTCCCGGAAATCCAGATCCGCTTCGACCAGGAGCGCGCGGGTGCGCTGGGCCTGACCACCCGCCAGATCGCCGACGTGGTGGTGAAGAAGGTGCGCGGCGACGTCGCCACCCGCTACAGCTTCCGTGATCGCAAGATCGACGTGCTGGTGCGTGCCCAGGAAGGTGACCGCGCCAGCGTCGAGAGCATCCGCCGGCTGATCGTCAATCCGGGCAGCAGCCGCCCGGTCACCCTGGACGCGGTGGCCGACGTGGTCGCCACCACCGGCCCCAGCGAGATCCATCGTGCCGACCAGACCCGGGTGGCGGTGGTATCGGCCAACCTGCGCGACATCGACCTCGGCGCAGCCATGCGCGAAGTGCAGCAGATGGTGGCCGAGCAGCCGCTGGGCGCGGGCGTTGGCCTGCACATCGGTGGCCAGGGCGAGGAACTGGCGCAGGCGGCGAAGTCGCTGATCTTCGCCTTTGGACTGGCGATCTTCCTGGTCTACCTGGTGATGGCCTCGCAGTTCGAGTCGCTGCTGCACCCGTTCGTGATCCTGTTCACCATCCCGCTGGCGCTGGTCGGCGCGATCCTGGCGCTGATGCTGACCGGCAAGCCCATCTCGGTGGTGGTGTTCATCGGCCTGATCCTGCTGGTCGGCCTGGTCACCAAGAACGCGATCATCCTGATCGACAAGGTCAACCAGCTGCGCGAAGCCGGTGTGGCCAAGCATGAGGCGCTGGTGGAAGGTGCGCGTTCGCGCCTGCGCCCGATCATCATGACCACGCTGTGCACGCTGTTCGGCTTCCTGCCGCTGGCGGTGGCAATGGGCGAGGGCGCCGAAGTGCGTGCACCGATGGCGATCACCGTGATCGGTGGCCTGCTGGTGTCGACGCTGCTGACGCTGCTGGTGATCCCGGTGGTGTACGACCTGATGGATCGTCGCGGCGACGCCTACTACCGTGAGCGCGGCCGCAAGCATGCCGGTGAAGGCCTGCATGGCGACGAGGGCGGCACGGCAGGTGTGGAGGAGCCGGCATGAGCGTTGCCGAGTTCTCCATCCGCCGCCCGGTCACCACCATCATGTGCTTCGTGTCGCTGGTGGTGATCGGCCTGATCGCTTCGTTCCGGCTGCCCTTGGAGGCGCTGCCGGACATCTCCGCGCCGTTCCTGTTCGTGCAGATTCCGTACACCGGTTCGACGCCCGAGGAAGTGGAGCGGACCATCATCCGCCCGGTCGAGGAGTCGCTGGCGACGATGACCGGCATCAAGCGCATGCGCTCATCGGCCACCTCCGAGGCGGCGCTGATCTACATCGAGTTCAGCGACTGGGACCGCGACATCGCCATTGCCGCGTCCGACGCGCGCGAGCGTATCGATGCGATCCGCAGCGACCTGCCCGACGACCTGCAGCGCTACAACGTGTTCAAGTGGTCCAGCAGTGACCAGCCGGTACTGAAGGTGCGGCTGGCCAGCACCACCGACCTGACCACTGCCTATGACATGCTCGACCGTGAGTTCAAGCGGCGCATCGAGCGCATCCCGGGTGTGGCCCGCGTCGATATCACCGGTGCACCGCCGAACGAGGTGGAGATCGCCATCGATCCGAACCGGCTCAACGCGCATGGGTTGAGCATCAACGAGCTGAGCGAGCGCCTGCGCACGCTGAACTTCTCGATCTCGGCCGGTCAGATCGACGACAACGGCCAGCGCGTGCGCGTGCAGCCGGTGGGCGAGATCACCGACCTGCAGGAAATGCGCGACCTGGTGATCAACGCCAAGGGTCTGCGCCTGGGCGATATCGCCGACGTGCGCCTGAAGCCGGCGCGGATGAACTACGGGCGCCGTCTGGACGGCAACCCGGCGGTGGGCCTGGATATCTTCAAGGAGCGCAGTGCCAACCTGGTGGACGTCTCGCGTGCGGCGCTGGCCGAAGTCGAGGCGATCCGCGCGCAGCCGTCGATGCGCGACGTGCAGATCAAGGTGATCGACAACCAGGGCAAGGCAGTGACCTCGTCACTGCTGGAGCTGGCCGAAGCCGGTGCGGTCGGCCTGATCCTGTCGGTGACGGTGCTGTTCTTCTTCCTGCGCCATTGGCCGTCGACGCTGATGGTGACCCTGGCCATTCCGATCTGCTTCACCATCACCCTGGGCTTCATGTACTTCGTCGGGGTGACGCTGAACATCCTGACCATGATGGGCCTGCTGCTGGCCGTGGGCATGCTGGTCGACAACGCCGTGGTGGTGGTGGAGAGCATCTACCAGGAGCGCGAGCGCATGCCGGGGCAGCCACGGCTGGCCTCGATCATCGGCACCCGCAACGTGGCCATCGCGCTCAGCGCCGGTACGCTGTGCCACTGCATCGTGTTCGTGCCGAACCTGTTCGGCGAGACCAACAACATCAGCATCTTCATGGCGCAGATCGCGATCACCATCTCGGTCTCGCTGCTGGCCTCGTGGCTGGTCGCGGTCAGCCTGATTCCGATGCTGTCCGCACGCATGGCCACACCCAAGCTGGTGCACTCGCAGACCGGCCTGATCGCGCGCCTGCAGCGGCGCTATGCACAGCTGCTGGACTGGTCGCTGCATCACCGCGGTTGGAGCCTGCTCGGCATCCTGCTGGTGGTGCTGGTCAGCCTGGTGCCGATGAAGCTGACCAAGGTCGACATGTTCGGTGGCGAGGGCGGCAAGGACATCTTCATCGGCTACATGTGGAAGGGCGCCTACACCTACCGGCAGATGTCCGAGGAAGTGGCGCGCGTGGAGAGCTGGATCGACCAGAACCGCGAGCGCCTGCACGTCAAGCAGGTGTACTCCTGGTACAGCGAGCAGGAAGGCAGCTCCACGGTGGTCACCCTGGACGAGAAGTACGCCAAGGACATCAAGGCGCTGCAGGAAGAATTGCGCAAGGGCCTGCCGAAGTCCGCCCGCACCGACTATTTCGTCGGCAACCAGGGCGGCGATGGCGGGGGTGGCGGCAACCAGGGCGTGCAGGTGCAGCTGGTCGGCGATTCCAGCTCGATGCTGCAGGACATCGGCCAGGAAGTGGTGCCGTTGCTGGCGCAGCGTGCCGAACTGCGGGACGTGCGCATCGACAATGGCGAGAAGGGCGGCGAGCTGAAGGTGCGCGTCGACCGTGAGCGTGCCGCAGCGTTCGGCTTCAACGCCGAACAGGTGGCCAGCTTCGTCGGCCTGGCGCTGCGCGGCGCACCGATGCGCGAGTTCCGCCGCGGTGACAATGAAGTGCCGGTGTGGGTACGCTTTGCCGGCGCCGAGCAGAGCAGCCCGGAAGACCTGGCCGGTTTCAGCGTGCGTACCGGCGATGGCCGCAGCGTGCCGCTGCTGAGTCTGGTCACCGTGGACGTTGGTTCATCGGCCACCCAGATCGGCCGTACCAACCGTCAGACGACATTGACCATCAAGGCCAACCTGGCCGGGAAGGTCACCGCACCGGACGGGCGCAAGGCGATAGAGGCCGTGCTCAAGCCGATGAACTTTCCGGCCGGCTACGGCTTCACCTTCGATGGCGGCGACTACGGCAACGATGATGAAGCCATGCAGCAGATGGTGTTCAACCTGCTGATCGCGCTGGTGATGATCTACGTGGTGATGGCGGCGGTATTCGAGTCGCTGCTGTTCCCGGCGGCGATCATGAGCGGCGTGCTGTTCTCGATCTTCGGCGTGTTCTGGCTTTTCTGGATCACTGGCACCTCGTTCGGGATCATGTCCTTCATTGGCATCCTGGTGCTGATGGGCGTGGTGGTGAACAACGGCATCGTGATGATCGAGCACATCAACAACCTGCGGCGCAGCGGCATGGGCCGTACCCAGGCGCTGGTGGAAGGCTCACGCGAACGCCTGCGCCCGATCATGATGACCATGGGCACGGCGATCCTGGCGATGGTGCCGATCTCGCTGACCGACACGCAGATGTTCGGCAATGGCCCGGAGTACTCGCCGATGGCGCGCGCGATTGCCGGCGGCCTGGCGTTCTCGACCGTGGTCAGCCTGCTGTTCCTGCCGACGATCTACGCGGTGCTCGATGACCTGCGTAATGCCGTGACGCGCCTGATCCGCCGTGCGCGTGGAGTGGAAATGGTAGAGCCGGGCGCTGCCCGGCTGTAACGCACGTCAACGTGTTGTGGTGTGGGGGAGGCCGGTCGTAGTGGGGCGGTCTCCCCCTCTTTTTTGCTCGCCGCGTCTGCTTGCCTCTGTAGAGCCGAAGGCAGCGGCAGGAGCCGCTGCCAACGTCGCATGCGACGCCCCGGAGGGTGTCGGCCAGGACGGCCGGCATAGCCATGCTCGGCTGCTGTTCGCCGCGTTGCGGCATCGCCCGGGCATGGGCTCGGGCGCTACAGATTCTGTGGCCGGTTGAGGCTTACCCCGCCACCTTGCCCCACACCTTGAACGTGGTCAGCCACAGGCCGAGCATGCTGCCGATGTTGGTCAGCATGAAGGTCAGCACCACGCGGGTAACGCGATTGCGGTACCAGCCCTTCAGGCTCTGCGCATCGTCGCGCAGCTTCAGGAAGTCCTCGTAGGCTGGCTTGCGCACACGCGCTTCCACCAGTGCCGAGAAGGCGCCGGTCGGGATGCTCAGGCGGAACGGCTTGAACGGGGCTACCGCGATCGCGGTGAGGATGCTCAGCGGGTGACCACCGGCCAGCAGGCAGCCCAGGCCGGCCAGGCCGCCGGTATACATCGCCCAGGTTGCCAGCAACTCGGTGCCTACGCCCAGGCCGCCGCGGTAGAAGCCTACGCCGATGCCGGTCGCCACGATCGCCAGGATGCCCAGCGTGAACCACGGGATGTTGCGCTTCTTCGGCACCGCCTCCAGCTCGGCGCGCAGCGGCGCCGGTGCTTCGGTGTCGGTTTCCAGGTGGCGTGCCAGACCCGCCAGGTGGCCGGCTCCGACCACTGCCAGCACTTCGCGCTGGTGCGGGTCGTGTTCTTCGCGCAGGCGGGTGGCCATGTAGCGGTCGCGCTCGCCGATGATGGTTTCGTACAGCGCCGGGCTCTCGCTGGCGAACTCACCGAAGCTCGATTCCAGCATGTCGCCCTGCTTGAGCTTCTCGATCTCGCTCTCGCCCACTTCCTCGGACGAGAACAGGCCGGCGCCGAGGCCGGCAACCAGCTTCAGCTTGCCGAAGAAGCCCAGCCGTTGCGACGCGCGGCGGAAGGTCAGGCCGACCTCGCGGTCGATCAGGTGCACCGGCAGGTTGCGTTCGCGGGCGAGTTCCACCGCACGTTTCAGCTCGGCACCGGGCTCGATGTCGAGTTGCTCGGCCAGGCGGCGCTGATAGGCGGACAGAGCCAGGTTGGCGGCGAACAGGGCGACGCGGCCCTTGCGGATCACCTCGACCAGGTCGAGCTTGGCGAGCGTGTCGGGGTCGCTCAGCGCCTGCAGGCGCTGCGGGTCCAGCTCGACGGCAACGGCATCGAAGCGGCTGCTGTCGATGGCTTTTTCAACGGCCTCGACGCTGGCGCGGGAGACGTGGGCGGTGCCCAGCAGGGTGTAGCGCACGCCGTCGCGTTCGACGACGCGCACCGGCTGGCCGGCGAACAGGTCGTCGCCGGTCTCGGGAAGGGTTTCGGTCATGGGCTCATTCATTGGAGGGTGCGGTGTCGGCGCCATCGCCGAGCGCGCGCTGCATCTGCACGGTATCCAGCCAGCGGCCGTGCTTGCGGCCGAGGCCACGGAACACGCCCACCAGCTCGAATCCGAAGCGTTCGTGCAGCTTGATCGAGGCGGTGTTGGTCGGTTCGCCGATCACCGCCACCATCTGCCGGTAGCCACGTGCCACGCAGGCGTCGATCAAGGCCTGCAGCAGGCCGGTGCCGACACCCTTGCCCTGGAACGCGGCATCGACGTAGACCGAGTTCTCCACGGTCCACTGGTAGGCAATGCGGGTGCGATAGGTGTTGGCATAGGCATAGCCAGCCACCTGGCCGTCGATCTCGGCGACCAGGTAGGGGAAGCCACGATCGATGATGTCGCGCATGCGGCGCAGCATCTCGGTCGCGTCCGGGATGTCGTACTCGTAGGTGTTGACGAAATCGGTCACTTCCACCGCATAGATGGCGGTGATCGCGTCGATGTCGGCCGGGCCGGCATCACGGATGAGGACGGCCATGCGCGGGCTCCGGCTCAGTCGATGTAGCGCTTGAGCAGGTCGCCGTATGCATCGATGCGGCGATCACGCAGGAACGGCCAGATCCGGCGCACATGCTCGCTGCGCTGCAGGTCGACGTCGCACAGCAGCACGGTGGCCTCGGTGCCGGCCTCGGCCAGGAACTCGCCCTGCGGGCCGAGCACGTGGCTGTTGCCCCAGAACTGGATGCCCGACGCGCCCAGCGGTGACGCCTCGTGGCCGACGCGGTTGCAGCTCAGCACCGGCAGGCCGTTGGCCACGGCGTGGCCACGGTGGCTCAGCACCCAGGCGTCGCGCTGGCGGGTCTTCTCGTCCTGCACGTCGTCCGGGTCCCAGCCGATCGCGGTCGGGTACAGCAGCAGTTCGGCGCCGGCCAGCGCCATCAGGCGCGCCGCTTCCGGGTACCACTGGTCCCAGCACACCAGCACGCCCAGGCGGCCCACCGAAGTATCGATCGGCTTGAAGCCGATGTCGCCCGGGGTGAAGTAGAACTTCTCGTAGAAGCCCGGGTCGTCCGGGATGTGCATCTTGCGGTACTTGCCGAGCAGGCTGCCGTCCTTTTCAAACACCACGGCGGTGTTGTGGTACAGGCCGGCAGCGCGGCGCTCGAACAGCGAGCCGACCAGCACCACGCCATGCTTCTTCGCCAGTGCGCCCAGGCGCTCGGTGCTTGGGCCCGGAATGGATTCGGCCAGGTCGAATTCGTCCACCGATTCGTGCTGGCAGAAATACGGGCCGTTGTGCAGTTCCTGCAGCAGCACCAGCTTGGCACCCTGCGCAGCCGCCTCGGCCACGCGTGCTTCGATCACCGCCAGGTTGGCGGCGGCATCACCGTGGTTGCGCTCCTGGATCAGGGCGACGGTAAGGGGGCTGCGCGAGTTCATGCGGGGCGTTCCTGCGGGGGAAAACCTGCATGTTAGCGCGGATGGGCGGCGACGGCGTGTTGCGCGCTGAATGGGTGATGGTCGTACCGGCCGCTGGCCGGCATCCCCATCAATCCGTCAGGCATTGCCTGGTTGCCGGCCAGCGGCCGGCACTCCCTTTTCTCAGACCTTCAACAACCCGGCCGGCAGCTGCATGGTGATGCAGTGCAGGCTGCCGTTCTGCCAGATCAGCGAGCGGCAAGGCACCTGCACGATCTCGCGACCCGGATGCGCCTGGGCCAGCACATCACGGGCCAGGTCGTCGGCCGGGTCGCCGTAGGCCGGCATCAGCACCGCGCCGTTGACGATCAGGTAGTTGGCGTACGACGCAGCAAGACGGCGGCCTTCGTCGATCACCGGCCGCGCCCACGGCAGCGGGAACAGGCGATACGGCTGGCCGTCCTTGGTGCGCAGCGCGGCCAGCTCATTGCCCATCGCCTGCAGCTCGGCGTAGTGCGAATCGCTCTCGTCGTCGCAGGCCTGGTAGACGATGCTGTCAGCGGAGGCGAAGCGGGCGAGGGTGTCGATGTGGGCGTCGGTGTCGTCGCCTTCCAGGTAGCCGTGGTCCAGCCACAGCACGCGGTCCTGCTGCAGCCAGTCGGCCAGGTGGGCGCTCAGGCTGGCGCGGTCGCGGTCCGGGTGGCGTTCGTGCAGGCACTTCCAGGTGGTCAGCAGGGTGCCTTCGCCGTCGGTCTCGATGCCACCGCCTTCCAGCGCGAACGGAATGCTGCGCACCGGGGCGTCGTTGAACACGCCAGCCTGGTCGAGCACGCCCACCAGCTGGTCATCCAGGGTGGCGTCGAACTTGCCGCCCCAGCCAGTGAAGCGGAAGTCCAGCAGCTGGAAACCGCCGTCGGCGCGGCGCAGGGTGATCGGGCCGGAGTCGCGCAGCCAGGTATCGTCGTAGGCGGCCGTGGTGAAGTGGACCTTGTCCATGTCGATGCGGTTGGAGCGCAGCCGCATTTCGGCATAGGTCTCCACATCGTCGTCGGCCACGCAGATCAGCACCGGCTGGAAGCGGGTGATGGCCGCGACCAGGGCGATGTAGGTCTCTTCCACCTGGCCCAGGCGGTCGGCCCAGTCGGTGTCGGCGGTGGGCCAGGCAATCAGGACGCCGCTCTGGGCTTCCCACTCGGCAGGAAAACGAAGGGTCTGGTTCATGGTCTCGCTACACAGGCCCGCCCACGGCGGGTAAAGGGATCAACGGATCGGTGGTTTCGGGCCGATTTCGTTCGGGTCCGCCTGGTTGGCCACCACGTCGATCACCTTCTGCTTCTCGAAGTAGACGGTGAACTGCGGGTACACCCAGCGGTTGATGGTCGGCCACTGCCGCTTCTGCCCGCCACGCGGCTGCAGTTGTTCGCTGGGCGCGCCGAACTGCGCCTGCACCTGCTGCATGCTCTGGCCGCGCACGGGCAGGGCACCGGCCGGCTTCTCGCGGGCTCGGTCGACAAGCAGGGTATCGGCCAGTGCCGGTGTGGCGGCGGCCAGGGTGGCCATTACGGCCAGGGCGGACAGGTAACGCTTCATCTCGATCTACTCCCCAGTGGTCAAGAAAGGCGATTACAGCAAAAACGGCAGGAAAAAGCCGCATAAACAAAAAACCGCCCGAAGGCGGTTTCTTGCATCGGGTCGGCCCCGCGTAGGGCCAGCCGCAGCCGGAAGGCTGTGAGGCTTAGCGCTGACGCGCCTTGAAACGCGGGTTCGACTTGCAGATGACGAAGATCTTGCCACGACGACGCACGACCTTGCAGTCACGGTGACGGGCCTTCGCCGACTTCAGGGAGGACAGGACTTTCATGGCATACCTCGGCGTAAACAGTAGTTGTTCGGGTGGAGCGTGGCCGCGATATGCGAAAGACAATCGGCAGTTGA
Source organism: Stenotrophomonas sp. BR163 (assembly GCF_047520985.2). Classification (NCBI taxonomy): domain Bacteria; kingdom Pseudomonadati; phylum Pseudomonadota; class Gammaproteobacteria; order Lysobacterales; family Lysobacteraceae; genus Stenotrophomonas; species Stenotrophomonas sp. BR163. Next base: position 214,914 of record NZ_JAXBRE020000005.1, read on the forward strand.
CGCTCGTTCAAGCCCGCCATTCTACCGGGCTTTTCCTCGTGGTTTCAAGTGGTTGCACAAAAGATCCCGCTGGGGGCGTCTGGCAGGGGCTAGAATGGCCTCTTCACACGCTCTGGGACCCCCATGAATCCACTCGCTCCCGTCCTGACCATCGACGGCCCATCCGGGGCTGGCAAGGGTACCATCAGCCGCATCATCGCGCGCAGGATGGGCTGGCATTACCTGGATTCGGGCGCGCTGTACCGGGCGGTGGGCGTGGCCGCAAGCTGGGCCGACCTCGACACCTCCGACGCCTCCGCGCTGGTCCGCTGCACCTTTGACACCCACGTTCAGTTTGTCGAGCAGGGCGAGGCCATGCGGGTCATGGTCAACGGCACCGACGCCACCGACGAGCTGCGCCTGGAGACCACCGGGGCGCTGGCCTCGGCCATTGCTGCCATCCCGGAGGTCCGGGCCGCCCTGAAGGAGCGCCAGCGCGCATTCAGGGAACTGCCAGGCCTGGTCGCCGACGGCCGCGACATGGGCACGGTGATCTTTCCGGACGCCCCCTACAAGGTCTTCCTGACCGCCAGTGCCGAGGAGCGCGCCGAGCGCCGGCATAAGCAGTTGAAAGACAAGGGGGTTTCTGTTAACTTTGATGACCTCCTGCGCGAGATCATGGCCCGCGACGCCCGTGATGCTCAGCGTACCGTGGCGCCCCTGAAGCCGGCAGACGATGCTGTCCTCATCGACACCACAGGCATCGGCATCGATGATGTCGTTGCCCGAGTGATGGATCTGCTTCCGGTTCCGGCTGCCTGATCCGTTCGCGCGGGAGCACTGCCAGCCGCATCGGCAGTGGTCGCGCATAGCAGTGCTGTACCAGCCCCGTCGCGCAATGATGCGTGGCGGTTTTCCTACTACACACGACCTGCGTTTCCGGGGTCGACCAACAGGCGGGCGGTCGCCATTTCCCTGAAGGGGACGCCACCGACCCATGTGTCCAACAGAGTAAATCTAATGACCGAATCATTTGCCGAACTGTTTGAAGCCAGCCAGGCCAATCTGGCCAAGCTGAAGCCGGGCGCCATCGTCAGCGGTACCGTTGTTGAAGTCCGCGGCGACGTCGTGGTGATCAACGCTGGCCTGAAGTCCGAAGGCATCGTGCCGATCGAACAGTTCCGTAACGACGCTGGCGAAATCGACGTCGCCGAAGGCGACATCGTCAAGGTCGCCCTCGACTCGATCGAGAACGGCTTCGGCGAAACCGTCCTGTCGCGCGAGAAGGCCAAGCGCGCGATGGTGTGGGACGAGCTGGAAGAAGCGTTGGAAAAGAACGAAACCATCACCGGCCGCATCAGCGGCAAGGTCAAGGGTGGTTTCACCGTGGACATCAAGGATGTCCGCGCCTTCCTGCCGGGTTCCCTGGTCGATGTGCGCCCGGTGCGCGATCCGGCCTACCTGGAAGGCAAGGAACTCGAGTTCAAGCTCATCAAGCTGGACCGCAAGCGTAACAACGTCGTGGTCTCGCGCCGCGCTGTCGTCGAAAGCGAGCACTCGGAAGAGCGCGAGCAGCTGATGGACAAGCTGCAGGAAGGCGCGATCCTGAAGGGTGTCGTCAAGAACCTGACCGATTACGGCGCGTTCGTGGATCTGGGCGGTATCGACGGCCTGCTGCACATCACCGACATGGCGTGGAAGCGCGTGCGTCACCCGTCGGAAGTCGTGAACGTCGGCGACGAGCTGGACGTCCGCGTGCTGAAGTTCGACCGCGAGCGCAACCGCGTTTCGCTGGGCCTGAAGCAGCTGGGCGAGGATCCGTGGGACAACATCGGCCGTCGTTACCCGGCCAACAGCCGCGTCTTCGGCAAGGTCTCCAACGTCACCGATTACGGTGCGTTCGTTGAGATCGAGCCGGGCGTCGAAGGCCTGGTGCACGTCTCCGAGATGGATTGGACCAACAAGAACGTCAACCCGTCCAAGGTTGTCCAGGTGGGTGATGAAGTCGAAGTGATGGTGCTGGACGTCGATGAAGAGCGTCGCCGCATCTCGCTGGGCATGAAGCAGGTTGCCGCCAATCCGTGGGAAACCTTCGCTGCCACCCACAAGAAGGGTGACAAGGTGTCGGGCCAGATCAAGTCGATCACCGACTTCGGCATCTTCATCGGCCTGGACGGCGGCATCGACGGCCTGGTCCACCTGTCCGACATCAGCTGGAACACCACCGGCGAAGACGTCGTTCGCAACTTCAAGAAGGGCGATACCCTGGACGCCGTCGTCCTGGCCGTCGATCCGGAGCGCGAGCGCATCTCCCTGGGCGTGAAGCAGCTGGAGCAGGATCCGTTCGGCCAGTACATGGCTGCCAATCCGAAGGGCTCCAAGGTCGAAGGCGTTGTGAAGGAAGTCGACGCCAAGGGCGCGATCATCGAGCTGGCTGACGGCATCGAAGGTTACGTCTCGGCCCGCGACATCGCCAACGAGCGCGTTGACGACGCCACCCAGCACCTGAAGGTCGGCGACAAGGTCGAAGCCAAGTTCGTGGGCATGGACCGCAAGGGTCGTACCCTGCAGCTGTCGATCAAGGCCAAGGACGACGCTGAAATGCGCGAAGTGCTGGAGGAATACCAGTCCTCTTCGGCTTCCAGCGGCACCACCCAGCTGGGCGCGCTGCTGCGTGCACAGCTGAACGGCAACAAGTCCGAGTAATCGGCCTTAGGCTGTTCGTTGTTTCCTGGACGGCCCGGGCATTGCCCGGGCCGTTTCAGGCTGAGATGCCCCTGATGTGAGCCGGTAATGACCAAATCCGAACTGATCGAAATCCTTGCGCGCCGCCAGGCGCACCTGAAGGCCGATGATGTCGATCTGGCGGTGAAGTCGTTGCTGGAAATGATGGGCGGATCGCTGTCCGCCGGGGATCGCATCGAAATCCGTGGATTTGGCAGCTTCTCGCTGCACTATCGTCCGCCGCGCCTGGGTCGCAACCCGAAGACCGGCGAATCGGTTGCCCTGCCGGGCAAGCATGTCCCCCATTTCAAGCCAGGCAAGGAACTGCGCGAGCGGGTCAGCAGTGTGCTGCCGCTGGACGCCGATCCGGCCTGAGCCTGCCGTCGCGCCACCGCGTGCGAATCCAGCCGCGAGTCGGATAAGCTACGGACTCCTGCCACTGGAGCTGTCGCATGAAGGTTTTTCGTCTGCTGGTCCTGCTGGCGGTACTCATTCTTGGGTTGATCATCGGTGCCATGAACATGGACGAGATGACCATCAACCTTGTTTTCACCCAACTGAAGACCTCGGTTGGCGTGGCAATCATTGCCGCATTGCTGATCGGCGTCATCGTCGGTGCTGGCCTGGTGCTGGTGAGCGTGGTCATTCCGCTCTACGGCCAACTGCGTCGCGCCAACAAGTCCGCTGCCGCTTCGCCGGCACCGGTTGCTTCCCCCCAATCTTTTGATGGACGTTGATCGAAGATGGATTTCGTCACCGAGTGGTTCTGGTTCTTCCTGTTCGTACCGCTGGCCGCACTGGCCGGCTGGGTGATCGGGCGGCGTGGTGGCCAACGCCACGGTGACAGCCAGGTCAGCCGCCTGTCGAGCACCTATTTCCGTGGCCTGAACTACCTGCTCAACGAGCAGCCGGACAAGGCCATCGAGCTGTTCCTGCACATCGCCGAGCTGGACAAGGAAACCTTCGAGACCCAGGTCGCGCTGGGCCATCTGTTCCGCCGTCGTGGCGAGGTCGACCGCGCCATCCGCCTGCACCAGGGCCTGGTCAATCGCCATGACCTGAGTGACGCACAACGCGTGCAGGCCCTGCTGGCCCTGGGCGAGGACTACATGAAGTCCGGCCTGCTGGATCGTGCCGAGACCGTGTTCACCGAGCTGGCCCAGCTGGATCAGCGCGCACCGCAGGCGCTCAAGCACCTGATCGGCATCTACCAGGCCGAGCGTGACTGGGAAAAGGCGATCGACAACGCCACCCGTTTCGAGGATGTCACCGGCGAGCCGATGGGCAAGCTGATCGGGCAGTTCGAGTGCGAACTGGCCGAGCGATTCCGTGGCGCCGGCAAGCTGGAAGAGGCGAGGGCAGCGATCGCCCGCGCCTACCAGGCCGATGCGATGTCGGTGCGCGCCGGCATCATCGAGGGCCGGTTGGAAACCGACGCAGGCAATCCTGAGGCCGCCGTGCGCGCCTTCGAGCGCGCCGCGCGCAACGATCCCGAATACCTGCCGGAACTGCTGCCGGCGTTGATGCAGAACTATCGCAAGGTGGGCGATCTGGCAGGTGCGCGCGCGTTCCTGTCGGAGATGACCGAGCATTACCGTGGCATTGCCCCGGTGCTGGCGCTGACCCGCCTGATGGAAGAACAGGAGGGCGTGGCCCCGGCGCGTGCCTACCTCGGCCGCCAGCTGAAGGATCGTCCGTCGGTGCGTGGCGAGTCCGCGCTGATCGATCTCACCCTCGCCGAGGGCGCCGACTCCACCGCCACCCTGCACGACCTCAAGCACATCACTGACCAGCTGCTGGTGCGCAACCCGGCCTATCGCTGCACCCGCTGCGGCTTCGGTGCGCGTACCCACCACTGGCAGTGCCCGAGCTGCAAGGAGTGGGGGACGGTCAAGCCACTGCTGAACTACGCGGTGCTCTGATCCATGCCCTGGCTTGTGATGGGCGCGCTGCTGGGGCTCGCCCTGCTGAGTGCGGTGCTGACCTGGGCTGCACGTGGCTATGCGCTGCGCCAGCAGTTGATGGACCAGCCCGGCGAACGCCGCAGCCATAGTGTCGCTACCCCGCGCGGTGGCGGCATCGCCATCGTCATCAGCTTGCTGGTGACTGCAGCCGTGGCCATCTGGGCCTGGCCCGAAAGCTCGCCGACAGTGCTGGTGGCCAGCCTTGGGCTGGTGCTGGTGGCCGGTATCGGCTGGTGGGACGACCACAGGCCCCTGCCAGCGATGCGTCGCCTGCTGGTGCATTTCATCGCCGCGGCGCTGCTGGCCAGCCTGGTCAAGGTGAATGGTGGCAGCTGGCTGTTGGCGGCGCTGGTGCTGCTGTTCACCGCCTCACTGATCAACATCTGGAATTTCATGGACGGCATCAACGGCATTGCCGCCAGCCAGGCCGTCGTGGCGATGCTGGGGCTGGCGCCGGTGCTGCCGTGGCCGTACTCGCTGGCTGCCGTGGCCCTGGGCCTGGCCTGCCTTGGATTCCTGCCGTTCAACTTCCCTCGGGCCCGGATCTTCATGGGCGATGTCGGAAGCGGCGCGTTGGGGTACGCGGTCGCAGCGGTGCTGGCGCTCGCCAGCGTGCGTACTGATATCAACTGGATCCTGCTGCTGGTCCCGGTTTCGCCGTTCCTCGTGGACGCGGGCTTCACACTGCTGGCGCGCATCATTTCGGGACAACGCTGGATGGAACCCCATACCCAGCACGTCTACCAGCGCGCGGTGCAGGCAGGAGCCAGTCACCCCCAGGTGACAGGGATGTACTTTGCTTTGGGTCTGTTCAGTATTACAGTGTTCAATGTCTGCTCCAATTTGCAGCCGAGGTGGGAGGCTGCCGTGGCGATCGCGTGGTTCACCGCGCTGAGCGTCCTCTGGCTCCTCCTGCGCAATGGAATGCGCTACCGACAAGGAAATACCTGACTTATGGCTTCACCCTGGCGGGACAGAATCCTCGGCCTGATGCCGCGTTCGGCCATCGTCTGCCACGACCTCTTCATGGTCTGGGCATGCTGGCAGTTGCTCCATGCAGGGCGTTACTCGATCCTGCCCAACGCTCCGGCGCTGCCCCTGTGGAACGTCGATACCACCCTGGTGCTGCTGCTGCAGGGCCTGGTGTTCTGGCGCGTGGGCCTGTATCGCGGGCTGTGGCGGTTCGCCAGCGTCAGCGACCTGCTGAACATCTTCAAGGCCAGCTTCATCGGCATGGTCGCCATCGTCCTGGTGCTGATGTGGAAGCGCTTCGACGGCGTGCCGATGTCGGTGCTGGTGATCTACCCGTTCGCGCTGTCGGCCCTGCTGGGCGCACCGCGCCTGCTGTACCGGGCCTGGAAGGATTACCAGGCACTGCAGTCCGATTCCAGCGCCCGCCGCGTGCTGATCCTCGGTGCCGGCCAGGCGGCGGAAACACTGGTGCGCGACCTGCGTCGTTCCGGCAACTTCGAGCCGGTCGGCCTGCTCGACGATGCACCGCACCTGCGGGGTGCCAAGCTGCAGGGCCTGCCGATCCTCGGCACCCTGGATGACGCCCCGACGGTGGTCCGCGAGACCGCTGCCAAGCTGCTGGTCATTGCCATGCCGTCACTGGACGCCGCAGGCATGCAGCGCGTTGTCGCGATCTGCGAAAGCACCGGCGTTCCGTTCCGTACCGTGCCCAAGCTCAGCGACATCCTGCAGGGCCAGTCGCTGCCAGGCCAGCTGAAGGAAGTGGCGATCGAAGACCTGCTGGGCCGCAAGCCCATCATGCCGGACTGGAACCTGATCCGCGGCTGGTTGGGTGGGCGCACTGTGATGGTCACCGGCGCCGGTGGTTCGATCGGCTCGGAGCTGTGCCGCCAGTGCGCGCGGCACGGTGCAGGTCGCATCATCCTGCTGGAGATCAGCGAGCTGCTGTTGTTGACCATCGAAGGCGAGCTGCGGCGCAGCTTCCCCGATGTCGAGATCGAGGCGGTGCTGGGCGACTGTGGCGACCCTGCCGTGATCCGCCACGCGCTGTCACTGCACCCGGTCGATACCGCGTTCCATGCCGCCGCCTACAAGCACGTGCCGGTGCTGGAGCGCCAGCTGCGCGAAGCGGTGCGCAACAACATCCTGGCGACCGAGAACGTCGCCCGCGCGTGCCTGGAAGCCCGCGTGGAGCATTTCGTGTTCATTTCCACGGACAAGGCGGTCGACCCGGTCAATGCGCTGGGTGCGAGCAAGCGCTACGCCGAGATGATCTGCCAGAGCCTGGACCAGAAGTCCACGCACACCCGTTTCGTCACGGTGCGCTTCGGCAACGTGCTGGCGTCGGCCGGCAGCGTGGTGCCGCTGTTCCGCGAGCAGATCCTGCGCGGTGGTCCGGTCACGGTCACGGACCCGGAAGTCAGCCGTTACTTCATGACCATCCCCGAGGCCTGCCAGCTGATCCTGCAGGCGGCCGCGTCGGCGTCGCATGGTGCGATCTACACCCTGGACATGGGCGAGCCGGTGCCGATCCGCGTGCTGGCCGAACAGATGATCCGCCTGACCGGCAAGCAGCCGTACAAGGACATCCAGATCATCTACACCGGCCTGCGCCCGGGCGAGAAGCTGCACGAGACCCTGTTCTATTCGGACGAAGACTACCGTTCGACCGCGCACCCGAAGATTCTCGAGGCCGGCGTGCGTACGTTCTCGCGCGACCTGGTGCTGGGCAATGTTCCGCGCCTGCGTGAGGCGATTGCCAGCTACGACACTGCCAGCATCCAGGAAATCCTGTTTGCGACGATGCCGGAATTCTCGCCAATCGAACAGGATGCTTACATTTCATCCGCTAAAGTCGTGCCCTTTCCGGCACGTGAGGCAAACAGGCACCAATGAGCAAGCGAATTCGCAAGGCAGTTTTCCCGGTGGCAGGACTGGGAACGCGTTTTTTGCCAGCAACCAAGACTGTGCCGAAGGAGATGCTGCCGATCATTGATCGGCCGCTGATCCAGTACGCCGTTGATGAAGCCATCGAAGCCGGCTGCGACACGCTGGTGTTCATCACCAACCGCTACAAGCACGCGGTCGCCGATTATTTCGACAAGGCCTACGAGCTGGAGCAGAAGCTCGAGCGCGCCGGCAAGCAGGAGCAGCTGGAGCTGATCCGGCATGTGCTGCCCAATGGCGTGCGCGCGATCTTCGTGACCCAGGCCGAGGCGCTGGGCCTCGGGCACGCAGTACTGTGTGCCAAGGCTGTGATCGGTGACGAGCCGTTCGCGGTGCTGCTGCCCGACGATCTGATCTGGAACCGCGGTGCCGGTGCGCTGAAGCAGATGGCCGACCTCAATGAAGCCAGCGGTGCCAGCGTGATCGCGGTCGAAGACGTGCCGCACGAAAAGACCGCCAGCTACGGCATCGTCGCCACTGAGGCGTTCGATGGCCGCAAGGGCCGCATTTCGCAGATCGTAGAGAAGCCGAAGCCGGAGGACGCGCCGAGTGACCTGGCGGTGGTCGGCCGCTACGTGCTGAGCCCGAAGATCTTCGAACTGCTGGAACAGACCCAGACTGGTGCCGGTGGCGAGATCCAGCTGACCGATGCGATTGCTGAGCTGCTGAAGACCGAAGAAGTCGATGCCTATCGTTTCGAGGGCACCCGCTTCGACTGCGGCACGCACTTGGGGCTGGTGGAGGCGACGATCCGCTTCGCGCTGGACAACCCGAAGCTGGCCGGCCCCGCGCGGGAGAAGCTGGCGGCGATGCTGGCGGAATAAGGGTTCTATCAAGCGCTCCGTGCAGCGCCTTGATCGATACGTGATGGGCGGGACGGGTGGGCCTTTGCAGGACACGCGGTAAACCCCCAGACCGGCCCAGCCGCTGGCGGCTGTGCGTTCGGGCGCTTGCGAAGCAGTGCTTCGCAAGCAAAGCGCCCTCACCCATGGGGGCTCGATGGCGCCTTGCTCGTGTGCGCTGTCCTGCGCACACGGCAAGACCGGGGTTGGGCGTCCTGCCCAACCCGCCCGAGGCATGCCTCGGGCCCATGGCGCCAACGGTCCTGCAAAGGCCCACCCGTCCCGCCTGCCAAGTTTCCTGCGGGCGCGGACGGGAAGGGCGGAATCAAAGGCGAGAGCAACAAGCAAAAAAGGCAGCCAATGGCTGCCTTTTTTGCTTGTTGGGGTCAGATCCCCTTGCGCAGCAAAGGGCTCTGACCCCGGCTCTTGCCTTGCCTTTGCTCACCCTTCCGCCGAGCGGAATGCCGGGTGGCGCGGGTGGGTGAGGCTGGCCGGGACTGTCAGCGGCATGGATGCCGCTGCCAAGCCCCCAGGGACGGGTTTACGGCGTGTCCCGGGCAGCCTCACCCACCCGGGCCCCACAGCCAACCAACAACCAGCCGGCAACGCTTTGAACCTTACAGCGCCTCGAAAATACCCGCCGCACCCATGCCGGTGCCGATGCACATCGTCACCATGCCGTACTTCTGCTGGCGACGACGCAGGCCGTGCAGCAGGGTCGCGGTACGGATCGCGCCGGTCGCGCCCAGCGGATGGCCCAGGGCGATCGCGCCGCCCAGCGGGTTGACCTTGCTCGGGTCCAGGCCGCAATCGCGGATCACTGCCAGCGACTGCGCGGCGAAGGCTTCGTTCAGTTCAATCCAGTCCAGCTGGTCCTGGGTCAGGCCGGCCTGCTTCAGGGCCTTCGGGATCGCGGCGATCGGGCCGATGCCCATCACTTCCGGGCGCACGCCGGCCACCGAGAAGCTGACGAAACGCGCCAGCGGGGTCAGGCCGTAATCCTTGATCGCCTGCTCCGAGGCCAGCAGCACGGCACCGGCGCCATCGCTCATCTGCGACGAGTTGCCGGCGGTGACGGTGCCGCCGAACTGGCCGTTGCGGAATACCGGGCGCAGCTTGGCCAGGCCTTCAGCGGAGGAATCCGGGCGCGGGCCTTCGTCGGTGTCGGCGATCTTGTTGCGGGTGATGATGCGCTGGCCATCGGCCAGGTCCGGCAGGTGCGAGACGATCTCGTACGGGCTGATTTCGTCCTTGAACTCGCCGTTCTGGATCGCGGCCATGGCCTTCTGGTGCGAGGCCAGGGCGAACGCGTCCTGGTCTTCGCGCGAGACCTTCCACTCTTCGGCCACCTTCTCGGCGGTGATGCCCATGCCGTAGGCGATGGCGACGTGGTCGTTGTCGAACACGCTCGGTGCCATGGCGATCTTGTTGCCCATCATCGGCACCATCGACATCGACTCGGTACCGCCGGCCAGCATCAGGTCGGCGTTGCCCAGGCGGATCGCGTCGGCGGCCTGCGCCACGGCCTGCAGGCCAGAGGAGCAGAAGCGGTTCACGGTCTGTGCGGCGATGGTGTTCGGCAGGCCGGCCAGCAGCACGCCGATGCGCGCCACGTTCATGCCCTGCTCGGCTTCCGGCATGGCGCAGCCGATGATGGCGTCATCGATGCGGTTGACGTCCACGCCCGGGGCCTGGGCGACGACGCTGCGCAGCACGTGCGCAAGCATGTCGTCGGGGCGGGTGTTGCGGAACATGCCCTTGGGCGCCTTGCCAACCGGGGTACGGGTGGCGGCGACGATGTAGGCGTCCTGGATTTGCTTGGTCATTGCAGTGATCTCTTGAATAGGGGTTGGAAGAGGTTGCCGGCCAGCGGCCGGCACTACCGATGTCTTCCGTCAGTTCCGCAGCGGCTTGCCGGTCTTCAGCATGTGCGCGATGCGAGCCTGGGTCTTTTCCTGCTGGGCCAGTTCGACGAAGTGCTTGCGCTCCAGGGTCAGCAGCCACTCTTCGTCGACCAGGGTGCCGCGATCGACCTTGCCGCCGCACAGCACGGTGGCGATGCGCTCGGCGATCTCGTAGTCGTACGGGCTGATGAAACGGCCTTCCAGCATGTTGACCAGCATCATCTTGAAGGTGGCGATGCCCACGTCACCGGCGACCTGGATGCGGCGTGCCGGCAGCGGCGGACGGTAGCCGGCTTCGGCCAGTGCGCGTGCTTCGGCCTTGGCGATGTGCAGGGCCTCGTAGCTGTTGAACACCACCTTGTCGGTGCTGCGCAGCAGGCCCAGCTCCTTGGCGTTGACCGCCGAGTTGGACACCTTGGCCATCGCAACGGTCTCGAAGGTCTTCTTCAGTTCGGCGAAAACGTCGCCACCCGGGCCCGCAGCCTGCGAAGCGCGCACCGCCAGTTCCTTCAGGCCGCCACCGGCCGGCAGCAGGCCGACACCGGCCTCGACCAGGCCGATGTAGCTTTCCAGGAAGGCCACGGTCTTGGCGCTGTGCATCTGGAACTCACAGCCGCCGCCCAGCGCCAGGCCGCGCACGGCGGCGACCACCGGCACCAGCGAGTACTTGATGCGCTGGCTGGTGCGCTGGAAGTTGGCGACCATCTCTTCGAACTGGTCGACCTTGCCGGCCTGCAGCAGGCCCAGTGCACCGGCCAGGTCGGCACCGGCGGAGAAGGGTTCCTTCTGCTGCCAGATCACCAGGCCCTGGAAGTCCTTCTCGGCGCGGCTGACGCATTCCTGCAGGCCATCCAGCACCTGGTCGGAAACGGTGTTCATCTTGGTCTTGAAGCTGACCACGGCGATGCCATCACCGTCGTGCCACATGCGCAGGCCGTCGTTCTCGAACACGGTTTCGCCCGGCGCGAACTTCTCGCCCAGCAGCGGATCCGGGAAGCGCTGGCGCTGGTACACCGGCAGCGACGAACGCGGCAGCTTGGCGTTGCGCGACGGGCTGTAGCTGCCCTCGGCAGCGTGCACGCCATCGCGGCCATCGAACACCCAGTCCGGCAGCGGCGCGTTGCTCATGCTCCTGCCGGCCACGATGTCATCGGCGATCCACTGCGCGACCTGCTTCCAGCCGGCGGCCTGCCAGGTTTCGAACGGGCCCAGCGACCAGCCGTAGCCCCAGCGGATGGCCAGGTCGACGTCGCGCGCGGTCTCGGCGATGTCGGCCAGGTGGTAGGCGCTGTAGTGGAACAGGTCACGGAAGGTCGCCCACAGGAACTGCGCCTGCGGGTGCTGGCTCTCGCGCAGCTTGGCGAACTTCTCGGCCGGGTTCTTGATCTTCAGGATCTCGACCACTTCCGGGGCGGCGGTACGATCGGCCGGGCGGTAGTCCTGCTTCTCCAGGTCCAGCACGACGATGTCCTTGCCGACCTTGCGGAAGATGCCGGCGCCGGTCTTCTGGCCCAGCGCACCCTTGGCAATCAGCGCGTCCAGCCACTTCGGCGACTTGAAGAATTCATGCCACGGGTCATTCGGCAGGGTGTCGCCCATGGTCTTGATGACGTGGGCCATGGTGTCCAGGCCGACCACGTCGGAGGTGCGGTAGGTGGCCGACTTCGGGCGGCCGACCAGCGGGCCGGTCAGGCCGTCCACTTCGTCGAAGCCCAGGCCGAACTGCTGGGTATGGTGGATGGTCGACAGGATCGAGAACACGCCGATGCGGTTGCCGATGAAGTTCGGGGTGTCCTTGGCGTACACCACGCCCTTGCCCAGGGTGGTGACCAGGAAAGCTTCCAGGCCTTCCAGCACGGCGGCATCGGTGGTGGTGGCCGGGATCAGCTCGGCCAGGTGCATGTAGCGCGGCGGATTGAAGAAGTGCACGCCGCAGAAGCGGTGGCGCAGCTGCTCGGGCAGCACGTCGGCCAGCTTGTTGATGCCCAGGCCCGAGGTGTTGGAGGCGAGCACCGCGTGGTCGGCCACGAACGGGGCGATCTTCTTGTACAGGTCCTGCTTCCAGTCCATGCGCTCGGCGATGGCCTCGATGATCAGGTCGCAGTCCTTCAGCTGCTCCAGGCCGGACTCGTAGTTGGCCGGAGTGATGGCTTCGGCAAGCGACTTGCTGGCCAGCGGCGCGGGACTCAGCTTGCCCAGGTTGGCGATCGCCTTCAGCACGATGCCGTCGGCCGGACCTTCCTTCGCAGGCAGGTCGAACAGCACGGTGTCGACGCCGGCGTTGGTGAGGTGGGCGGCGATCTGGGCACCCATGACGCCGGCACCCAGCACGGCGGCGCGGCGGACTAGCAGGGAATTGGACATGGTGTAGGGCCTTTGTTGGTCAGCAGTTACTGGGTGGAATCAAACGGAAGCGGGCAGGGCGCTGGCGCGTGCGGCGGCGCGGAACCCGGCTTCGGCGAAATGGATCAGTTCATGGGCAGCATGGGCACGATGCGCCGCTTCGGTGACACCGGCGGGACGCTTGATCAGCCCGAAGTCGGCCATGGCATAGGTGAGCGAGCCGGCCAGGAAGTCCAGGCGCCAGTACAACTCTTCCTTGCTCAGGCCGGGCACGCACTCGCCGATGGCCTTGCCGAACGCACGCAGCACGTGGCCGTAGTGGTCAGACAGGAACTTGCGCAGGTTGTCGTTCTTCTCGGCATAGGCGCGGGCGATCACGCGCACGAAGGCGCCGCCGTTCTGGCGGTCCTGGGCCAGCGCCAGGGCTGGCTCGACGAAGGCGGCCAGCACCGGGCGCAGTTCGCCAGGGTGCTCGGCGCGGGCGCGTTCGAGCTGAGACAGGCGGGCGCTGGTCATCTCGTCCATGCGGCGGCGGAACACCTCGTTGACCAGGTTTTCCTTGGAGCCGAAGTGGTAGTTGACCGCCGCGATGTTGACGTCGGCCTGGCTGGTGACCTGGCGCAGCGACGTGCCGGCGAAGCCGTGCTGCGCGAACAGCTCCTCCGCCGCGCCGAGGATCCGGTCCTTGGTCGAGAAGTGGGCGGGTTTGGCCATCGGCGGGCGGACCTTAATCAAACGATTGTTTGATACTAGGACCAGACGGTAGCGTATGGCATTTTGCAGTGCAGCAAAAATGGCTCGGACGGTCAGAATCCGCTCAGCTGGGTGAATGGGGTAGGGGTCGGATCCCCGCAGGGGCTCCGACCCCGATGCTGGGCCCGGGATGGGGTCAGAGCCCCTGCGGGGATCTGACCCCTGCCGTAAGGGTTTGTCGGCCGACGGCCCTCTACCACCCCGCGGCTTTATCTTTTACAATTCGCCTACGTTTATCAGGCTAAGCCCGCGTCCCGACGCGGGTTTTTTTCATGTTACCCTTCGGGCCATCAGCGGCCCGATTCCATTGGAGACATCCCATGGCGCTGGAGCGCACCCTTTCGATCATCAAGCCGGACGCCGTTGCCAAGAACGTCATCGGCGAAATCTACGCCCGCTTCGAGAAGGCCGGCCTGAAGGTCGTGGCCGCCAAGTACAAGCAGCTGTCCCGTCGTGAAGCCGAAGGCTTCTACGCCGTGCACCGCGAGCGTCCGTTCTTCAACGCGCTGGTCGAGTTCATGATCTCCGGCCCGGTGATGATCCAGGCCCTGGAAGGCGAGAACGCCGTCCTGGCCCACCGCGACCTGCTGGGCGCCACCAACCCGAAGGAAGCCGCGCCGGGCACCATCCGCGCCGACTTCGCCGAATCCATCGATGCCAACGCCGCCCATGGCTCGGACTCGGTCGAGAATGCCGCGATTGAGATCGCCTACTTCTTCGCCGCCACCGAAGTCGTCTCGCGCTGAGAGTAATGCCGTGAACGAGGTCGTACAGTCCCCCGCCATCCAGCCGCTGCCGAAGTCGGCACCCACGGCTGGCAAGCAGAACCTGCTCGACCTCGATCGCGCGGGCCTGGAGAAGTTTTTCGTCGAGGTTCTCGGCGAAAAGAAGTTCCGTGCCCATCAGGTGATGAAGTGGATCCACCATCGCTACGTCACCGACTTCGATGAAATGACCGACCTCGGCAAGGTCCTGCGCGCCAAGCTGCAGGCCCATGCCGAGGTGCTGGTTCCCAACATCGTGTTCGACAAGCCCTCCGCCGACGGCACCCACAAGTGGCTGCTGGCGATGGGCGTGGATGGCAAGAACGCCATCGAGACCGTGTACATCCCGGACAAGACCCGTGGCACGCTGTGCGTGTCCTCGCAGGTCGGTTGCGGCCTGAACTGCACGTTCTGCTCCACCGCTACCCAGGGCTTCAACCGCAACCTGACCACCGCCGAGATCATCGGCCAGGTGTGGGTTGCCGCACGCCACCTGGGCAACGTGCCGCACCAGATGCGCCGCCTCACCAACGTGGTGATGATGGGCATGGGCGAGCCGCTGATGAATTTCGACAACGTCGTGCGCGCCATGAGCGTGATGCGCGACGACCTGGGCTACGGCCTGGCCAACAAGCGCGTGACCCTGTCGACCTCTGGCCTGGTGCCGCAGATCGACCGCCTGTCTGCCGAAAGCGACGTGTCGCTGGCGGTGTCGCTGCATGCGCCGAACGACGCACTGCGCGAGACGCTGGTGCCGCTCAACAAGAAGTACCCGATCGCCGAGCTGATGGCTTCGTGCGCACGCTACCTGCGCGCCAACAAGCGCCGCGAGTCGGTCACCTTTGAATACACCCTGATGAAGGGCATCAACGACAAGCCCGAGCATGCCCGGGAGCTGGCCCGCCTGATGCGCCAGTTCGACAACGCGGTGCAGGCCAAGGATTCGGGCAAGGTCAACCTGATCCCGTTCAACCCGTTCCCGGGCACCCGCTACGAGCGTTCGGAAGAAGCGCACATCCGCGCCTTCCAGAAGATCCTGCTCGACAGCAACGTGCTGACCATGGTCCGCCGCACCCGTGGCGACGACATCGACGCCGCCTGTGGCCAGCTCAAGGGCCAGGTGATGGACCGCACCCGCCGCCAGGCGGAGTTCAACAAGACGCTGCAGGCGGGGAAGGGGAGCGATGCCGCGGCCTGACCGCCTCTGGCTGGTTCTGTTCGCGGGCGTGCTGGCCGTTGCGGTCGGCGGCTGCAAATCCCATCCCAAGGCCAAGCTTGGGCCGAGCCAGGCGCCGGTCTATTCGGTGGCTGACCCGGAAAGCGTGCGGCGCGAAGTGCGCTGGCGCGACCTGTTGACCCTGGCGACCCGTGACATGCAGGTCGGCAATCTCGACGCCGCCGAGCGCAAGGTGCGCGAAGCGCTGAAGCTGGCGCCCGAGGCGCCCGATGCGCTGGTGCTGCAGGCCGGCATCGATGACCGTCGTGGCCGCACCCGCCAGGCGGGCGAGAATTTCCGCAAGGCCGCCGAGCTGGCGCCGCAGCGCGGGGACGTGCTCAACAACTACGGTGCCTGGTTGTGCCAGCAGGGCCAGCCGGCCGAATCGCTGGTCTGGTTCGACCGGGCGCTGCAGGCGCCGGGCTATGCCACCCCGGGCGAAGCGCAGGCCAATGCCGGCAGCTGCGCACTGGACGCTGGGCAGCTCGAACGTGCCGAGCGCGACCTGCGCGCGGCACTCGTCGCGGCGCCGGCCAACCCGGTGGCGCTGGAGTCGATGGCCCAGCTGAGCTTCCGCCAGGGCCGCTACATGGAGGCCCGGGCCTTCGCCGAACGTAGGATTGCGGCTGCACCCGCAACGCGTTCCGTGTTACAACTTGCGTCTCAAATCGAAGCGAGGCTGGGCGATCGGGCGGCATCTGATCGCTATCTGCAGCGGATTCGACAGGAATTTCCGCAGGATGCGGGCTCCTAACTCCAGGGTTGATGCATTGTGATTGATGACCAGACTGTGAGCGCTCTCGAGACTGCGGCCGGCTGCGGCACCCGCCTGCGCCAGGCCCGTGAAGCGGCCGGACTGACCCTCGAAGATGTCGGCTCGCGCCTGCGCATGCCGGTCCAGGTGGTCAAGTCCCTGGAAGAGGAACAATGGCAGAAGCTGGGGGCGCCGGTGTTCGTGCGCGGCCAGCTGCGCAGCTATGCGCGCCTGCTCGACGTGGACGTGGGCGAGCTGCTGGAGCAGGCCCAGGTCGGCCCGGTGGTTCCGCCCACCCTGGTCAGCCATACCCATACCCCGCGTGCGCGCCGCATCGCCGAGAACCTCGGCCGGCGCGTGCTGTATGTCGGCATCACCGCCGTGCTGGCGGTGCCGGTGTGGTTCGCCACCCGTGGCCACTTCGACGGTAGCGCGACCCCGTCGCCGAGCACCGCCTCGCTGGACGTGATCCCGGCCGCCGTGCCGGTCACACCGTCCGCAGCCGGTAGCGAGACGGCCGCCCCGGCCGAAGCGACCACGGCCCCGGCCAGCAAGCCGGCGGCCACCCCTTACGTCGCCTCGCTGGCCCCGGTGCCGCGCCCGGCGCCGGCCCCGGCTGCCGGCAATGCGCTGGAAATGCAGTTCAGCGGCGACAGCTGGGTCGACATCGGCGGCCCGGACGGCAGCACCGTCGAGAAGGCACTGATCAAGTCCGGCGAGACCCGCAGCTTCACGCCCGGCCAGGTGACCCGGGTGACCCTGGGCAACGCCTCGGCGGTCCAGGTTCAGCAGAACGGCGCTATCGTCGATCTGACCCCCTACCAGCGAGCCAACGTGGCACGCTTTCAGGTATCCTCTGAAGGCTCCGTAGTCCCGGTTTCGCACTGAGGCGCGGTTTCACCACCTTCGATTAAACCCAATGGTCCCTCCCGACGGGCGGGGCGAGAGTACGCATGGCGATCGACGATCTGCTCGACGAGCACGAACAAAGTGAACGCGTCCGCAGCTGGCTGCGGAAGAATGGCGCCAGCATCCTCGGTGGCGTAGTCATCGCCATCGGTGCCATTGCCGGCTGGCAGTGGTACCAGAAGGATCAGGGCAGCAAGCTGGCCTCGGCCAATGTCGAGTACCAGAAGGCCCTGCAGGGCCTGCAGCAGAACAAGCTTGACGACGCCGCCAAGGCGGTCAAGGCGCTCGAAGCCGGCCCGTCCAGCATCTACGGCGACCTCGCGGCGCTGCAGCTGGCCAAGGCCCAGGTCGACGCCGGCAAGAACGAAGAGGCACTGGCCACCCTGCGCAACGTGAAGGTCGAAGGCGACCTGCAGCGCGTGGTCGACCAGCGTGTGGCCCGCCTGCTGGTGGCCACCGGCAAGAGCGACGAGGCCATCAAGCTGCTGGGCAGCGCCACCGACAGCAGCAGCCTGGAAATCCATGGCGATGCGCTGATGGCGCAGGGCAAGCGTGATGAGGCCCGCGTACAGTACGAGAAGGCGCTGAAGACGCTGGACGTGGCAGCGCCGCAGCGGCGCCTGCTGGAAACCAAGGTTATGGACGCCGGCGGCACCGTTGCCGCCCCTGCGGAGTCGGTTTGATGAGTCAGAAGGTCATGATCACCCGCGCCGCCACCGTGCTCCTGATGGGCATGGCCCTGACCGGCTGCGGCACCATGAAGGGCTGGTTCGCCGGCAAGGACGCGGCGGCGAAGAAGGCACAGGAACCGGCTGAGCTGGTCAAGTTCGAGCCGACCGTGAAGGTCAGCAAGATCTGGTCGGTCAACCTCGGCAAGGGCGAGCGTCGCATCGGTGTGCGCCAGGGCCCGGCGGTGGCCAACGGCCACGTGTTCGCTGCGGCGATCACCGGTGGCGTGCACGCCATCGACCTGCAGACCGGCAAGAAGGTCTGGACCTGGGAGCCGAAGAAGGAAAAGAAGAAGGCCAAGCTGCGCCTGTCCGGCGGCCCGGGTGTCGGTGAGAACCTGGTCGTGATCGGCACGCTGGACGGTCAGGTCATCGCGCTGGACATCAACGACGGCAGCGAGAAGTGGCGCGCCCGTGTCCCGGGTGAAGTGATCGCCGCGCCGGCCGTTGCCCAGGGCATGGTCTACGTGCGCAGCAACGACGGCCGCGTGACCGCCTTCGATGTCGGCAACGGCACCCAGAAGTGGTTCAATCCGAGCGAGCTGCCGGCGCTGACCGTGCGCGGCAACGCGCCGGTGGTGACCGGCCCGGGCGTGTTGTTCATCGGCAAGGACGAGGGCGCGGTCGCGGCCCTGGCCCAGCAGGATGGCCGCACGCTGTGGGAACAGAACCTCGGCAACGGCGAAGGCCGCACCGAGCTGGAGCGCATGGCGGACGTCGACGGCGCACCGGTGCTCGACGGTAACACCCTGTACGTGAGCAGCTTCAAGAACCAGACCATGGCCATCGAAGGCCCGACCGGTCGCCCGCTGTGGGCGCGCGACCATGGCGGCGCAGGTGGCGTGGCGGTGTCGTCGGGCAATGTGTTCGTGACCGACAACAAGGGCGGCGTGTTCGGCCTGGACAAGGCCAGCGGCGCAGCCATGTGGTCGCAGACGGCACTCGCCCGTCGCTCCCTGACCGGCCCGGCACTGCACGGCGACTACGTCGTGGTCGGTGACTACAAGGGATACGTGCACTGGTTGCAGGCCTCCGATG
Organism: Stenotrophomonas sp. BR163; assembly: GCF_047520985.2. Lineage (NCBI taxonomy): Bacteria > Pseudomonadati > Pseudomonadota > Gammaproteobacteria > Lysobacterales > Lysobacteraceae > Stenotrophomonas > Stenotrophomonas sp. BR163. The sequence continues at coordinate 233,751 of NZ_JAXBRE020000005.1, forward strand.
GTGCGATGGCGGCACGGGCAAAAAGTGGCGGCGACGCCCTGCTGGCCCAGCCGGTCGTCGTAGACGGGGTGCTGCTGGTGCAGAACGTGGATGGCAAGCTGACCGCCTTCCGGTTGGCAAACTAAAAAAATTGGAGTAATCGCGATGCTGCCTCTGGTCGCCCTGGTTGGACGGCCGAATGTCGGCAAGTCGACTATTTTCAATGCGCTTACGCGCACCCGTGACGCGCTGGTCCATGACCAGCCCGGCGTCACCCGCGACCGCAACTACGGTGTCTGCCGCCTCGACGAGGACAACCATTTCCTCGTCGTGGATACCGGCGGTATCGCCGGGGAAGACGAAGGCCTGGCCGGCGCCACCACGCGCCAGGCCCGTGCGGCCGCGGCCGAAGCCGACCTGATCCTGTTCGTCGTCGATGCCCGCGAGGGCACCTCGGCGCTGGACGACGAGATCCTGGCCTGGCTGCGCAAGCTGTCGCGCCCGACGCTGCTGCTGATCAACAAGATCGACGGCACCGACGAGGACAGCGTGCGTTCCGAGTTCGCCCGCTATGGCTTCGGCGAGATGCTGACCGTCTCGGCCGCGCATCGCCAGGGCCTGGACGACCTGCTGGACGAAGTGATCCAGCGCCTGCCGGAAGAAGGCAGCGGCGAAGAGCTGGACAACGACCCGAACCGCATCCGCATCGCCTTCGTCGGCCGCCCGAACGTGGGCAAGTCGACCCTGGTCAACCGCATCCTCGGCGAGGAGCGCATGATCGCCTCCGACGTGCCGGGTACCACCCGCGACTCGATCGCGGTGGACCTGGAGCGCGACGGCCGTGAGTACCGCCTGATCGACACCGCCGGCCTGCGCCGTCGTTCGCGCGTGGACGAGGTCGTCGAGAAGTTCTCGGTGGTCAAGACCATGCAGTCGATCGAGCAGTGCCAGGTGGCCGTGCTGATGCTCGACGCCACCGAAGGCGTGACCGACCAGGACGCCACCGTGCTCGGTGCCGTGCTCGATGCCGGCCGCGCGTTGGTGATCGCCATCAACAAGTGGGATGGCCTGACCGAGTACCAGCGCGAGCAGGCCGAGACCATGCTGTCGCTGAAGCTGGGCTTCGTGCCGTGGGCCGAGTCGGTGCGCATCTCGGCCAAGCACGGCTCGGGCCTGCGCGAGCTGTTCCGTGCGGTGCATCGCGCGCACGAATCGGCGAACAAGACCTTCACCACCAGCGAAGTGAACAAGGCGCTGGAAGTGGCCTACGAGACCAACCCGCCGCCGACCATCCGGGGCCATGTCTCCAAGCTGCGCTACGTGCACCCGGCCGGTTCCAACCCGCCGACCTTCATCGTGCACGGCACGCGCCTGAAGGAGCTGCAGGAGTCGTACAAGCGCTACCTGGAGAACTTCTTCCGCAAGCGCTTCAAGCTGATCGGCACGCCGGTGAGCTTCATCTTCCGCGAGGGTACCAACCCGTACGAGGGCAAGAAGAACGTCCTCACCGAGCGGCAGGTCAAGGCCAAGCGGCGCTTGATGAAGCACGTCAAGGGCAAGTGATTCACGGGAAGGCGGCCGCAGGGCCGCCTTTTTCGTTTGCGCCCCTACCGGTAGAGGCGCTGCAGTTCGCCGCGCGGTTCGAGCACGATTTCGAACCGATCGTCACCGTGCCGTTGCGTGCCGATG
>NZ_JAXBRE020000005.1:235428-249085 GCF_047520985.2 Stenotrophomonas sp. BR163
GCCGGCATGGCCATGAACGCACCGGACGGCCCGAGGTTGCCGGCCAGCGGCCGGCACTACCCCATGTTTGCAGGTATCGGTCAAGGCGGCCTGCCGCCACGTGCGCGATAATGCGGCCATGAGCATCCAAGAGCTTTCCCCCGCACAGGCGCGTGAGCGCCTGGCCCATGGCGCCGTGCTGATCGATGTGCGCGAGGCGCACGAGCGGGCCGGCGGCATGGCCGAGGGCGCGCGCGGCGTGGCCAAGGGCGAGCTGCAGGCCGACCCGGCCGCGCATCTGCCGCGGCGCGACCAGGAGATCCTGCTGATCTGCCAGAGCGGCAAGCGCTCGGCCGATGCCGCGCAGTTCCTGCTGGAGGCCGGGTACGCCCAGGTCGCTTCCGTGACGGGCGGCACCGTGGCCTGGCGCGAGCAGTCGCTGCCACTGGTGCAGCCGCTGGCCAGTGCCGCCGACCGCGATTTCTTTGATCGTTATTCGCGCCACCTGCTGCTGCCACAGGTGGGCGAGGCCGGCCAGCGCCGGCTGCAGGATTCGCGCGTGCTGGTGCTGGGTGCGGGAGGCCTTGGTGCGCCGGCCGGCTTCTATCTGGCTGCCGCCGGGGTAGGGCACCTGCGCTTCGCCGACCACGACCGCGTGGAGCGCAGCAACCTGCATCGGCAGATCGTGCATACCGAAGCCAGCGTCGGCCAGCTCAAGGTCGATTCGGCGCGCGAGCGGCTGCTGGCGTTGAATCCGTCGATCGAGGTCGAGGCGGTGCCGGAGCGGGTGACCTCTGAGAACGTGGATGCGCTGCTGGAGGGCGTGGACGTGGTGCTGGATGGCTCGGACAACTTCCCGCTGCGCTACCTGCTCAACGACGCCTGCATCAAGCACGCCAAGCCCCTGGTCTATGCCGCCATCGAGCGCTTTGACGGCCAGGTAAGCGTGTTTGACGCTGGCCGCCAGCGTGGCGTGGCGCCGTGCTACCGCTGCCTGTTCCCCGAGCCGCCGCCGCCGGAGTTCGCGCCGAACTGTTCCGAGGCCGGTGTGCTGGGCGTGCTGCCTGGCCTGGCCGGCGTGCTGCAGGCCACCGAGGTGCTGAAGCTGCTGTTGGGTATTGGCGAGCCGCTGGTGGGGCGCCTGCTGCGCTTCGATGCGCTGGGCATGCGCTTCCGCGAGACCGGCATCCGCCCGGACCCGCAGTGCCCGGTATGTGCGCCGGGTGTACCGTTCCCGGGGTATATCGATTACGCCGCGTTCTGCCGGGGTGGGTGAGGCTGGCCGGGGATTCATCCACGCATGGCGTGGATCTACCGGGGCGCGGCGGCTGTGCGTCATCCACGCATGGCGTGGATCTACTGTAGAGCCGAGCCCATGCTCGGCTGCTTCTGGCCTCGGCACGAAGAGCAGCCGAGCGTGGGCTCGGCTCTACAGGTCATGGCGCCCACCCAAGCATGTGCCTGATTTCGGGATGATGCTGGGAGTCACTCCCTGCATCGTTCCACTTCCAAGACAATCCGGCGCAACATGCGTGCTATTGCCGTCATCGGCATTGCTCTATTGTTGAACCCGATTCTGGATCTCGGGGAACACACCGCATGGCGGTAGAAGCAGCGACCAGCGAGCTGGTCAAGGTCGTCGCCCTGCTGGGCGCGGCGGTGGTGATGGTGCCTTTGTTCCGCCGGGCCGGCCTGGGCTCGGTGCTGGGCTACTTCGCCGCTGGCCTGGCGATCGGACCGTTCGGGCTGGGCTGGTTCTCCGACCCGCAGGCGATCCTGCATACCGCCGAGCTCGGCGTTGTGATGTTCCTGTTCGTGATCGGCCTGGAAATGCGGCCCTCGCATCTCTGGAGCCTGCGCAAGGAGATCTTCGGGCTGGGCACGCTGCAGATCGTCACCTGTGCGCTGGTGCTGACCAGCATCGCCAAACTGTTCGGCCTGCCGTGGCAGGTGGCCTTCATCGGCGCCACCGGCTTCGTGCTCACCTCCACCGCGGTGGTGATGCAGCTGCTGGCCGAGCGTGGTGACATCGCGCTGCCGTCGGGCCAGAAGATCGTCTCCATCCTGCTGTTCGAAGACCTGCTGATCGTGCCGTTGCTGGCGCTGGTGGCGTGGATGGCGCCGGGCGCGGGCAGTGCCGATGGCGAGGGCTCGCGCTGGCTGTCGGTGGCGATCGGCGTGGGTGCCATCGTCGGCCTGGTGCTGGTCGGCCGCTTCCTGCTCAACCCGCTGTTCCGCGTGCTGGCCGAATCGAAGGCGCGCGAGGTGATGACCGCCGCCGCGCTGCTGGTGGTGCTGGGCGCGGCGCTGCTGATGCAGCTGTCCGGCCTGTCGATGGCGATGGGCGCGTTCCTGGCCGGTGTGCTGCTGAGCGAATCGACCTTCCGCCACCAGATCGAGGCGGACATCGAGCCGTTCCGCGGCATCCTGCTGGGCCTGTTCTTCCTCAGCGTCGGCATGGCGCTGGACCTGGGCGTGGTGGCCGGCAACTGGCAGCTGATCCTCGGCCTGGTGCTGGCGTTGATGGCGGCCAAGGCGCTGTGCATCTACGTGGTCGCGCGCATCATGGGCAGCGACCACGCGCAGGCGCTGGATCGGGGCGTGCTGATGGCGCAGGGCGGCGAGTTCGCCTTCGTGCTGTTCTCCGCCGCCGCATCGGCCGGCGTGATCAACCTGGAGATCAATGCCAACTTCACCGCCGTGGTGGTGCTGTCGATGGCGCTGACCCCGCTGGTGGTGCTGCTCTACAAGCGCATCGCGCCGAAGCCGACGGTGAACATGGACGGCGTGGACGAGGCCGATGGCCTGTCCGGCAGCGTGCTGCTGATCGGCTTCGGCCGCTTCGGCCAGGTCGCCAGCCAGTCGCTGCTGGCGCGCGACGTGGACGTGACCATCATCGACAACGATGTGGAGATGATCCAGAGCGCGGCGCGCTTCGGTTTCAAGATCTACTACGGCGACGGTACGCGACTGGACGTGCTGCATGCCTCGGGCGCGGCCACGGCACGTGCGATTGCGGTGTGCGTGGACAAGGCCGAGGCGGCTGATCGCATTGTTGAGCTGGTGTCGCACGAGTTCCCGCAGGCCAAGCTGATGGTGCGCTCGTTCGACCGCGAGCATTCGCTGCGGCTGATCCATGCCGGTGTCGATTTCCAGATCCGCGAGACATTTGAATCGGCGGTGCTGTTCGGCCAGGCGGCGCTGGTGGAACTGGGTGCGGACGAGGACGATGCGATCGAAATTGCCGAGCAGATCCGCCGCCGCGATGCCGAGCGTTTCGAGCTGGAAATTGCTGGTGGTGGTCTGAATGCCGGCGCCAAGATGGTGTTCGGCAATTCAGGCCAGGGCGTGCCGACGCCGACGCCGTTCACCGCGCCGAAGCGGGCAAGCAAGACGTTGAACCCGCAGGACGTGCCAGAAGAGGAAGAATAAAGCCCGGTCGTGCCGGCCGCTGGCCGGCAGATGCGGAAACGTTCCGACGTCATGGGGGTGCCGGCCAGCGGCCGGCACAACCGGGTGGGGATTACCCAAGCCGGCGGTGGGCGAGGGGGCCTGAATCAGGGACAATAGCGTCCCCGCCGCCCCACGCCTGCTCCCGATGACCGATTCCGCCCCCCAGCATCCTGCCCGCATCCTTGATGGCCGCCGCATCGCCGAGGACCTGCTCGACAGCCTGAGGGTGCGCGTCGACGCCCGCGTGGCCGCCGGTGGCAGCCGCCCGGGCCTGGCCGTGGTGCTGGTCGGTGGCGACCCGGCCTCGACCGTATACGTGCGCAACAAGCGCCGTGCCGCCGAGAAGGTCGGCATCGAGGCGCATGACTACGATCTGCCGGCCGGAACCACCGAGGCCGAGCTGCTCGACCTGATCGACCAGCTCAATGCCGACCCGAAGATCCACGGCATCCTGATCCAGCTGCCGCTGCCGGGCATCCCCGACGCGCGCCGGCTGATCCAGCGCATCGACCCGCGCAAGGACGTGGACGGTTTCCACCCGGAAAACGTCGGCCACCTGGCCCTGCGCGAGTTCGGCCTGCGCCCGTGCACCCCGCGCGGCATCACCACGCTGCTGGGCCACACCGACCAGCCGGTGCGTGGCCGCAACGCCACCATCGTGGGCGTCAGCAACCACGTCGGCCGCCCGATGGGCCTGGAGCTGCTGATCGCCGGCTGCACCGTGACCAGCTGCCACAAGTTCACCCCCAAGGACGTGCTGGAACAGGCCGTGCGCAACGCCGACATCCTGGTGGTGGCGGTGGGCCGCCCGGGCATCGTGCCGGGCGAGTGGGTGAAGCCGGGCGCGGTGGTGATCGACGTCGGTATCAACCGGTTGGATGACGGCCGGCTGGTGGGCGATGTCGGGTTTGAAGCGGCTGCCCAGCGGGCCAGCTGGATCACCCCGGTGCCGGGCGGCGTGGGCCCGATGACCGTGGCCACATTGATGCAGAACACCCTGGAAGCGGCGGAAGCGCTGAGCTGACCTCACTTGGGGCTGTTCTCAGGTGCCTGAGGGATAGTGCGGACCAACGGTCCGCACCCACCAAAGGCGCTTCAGGGCTGGCTCGGGTGATCCTCTCAAGGTGGGTGCCGACCGTTGGTCGGCACAATGCCGGTGCACAGGTATATGAAGGCAGTGCGGACCAACGGTCCGCACCCACCAAAGGCGCTCCAGGGCTGGCCCGGATGACCCTCTTAAGGTGGGTGCCCACCGTTGGTCGGCACAATGCCGGTGCACAGGTATATGAAGGTAGTGCGGACCAACGGTCCGCACCCACCGAGGCAGGTTTCACCGCCCCCTGAACCGATCACCGCCCGCGCGACACTGCGTCGTATCTACCCCCTGCCACGCGGCGCGAAAACAGGGTAAAATGTCGCGCTTCCCCACATCTCGGGTATGCCGATGCTGCGCATCCAGGCTGAAGCACTCACTTACGACGACGTCTCGCTCGTCCCCGCCCACTCGACCATCCTGCCCAAGGACGTCAACCTCGAAACGCGGTTGACCCGAGACCTGAAGCTGAAGCTTCCGATCCTGTCCGCCGCCATGGATACCGTCACCGAAGCCCGCCTGGCCATCGCCATGGCCCAGCTCGGCGGCATGGGCATCATCCACAAGAATCTCAGCCTGGAACAGCAGGCCGCGGAAGTGGCCAAGGTCAAGAAGTTCGAGGCCGGTGTCATCCGCGACCCGATCACCGTCGGCCCGGAAACCACCATCCGCGACGTGCTGGCCCTGACCCAGGCGCACAACATCTCCGGCGTGCCGGTGGTGGGCAGCGACGGCCAGCTGGCCGGCATCGTGACCCACCGCGACATGCGCTTCGAGACCGAGCTGGACGATCCGGTCCGCCACATCATGACCAAGAAGGATCGCCTGATCACGGTCAAGGAAGGCGCCGCGTCTGACGAAGTGCTGCAGCTGCTGCACCGCAACCGCATCGAGAAGGTGCTGGTGGTCAATGACTCGTTCGAACTGCGTGGCCTGATCACCGTCAAGGACATCCAGAAGAACACCGACTTCCCGAACGCTGCCAAGGATCTGTCGACCCGCCTGCTGGTCGGCGCTGCCGTCGGCGTGGGTGGTGATACCGACCGCCGCGTGGAAGCGCTGGTCGCCGCCGGCGTGGACGTGATCGTGGTCGATACCGCGCACGGCCACTCGCAGGGCGTGCTGGACCGCGTCAGCTGGGTCAAGAAGAACTTCCCGAACGTGCAGGTCATCGGTGGCAACATCTGCACCGGCGAAGCCGCACTGGCGCTGCTGGACAGCGGCGCGGACGCCGTCAAGGTCGGCATCGGCCCGGGCTCGATCTGCACCACCCGCGTCGTCGCCGGCGTCGGCGTGCCGCAGGTCACCGCCATTGATCTGGTGGCCGAAGCGCTGCAGGACCGCATCCCGCTGATCGCCGACGGTGGCATCCGCTACTCGGGCGACATCGGCAAGGCGCTGGCCGCCGGTGCCTCGACCATCATGGTCGGCGGCCTGCTGGCCGGTACGGAGGAATCGCCGGGCGAGACCGAGCTGTACCAGGGCCGTTCGTACAAGAGCTACCGCGGCATGGGTTCGCTGGCTGCCATGGAGAAGGGGTCGAAGGACCGCTACTTCCAGGACGCCGCCACCGCCGACAAGCTGGTGCCCGAAGGCATCGAAGGCCGCGTGCCGTACCGCGGCCCGGTGGGCGGCATCATCCACCAGCTGATGGGCGGCCTGCGCGCCACCATGGGCTACGTGGGCTGCGCCACCATCGACGAGATGCGCAGCAAGCCCAAGTTCGTGAAGATCAGCGGCGCCGGCCAGCGTGAGAGCCACGTCCACGACGTGACGATCACCAAAGAGCCGCCGAACTACCGCGCCTGACGCGGGCCGAGCAAAGAGGAACGGGGAAGCACTTCCCGTTCCTCTTTCTCCATCTGCCGCCGTAAATCTGATTTCGTTTTCCCTACTGCATTGCCGGGGCGCCATGACCAACATCCATAACGACAAGATCCTCATCCTCGATTTCGGCGCGCAGTACACGCAGCTGATCGCCCGCCGCATCCGCGAGCTGGGCGTCTACTGCGAAATCTGGGCATGGGACCACAACCCGGCCGAGATCGCCTCGTTCGGCGCCAAGGGCATCATCCTGTCCGGTGGCCCGGAATCGACCACGCTGCCGGGTGCGCCGGTCGCGCCGCAGGAAGTGTTCGACAGCGGCCTGCCGATCTTCGGCATCTGCTACGGCATGCAGACCCTGGCCGCGCAGCTGGGCGGTGCCACCGAAGCGGCTGACCAGCGCGAGTTCGGCCACGCCGAAGTGAACGTGATCAACCCCGATGCACTGTTCAAGGGCCTGAGCGACCATGGTGGCGAGCCGAAGCTGAATGTCTGGATGAGCCACGGCGACCACGTCTCCGTTGCACCGCCGGGCTTCACCATCACCGCCACCACCGACCGCATTCCGGTGGCTGCCATGGCCAACGAAGAAAAGCGCTGGTACGGCGTGCAGTTCCACCCGGAAGTGACCCACACCCTGCAGGGCCAAGCGCTGCTGCGCCGCTTCGTGGTGGATGTGTGCGGCTGCCAGACCCTGTGGACCGCCGCCAACATCATCGACGACCAGATCGCCCGCGTGCGCGAACAGGTGGGCGATGACGAAGTGATCCTGGGCCTGTCCGGCGGCGTCGATTCGTCCGTGGTGGCGGCGCTGCTGCACAAGGCCATCGGCGAGAAGCTGACCTGCGTGTTCGTGGATACCGGCCTGCTGCGCTGGCAGGAAGGCGACCAGGTGATGGCGATGTTCGCCGAGCACATGGGCGTAAAGGTGGTGCGCGTGAATGCCGCCGACCGTTACTTCGCTGCGCTGGAAGGCGTGAGCGACCCGGAAGCCAAGCGCAAGATCATCGGCAACCTGTTCGTTGAGATCTTCGACGAAGAGTCGAGCAAGCTGAAGAACGCCAAGTGGCTGGCGCAGGGCACCATCTACCCGGACGTGATCGAGTCGGCCGGCAGCAAGACCGGCAAGGCGCACGTGATCAAGAGCCACCACAACGTGGGCGGCCTGCCGGAGCACATGAAGCTGGGCCTGGTAGAGCCGCTGCGCGAGCTGTTCAAGGATGAAGTGCGCCGCCTGGGTGTTGAGCTGGGCCTGCCGCGCACCATGGTCTACCGCCACCCGTTCCCGGGCCCGGGCCTGGGCGTGCGTATCCTGGGCGAAGTGAAGCGCGAATACGCCGAACTGCTGGCCAAGGCCGATGCCATCTTCATTGATGAGCTGCGTAAGGCGGACCTGTACGACAAGACCAGCCAGGCGTTTGCCGTGTTCCTGCCGGTGAAGTCGGTGGGCGTGGTGGGTGATGCGCGCGCTTACGAGTGGGTGATTGCGCTAAGGGCCGTGGAGACGATCGACTTCATGACGGCGCATTGGGCGCATCTGCCGTATGAGTTCCTGGGGACGGTGAGCAACCGGATCATCAATGAGTTGCGGGGGGTGTCGCGGGTGGTTTATGACATCTCGGGGAAGCCGCCGGCGACTATTGAGTGGGAGTGAATTGACGTCCTTCGAGGACTATCGCCAGCTATCGAAAAACTGACGTAACGTGTTGATTTAGAAGAAAATACGTCGCAACAGCTATCGGTAGCTATCGCCGGCCAGCAGAAAAAGTTGACGGTAGAGCTGACGGTAAAAATCGAGGCCGGATTAAGACACTCTCGTTCACTATTCAGACTTTTACCGTCTTTGACGGTAAAAGCCTTCTCGGGAAAGCTTGTTTCATGGGGCTTTCCGGGCATCAGCAGGTCTCCAGGTCCCTGACGGTAAAACCTGACGGTAAATCCGTCACATGCCGGAGGAAACCTCGATGCTGACCGACGCCGCACTACGTAATTTCAAGCCTAAGTCCAAGATTTATAAGACTTCTGACCGAGACGGGATGTACGTGACGGTATCGCCTGGCGGAACGATCACGTTCCGCTACGACTACCGGCTCCACGGCCGCCGCGAGACACTGACCCTCGGACGCTATGGCCCTGGTGGCATCTCGCTGGCAATGGCGCGCGAACTGCTGCTGGACGCGCGCAAAGCCGTTCTCAAGGGTGTCTCGCCCGCGCTGGAAAAGCAGCGTGAGAAACGCCGGGTGGTCGCCATCAAGACCTTCGGCGCGGCGATGGAGACGTGGCTGGCCAACGCAAGGCTGGCCGACAGCACCCGCGCCATGCGCAAGCACATCATCGACCGGGACATCCTGCCGGTCTTCCAGAATCGCCTGCTGACCGAAATCCAGGCCGAAGACCTGCGGGCCTTGTGCAACAAGGTCAAGGAGCGTGGGGCGCCGGCGACGGCGGTACAGATTCGGGACATCGTGAAGCAGGTCTACATCTACGCCATCGCCCACGGTGAGAAGGTGGATAACCCCGCCGACAGCGTGGGCGCGGCCTCGATCGCCACCTTTGTGCCGAAAGATCGTGCCTTGTCTCCGCTGGAGATCCGGCTGTTCATGCAGCAGATGGAATCGGTGGCGACCTATCCGACCATCAAGCTGGCGCTGCGCTTGATCCTGCTGACGCTGGTACGCAAGAGCGAACTGATCCACGCCACCTGGGATGAGGTCGATTTCGAGAGCAAGACCTGGACGATTCCTAAGCAGCGGATGAAGGGGCGCAACCCGCACATGGTCTATCTATCGCGCCAGACGCTCGACATCTTCGTGACGTTGCACGCCTGCGCGGCGGGATCAAGGTTCGTTTTTCCGTCTCGCTATGACGCAGAGCGGTGCATGTCCAACGCCACTTTGAATCGCGTCACGGGGCTCGTGGTGGAGGCGGCAAAGACCAAGGGACTGCCGCTGCAACCCTTCACCGTCCATGACCTGCGCCGGACCGGCTCGACGCTGTTGAACGAAATCGGCTTCAACCGAGACTGGATCGAGAAGTGCCTGGCGCACGAGGACGGGCGTTCCTCGCGCTCGGTTTACAACAAGGCCGAGTACGCCGAGCAGCGGCGCCACATGCTGCAAGAGTGGGCCAACCTCGTCGATGCCTGGGGCGGTGGGCAGACGTACGTGCCGAAGCTGTTACCGGCGAACGTGGTGGTGCCGGCGTTGAGCGCGATAGCCTGAAACAGTTGCTTGGTTGTCACTTGACAACCAAGCAACTCATCCCCATACTGGAGATCATTGATGGCTCGTTCCCCTCATCCGAAGAAAGATGTCGAGGAAGCTCTCAGGCATGCCGAAGGGCAGGGCTGGCGCGTCGAAGTCGGCGGCAGCCACGCTTGGGGGCGGATGTATTGCCCTTACAACGATGAAGAATGTCGCTGCGGCGAGTTCTGCATCACCAGCGTATGGAGCACGCCGAAAAATCCCGGCAACCACGCGCGCGCCTTGCGGCGCGTCGTGGACAACTGCATCACGCACCGGCCGCAGCGCGACGCTGATGATGGTGCCAAGGAGTAGCGCGATGGAATACACCTTCATTCTGAAATACCAGCTCGCCGACGACGACCGCGATACGGATGCACTGGTGGAGCGCCTGGGCGAAGCCGGCTGCGACGATGCCTTGATCGGCATTGGGCAGCCGGGTCGGTTGGCGCTAGAGTTCACCCGCGAGGCAGCGGATGCGGACGAGGCCGTGCGTAGCGCGCTGGCCGATGTGCGCGGCGCCGCACCGACCGCGCGATTGATCGAAGTAGCGCCGGATCTGGTGGGTCTGACTGACGTGGCCGACATTGTTGGCGTGTCGCGGCAGAACATGCGCAAGCTGATGCTGGCGCATCCGGGCAGCTTTCCGGCGCCGGTGCATGAAGGCAGCGCGTCGATCTGGCATTTGGCGGACGTATTGGCGTGGTTGCAGGCCAAGGGCAGCTACTCGTTGGCCAAAGACGTGCTGGAGGTGGCGCGGGTGGCCTTGCAGGTCAACGTGGCAAAGGAGGGGCAGCGATTGCCGCGCTCGACATCCAAGGCACTGGAGGTTTTGATTGGATGAGCGCCGCTGCTTGGCCTTATGCCTCGCTCGAACCCGCCCGGACAGGGCGGGTTTTTCGTAAGTGGACATCCGGTTTCGATACGCCGGCGCGCGGAGCCTGCTTTCGTTCTTCGACCCAGGCTTCCACTTCTGCCAAGTCCCATACCACGCAGCGTGGTGTCAGGTTGAAGCGACGTGGGAACTCACCGCGACGCTCCATTTCGTAGATCGTCGTTTCGGCGAGGGGAACGATCTGCCGCAGTTCCTGCCGGCGAATGGTGCGACGGAAGGGAAGGACACTGCGCGTTGGAAATTGCGGCAAAGCCTCGTAGGCATCCGTTCCTGGCAAGGGGAGGCCGACATCGGTGCCGGCGGTATTGGGGGCTTGCGATAGCTGTTCCACCTCGGACTCCATGGTTCTGCTGCATGGAGACATGGTGAAGTTCAATACCTATCGGGACAACTTGCTGCGGCGTAGTGGAGCGGGTTCGATGTGGTACTTGGATGTTGCGTCCCGGCGTACCGCCGTCGGGTTCGCGGGCTGCGCCCCGCGCTTCGTGCCGAATCGCGGCCATCCGGCTTTGATCCCTGACGCCTTCGGCCCTGTTGGGCCTGCGCGCTGCGCTTGCTCAACGGCGGGTGTGTGCAGTGGGCGGGGTGTGGGCGGTCTTGCTGTTCCCTTCACCATATCACGGCGTTCTCGCCGTCAAGGGCGGCGCGCGCTTGTGCGCGCTTGCGTCCTGGCGGCCGTCTGCGACCCCTGACTGCTTGCGCTGCGCCGTGCTGGCGACGGTTCCGGGCAATTCCGCCCAAGCAACCGGAGCACGATCATGTCGCAACTGTCTTTTTCCTCGTTCGATACCTCACTGATGGTGCGTGATGCGCAGGGCCGCTACCTGCTGGCGACGACTGACCAGATTCTGGAGGCCGCGCGCCAGGCTATCGAGCACAAGATGCAGCGCGGTGCGTCATTCAGTTCGCCGGTGGCGGTCAAGGAGTACCTGCGCGCCAAGCTGGCTGGGTTCGAGCACGAGGTGTTCGCCGTGCTGTTCCTGGATACGCACCATTGCTTGATCGAATATGCCGAGATGTTTCGAGGCACCATCGATAGCGCATCGGTGTATCCGCGCGAAGTGGTCAAGCAGGCGCTGCGGCTCAATGCGGCGGCGGTCATCGTTTCGCACAACCACCCGAGCGGGAATCCTGAGCCGAGCGCGGCCGACAGGGCACTGACCCAGCGGCTCAAGGAGGCGCTGGCACTTGTGGACGTTCGCATTCTGGATCACATCATCGTCGCGGGCGGCAACACCACATCATTCGCCGAACGCGGCCTGATCTGACCAAGGGGGCTTCGGCCCCCTTTTTGCTGCGTCCGGTGGCGCAACTCCGGCCCGCGCGGGCCTGCGCGCTTCGCTTGCCGAGAACCGGGGAACGTGAAGGTGCAAGGGAGGCGGTCTTGCTGTTCCCTTCATCGTGCCACGGCGTGCTCGCCGTCAAGGGCTGCGCGCCGATGGCGCTTGCGTCCTGGCGGCCGTCGTTGACCCCTGACTGCTTGCGCTGCGCCGTGCCCCGGAAGGGTCGGGCAACTCCGCCCGGCAACCTTTCAGGAGTTCACCATGAACAACGCACTCATCACTGACGAGCAGCGCGTCGTGCTGCTGGCCAATGGCTGCAAATCACTGGAGAACCCGGACTTCGATCCGGCGCCCGTGGTCAAGCTGTTCACGCCGGATGCCGGCGCGACCTGGCTGCTGACCGAGATTGATCCCGACGACCACGACCACGCCTTTGGTCTTTGCGACCTGGGCCTGGGGATGCCGGAAATCGGCTGGGTCAGCCTGGGCGAACTGGCGGCCGTGCGCGGCGGGCTGGGCCTGCCAATCGAACGTGACCTGTCTTTCCGGGCCGAAAAGCGGTTGAGCGCCTATGCGCGCGATGCGCGCCTGGCTGGGCGAATCGTTCAGTGATTGCGCGGGGCGTCGCAAGATGCCCCGTTCAAGGTTTCAGCAGATCCGGCAGGCAGTCGGCGAATGCCGGCTGGATCTTGCTCACGGGCTTGGTCACGGCTTCATCGCCGGTGAGGACAGCCATCGTCATGCCGGTCATGGTCGTCAGACCGTTCGAGCTGCGCAGCACTTGCAGCGCAAGATCGACCGGGAAGCCGTCGACACTGCGCCGAAGCGGATGAATGCCGCCATGCACGAATGAGTTCATGCCGTGCCAGGTCACATCCTTGAAGTGCAACAGCATCTGGTGCGCGGCTGCCGGCGCGCCTTGTCCGACTCGCTTGCCGATCTGCTCAATCATTTCGCTGGCGCCAGGCAAATTCTTGGCTGCCTGTTCGCTCTGCTGCGTCAGTGGCGCCAGCAACTTGTCGATCGCTGCGTCGCTAGCTGCGTAGAGCAGCCACATTGCCCGTGTCATGGCCTCGAACTGCAGGCGCATGAGGCCGACGGCAGACGTGGGCAGTCGCAGCGACATCAACGCTCGCATTGCCGCCGCATGTTCCATAGCCACCAAGCACATGCCGAGGGCAGATTCGCCACGGGGCGATCCATCGAACTCGGCATTGCCCAGCAATTCATCCAGCCGTTCGTGCAAGGCATTGGAGCGGTGAAGCATGTGCTCCAACGGGTCGTTGTTGATGATGGTTTCCTCCATAGGGGGATGGTAGGACAGTCGTGCGTCCCCGGCCAAGCAGACATGGCCGGTCGCGCTGTCGTGCTGCGCATCGAGCCGCCTGCGGTGTCTCGCCCCTTCGGGCTTCCATCGTTCCCTCGCTCCGCTCGGCTGACGCCTCCGGCCCGGCTTCCAGCTTCGGGCCTGCGCGCTTCGCTTGCCGTGCGATTCGGCAGACAGGGAAGGCCGTTGCCATGTCCAGCCGTCTCCCCTGACTTCATCACCTCCACCGCGACTGTAGCCCGCGCCCGTGTGCCGTCAAGGCGCGCAGGGCCGTGTCCTCGGCTGCGCCTGCGGGCCGCACCAACCCTGCGCTTGCCTCCTTGACGGCACCCGTTCGCGCGCTCCTGACCGTCGCGGGCGATGAACTCAGGAAAGACGGTGGCAACAGGGCCAACCGGGTTCCTCGTGCCGACCGCACCGAACAGCCGAAAGGCTGGGCTCCGAATCTAGGAATCCGGTGTGCGGTTTTCTTCAACAGCCTTTTTGTTCAGGAGAAAGACATGCAAATCGCATCCCGTTTCGCTTCCCGCTCCCCGGGGCTGCGCCGCGACGCCCCCCTGT
>NZ_JAXBRE020000005.1:249095-258206 GCF_047520985.2 Stenotrophomonas sp. BR163
CCCGCCCCCCCCCCCCCCCCCCCCCCCCCCCTCCCCGCTGTCCGATGACCAGATTCGCAGGGTGGCCCCGTCCATTTTCGCGGACGCCCCGCATGAGAGCCGTTCCGAACGATACAGCTACATCCCCACCGCCGCCGTTCTGACCGAGCTTCGCAAAGAAGGCTTCCAGCCCTTCATGGTGACGCAGACCAGTGTGCGCGATGAAGGCAAGCGCGAGCACACGAAACACATGCTGCGCCTGCGCCACGCCAGCCAGATCAACGGCGCGGAGGCTAGCGAAATCGTGCTGCTGAACTCGCACGACGGCACCAGCAGCTATCAGATGCTGGCCGGAATGTTCCGCTTCGTGTGCAGCAACGGCCTTGTGTGTGGTGACACAGTGGCTGATGTGCGCGTGCCCCACAAAGGCGACGTGGCCGGTTCCGTCATCGAAGGTGCTTTCGAGGTGTTGAGCGGCTTCGAGCGCGTGAAGGAATCGCGCGACCTGATGCGCAGCATCACTTTGGACGATGGCGAATCCGAAGTGTTCGCCCGCGCTGCGCTGGCGTTGAAGTACGACGACCCGGACAAGCCCGCGCCCATCACCGAATCGCAAATCCTGATGCCGCGCCGGTTCGACGACCGCCGCCCCGACCTGTGGAGCGTATTCAACCGCACACAGGAGAACTTGACCAAGGGCGGATTGCATGGCCGCAGCGCCAACGGACGCCGCCAGCAAACCCGACCCGTGCAGGGCATTGATTCCGATGTGCGCCTCAATCGCGCCCTTTGGATGCTGGCCGACGGCCTGCGCCAGTTGAAAGCCTGAATCCCCACGCGGCAGGGGCAGGCAGCGGCCCTTGCCGCTTTCTTCGCTGCTGCATTTCCTAACCGCAAGGAGTTATCACCATGAACGCCATCACCCAAACCGAAGCCCGCGCCATCCAAGTCCCTGTGCTGGAAGCTGCCGACCCCACGAAAAACCTGATTCTGGTTCCGCTGTCGCGGCTGGTGCTGCGCCCCACCGGCCGCAACGTGCGCAAGACCCCGCGCATGTCCATCCCCGAGCTGGCCGCGAGCATCCAGCGCGTGGGCTTGCTGCAAAACCTGATCGTGATTCCCGCCAGTGATGGCGAGCATTACGAGGTGGTGGCCGGTGGCCGTCGCCTTGCAGCGCTCAAGCTGCTGGCGAAGAAGCACCGCATCAGCAAGGAATGGGAGGTGCCTTGCCTGCTGGTGGCCGATGGCACGGCCCGCACGGCCAGCCTCACCGAGAACGTGCAGCGCGAAGCCATGCACCCGGCAGACCAGTTTGAAGCCTTCGCGGCGCTGGTGGCCGAAGGCCGACCCATCGAGGACATTGCGGCGGATTTCAGCGTTACGCCGCTGGTGGTGCAGCGTCGCTTGAAGCTGGCGAATGTCTCGCCGCGCCTGATGGCGGACTATCGGGCCGATGCCGTCACGCTCGATCAGTTGATGGCCTTGTCCGTTACCGACGACCACGCCGCGCAGGAAACTGCGTTCTACGATGCCCCGCAGTGGCAGCGCCAACCGTCCGCGCTGCGCGAACGCCTCACCGAGCGCGAAATCGACGCTTACCGGCATCCGCTGGTGCGCTTCGTCGGGCTGGACGGCTACGAAGCCGCAGGCGGCGGCATCCGCCGCGACCTGTTCGCGGAAGGCGATGCGGGCGTGTACCTCAACGACGCCGCGCTGCTGGAACGGCTGGCGCAAGACAAGCTGGCACGCATCGCCGCCGCTGTCCGCGCCGAGGGTTGGGCGTGGGTGGGTGCCACGCCGGGCGTGACCCATGCCGATCTGCACGCCTTCCAGCGTGCGCCGAGGGAACGGCGCGAGCCGAACAAGCGCGAAGCGCAGCGCATCGAAAAGCTGCAAGAGAAAATGCGGGCCATCGGTGAAGCCGTGGACGCCGCGATGGACGCCGACGACGAAGAAAAGGCCGACGCCTTGCAGGAGGAAGGCGAAACCCTGGGCGAGCAGTTGCAGGCGCTGGAAGATGGCTTGCAGGACTACGGCGCGAACGTGAAGGCCGCAGCCGGTGCCATCGTCACCATCGACCGCAACGGCGAGGCCGTGATCCATCGCGGCCTGCTGCGCGAGGCCGAGGCCAAGGCGCTGCGCACGCTGGAACGGCTGCGCCAAGGATTCGGCAGCGAAGGCGAAGCCGAGAACGACGACGAAGGCGAGGACGACGAGCAATCCAAGAGCGCCGCCATGTCTGACCGGCTGGCGCAGCGCCTGAGCGCGCACCGCACCGCCGCGCTGCAAATCGAAGTCGCACGGCATCCGCAAGCTGCGCTGGCTGCTGTGGTGCATGGCATGGTGCAGACCGTCTTGCAAGAACGCCGCTACGGCCTCAACCGTGATTCTTTGCCGCTGGGCGTGAGCCTGAAAGTGCAAGACCGGCTGGAAGGCATGGCCCCGGACTGGCCGGAATCGCCCGCCGCCGTGGCGCTGCGCGAACTGCAACAGGTGGCGGGCGAAGCCTTGCCGAAGGACAACGCCGAACTGTTCGCCGCGCTGCTGGCGAAGTCGCAAGACGAACTGGTGAGGCTGCTGGCCGTGTGCGTGGCTTCCACGGTGGACGTGGTGACGCCCCGCGCCACGCCGCACCAGCCCGGCGCGGAACTGGCGCAGGCCGTGGGCCTCGACATGGCCGCATGGTGGCAGCCGACTGCCGAAGGCTATTTCAAGCACGTTCCGAAGGCGGCAGTTCTGCAAGCCGTGGGCGAATACGCGCCCAATCAGGTTTCCCTACTGGTGAAGTTGAAGAAGGCCGACATTGCCAGCGAAGCCGAGCGGCTGGCCGATGGCACGGGCTGGATGCCTGCCATCTTCAAGGCCGAAGGCCCGCAGCAGGCAGTGAAGGAAAGCGCGCAGGAGGCAGGCCCGGAGCAGGACGCCCCGGACGATGCCGAAGCAATGGCGGATGAACCCGCCGAGGCACTGGCCGCTTGACCCGCGTCGAAGGCAAGCGCCCCGGCCTCGACCGGGGCGTTTCGCCGAAAGGAGAAGCCCTCATGACCCGCACCACCACCAGCAGCCCGCGCATGGCGGCGATCTACGCCCCCGGCACGGTACGCGCCCGCCGCTGGCACGGCGATGGCGACGTGCGCGGCTACCACCCGCCCTCGGGCTGGTCGGCTTGCGCCGACCTCACCGACATTCATCCCATCACGGGCTGCGCCTTGCCGCGTGCCGTGTGGTGGCTCATCGAGACGAAGGAATAACCGCGATCAGCACCGCGCCCAGGTCGTTCCGTCCTGGGCGCGGTGAACTTCAAAATCCGGGCGCGGCAGTGGCCGCGCCCGGTGTTAAAGCCGAATACCACGTCTCCGCCTTCGCTGACACTCAGGCGGAGACGTTGAAGTCAGGAATTGGGATGACGGGTTTACCCTCAACTGTCGTTTAAAGCGCTGGGGTATGTGCCTCCTGACATACTATTTCCAAATTGAAAAATAGAAATCAACCCGGCGTGCATCGAAAGGGGATACATGCAAATCCGACAACTCAAAATATCGAATTTCCGAGGCATCTCCGCGCTGGACTGGAAGCCTGATTCTTCCTTTTGCTGCTTAATCGGCTCGGGTGACTCGGGCAAGTCCACCTTGCTCGATGCAGCCGAAGCGGCACTCTCGTCTCGCTGGTTCTCGTTCACCGAGCCCGACTTCCTCGCCTGCGACACCTCCAGCCCCATCGTCATCGAGGCGACAGTCGGTGAACTTTCCAAGTCTCTGAAATCGGATGAGCGACTCGGCCTTTACATCCGAGGCTGGACGGCTGCTGGCCAGCTACGCGACGAACCCGAAGATGATGATGAGCCCGTGTTGACCGTCCGCCTCACCGTTGACGCCACGATGGAGCCTGTCTGGGAACTCGTATGTGATCGGAGCGAGGAACCCCGCACGTTGTCTAACCGTGACCGTGCGCTGTTCGGCCTTGTTCGGTTGGCCGGTGAAGACGCGCGGCATTTGGCTTGGGGCCAAGGATCGGTTCTGGCTAGGCTGACAGGGGACAACAAAGAAGCAGCAGCCCGTCTCGCAGACGCGTATCGAGCTGCCCGAGCAAGTGCCAATCTGGGTGACATCGAAGCGTTAGCTGACACGGCCGAATTGGCCGAAGGGTTTGCCAAAGGATTGGGCGCATATGTCGAGGGCGCATATGAGCCCGGCTTGGAGCTTGGGCGATCCGGGCTTTCTTCGGGCTCTATCGCCCTCCACGACAGCGGAGTGCCGCTTCGATTGTCCGGCCTTGGCACCCGAAGACTCGCCACCCTGGCAATCCAGAAATCCGCCATTTCTGAAGGGGCTATCGTCCTGATCGACGAAATCGAGCATGGGCTTGAGCCACACCGGATCATCGGTGCGATTGCGCAACTCAAAACCGATCAAGTCAAAGCAAAGGATGGAGGCAAGCCTGCAGGGCAAGTCTTGATGACCACGCACTCCGATGTCGCAATTGGAGAGGCCGGCGCAACCAGTCTGCGCGTGATCCAAACATCCCGACCAGGACGAGCGGCCACTATCGCTCACCCGAATTCCCCTGACTCCATCCGTGCGCTGATGCGCTTTACGCCCAGGGCAATGTTCGCCCGTCGGATCTTGGTGACTGAAGGAAACACGGAGCTTGGCCTTCTTCTTGGTCTGCGGGAAAACTGGCCAGCGCGTCATGCCAATCGGCCGATTGAGCAACTGGGAGTTGCGCTCGCCGACGGTAATGGCGAACAGGCATCATCAATGGCTCTTGCGCTCGCTGGCCTCGGCTACACGACTGCAATCTATCGAGATTCAGATACGGTTTTGTCCCCCGCCATTGTGGCCGCGCTGGCGGCGGCTGATGTTCCCATTTTTGAATACGGCGGTGGACTCAACACCGAGCAGGCCATTTTCTCGGCGGCAAGCGATGCTCTGGTTCAAGAGCTGCTGGTCTACGCACGCGAAGAACGCGGCGACGACGCCATCGACAACAACCTCGACATCAAAATCCCCGACCTGGATATAGCAACGATCAGAGGCAATTTTGCAGCCTGGGAGCTTTTTTCTGAAATGGATGGTGCCCGGCTTCGAGAAGCAATTGCCGAGGTGGCTGGCCGGAAAAAATGGTTCAAAGATCAAAGGATCGGTCGGGGCCTGGCGCCTATGGTCTGGCGGATTGCTGCGGAAAATCCCGCCTCACCCCTTGCGACAACCCTGACCCAAGCCGAGGCATGGCTGTATGCCTGACGCCGCCGAACTTTCCGCCTTGGGCAACGCAGCAGTGGTGGCGCCTGCCGGGCATGGCAAAACGGAGATCATTGCCAATGTCGCAGCCTTGGGCGGTCGCGCGCTGATCCTGACCCACACGCACGCGGGCGTGCATGCCATTCGAGCGCGCATAAAGCGCTTGGGAATCCCTCACGTGCGCGTCGCCGTCGATACCATCGCTGGATGGTGCATGCGCTACGCGCATGCTTTCCCCGGCGTGGCTCAACCGCCTGATGGCATGCCGCAAACCGGCGAGCAATGGAATCAGCTCTACCGTGGCGCGACGTGCGCCCTCGGGGTCAAGGCCGTCCGTGAAGTCATTGCGGCCTCCTACGACCGCATCTTGATCGACGAATATCAAGACTGCCACGGCTTGCAGCATCAACTCGCGGTCGAACTCTCAAACATCGTGCCGACTTTGATCTTCGGCGACCCGATGCAGGGAATCTTCGAGTTCGCCGGCGCGACGTTGAGCTGGGACGACGAGATCCATCCTTGCTTCCCGTTTGCTGGGACACTTGAAACACCGCACCGCTGGGCCGGCAAGAATCCCGAACTCGGGCAGTGGATCGCCGAGACCCGATTGAAGCTCATGCGTGGCGAAGCCATCGACTTGGCCGACCCTCGCATCAGCTATCGTGAATCCGATGATGCCTTCGATATGGGAACGCTGTTCGAAGGCATCGATGGCAAGGATGGCAGTTTCGCCGCCATCCATTGCAACAAGACTATCTGCTACAGACTGGCCAAAGCCGCGAATGGTGGATACCAAGCCATCGAGGAAATCGCCGCAAATCGACTGCGAGATTTCGCATCCGCGTGGGATCGGGCGACTGATGGCGCTGGCAGACTTCGAGCGTTTACCGCTCTCATTGAGGACTGCTTCCACAAAAAACCGGTTGTGGAAGGTGAGCCGCTTGATCCCGAGGACGCGGCGCTTCAGCAGGCGATGCGGGACTTGGTGCCTAGCCTGGGCACTGGCAATGGAGCGGAAGCCGTCGCCCAGATGTTTACGTTGGCCCGCAAACGCCCAAGATGGAAGCTCTACCGCAATGAACTGTGGCGCGATGCCGAACGAGCAGCGACCGAAGTCGCAGCAGATCGAGCCGAGACGATGGCAGCGGCGACCCTCAGCATTCGCCAGCGAGTCAGCAACTCAGGCCGGAGGCTGCCCAAGCGCACTCTCTCGACCCCGTTGCTATTGAAGGGGCTGGAATTCGACCATGTGGTAATTCCTGACGCTACCCACTTCGCCAATGAGCGTCAGGCTCAGGCGAAGCTCTTTTATGTAGCTATTTCTCGGGCTACTCGATCACTGACGATTTCGTCGCCGGAGCGGTTCATCCAACTTCCTGTCCCCAGCATCTAGTCGCGAAGATTCGCGAGCGGAGCGTGTCGTCGCTTCGCGCCGCCGTGCTTTCGGGCTGCGCCCCGTGCTGTCTTTGCCGTCACGGCCATCCGGCTTCAATCCCTCACACCTTCGCGCCTGTGGCGCTGCGCGCTTCGCTTGCCTCCAGGGGAAAGCCCTGCGGGCTATCCCCGCCGCGCGATGCTTGGCGCCCCTCGATGCGGCCGAACCGGCTGCGCCGGATCGGCGCGGCCAGCGCTACGCTGCGATGGACGGGGTGCTGGCGAACACGCTGGCCCTTGCTGCAGCAGGTTGCACGGATGCGTGCTGCCCTCAACGCTGGCGGTTCCTGCCCATCACGTCACGAAGGACGGTTCACGGACATTCCGCCCGGCATCGCCATGGAGCTTCCACGCCACGCCTCAAGAGCGGCACCACAAGGTGCGGCGGGGGCGTTCTCGCCTGTCGTCGGGTGGTTGACCTGGCCCGCGTCAGTGGGCGAGCCGGAGAAGCCTTCGGGCGGGGATGCCGAGTCGGCCCCATCTCCTTTCGGAGCGGTTCGGCCCAAGGCGTCCTTGTCTCGTTGTGAATCCTGGCGGTGGCACGGCTGCGCCTCGGGCTTCATGGCTGCAACCGTCCGGCGAAAACAATTTCCCCGCCGCTGCGCGGCTTCCTCGCGCAGCAAATTCTTTTCGCCTCCCGGCTCTCCACTGCGTTTCGACCGCAAGCGGTGCAGCCAGCCCGTCCCCCGCTGGCCGGATCACAACAAGGACGCGATGGGCGCGAACCTTGTTCCACCGAAAGGAGAAATCATCATGGCCAACATCGGTACCTTCACCGCAGACAAAGACGGCTTCACCGGCACGCTCCGCACCCTGACCCTCAACGTCAAGGTCAAGCTGGTTCCCAACGACAAGGGCAGCAGCGAGAACGCCCCCGACTTCCGCCTCCAGGCCGCCGGCCATGACATCGGCGCGGCGTGGAACAAGACCAGCGAAGCCGGGCGGGACTACCTGTCCGTGACCCTCGACGATCCTTCGTTCCCGGCGCCGGTCTACGCCCGCCTGATCGAAGGTGAGGGCGGCACGCACGACTTGATCTGGTCGCGCAGCAAGGTCCAAGCGGCGTAGTCGCCGCCCGCAGCATCCCGCCCCGGCGGGGCGCTGCGCTGTCAGTACGTCCCATACCCGGTCAAGATAGGGAGTGGCTTTTGGCGGGCCGCATCTCCATGCTGGGAAGGAGCGCCTGTGCCTGCGCTCGGGGCATGGCGTGTCGGCGCGATACGCCGCCGGGCTTTGCGGGCTGCGCCCCGTGCCGTCTTTGTCGTCACGGCCATGCGGCTTCAATCCCTCACGCCTTCGCGCCTGTGGCGCTGCGCGCTACGCTTGCCTCCAGGGGATCGGCGCAAGGCCCATCCCCGCCGCGCTGCACTTGGCGCCCCTTGAACACCGCCGAACCGGGGTCTCCTCGTTTTCAGTGCAATAAGTGACGGTACGAAAAGCTAGCACTGGCGCGGAGGTGGTGTTGGTAGATCGTTGATTTCATTGACTTTCCTGTTCACTTTCAAATCTGCGATTCGTGGCGTCAAACCGTGGTCGGTTTCATCCATTGGTGCCAGTTATCGATGCATTTGGCCGCGAAGGCAGGATTTGGTCAGCATAGCGGTCAACCGGGAAGCGAAACACACCCCGCAAGTTGATGCTCTCCAGCCTGGTGGGCGCAATCTTCCCGATCAGTTCCGGTGGAATGACCTGGCGGCGGTTCGACCAGCGATCCAGGACCGCCTGCATCTGTGAGGTATTCCACGCCATCACGATGTTGGCCATCAGGCTCAACGCATCGGCCACAGCCTGCATTTCATCGACACGTTTGGCCTGCGCCGGGCTGATCCGGCCGGTATAAATGGCGCGCTTGAGGGCGTTAACAGCCTCGCCCCGATTGAGCACCCGGCGCAACTCGTTCCTGAAAGCGTCCTTGACAAAGTAGTCAGCCAAAAACGCCGTACGCAGCAACCGCCCCAATTGCACGCCAGCCTCATAGATTGGATCGCCCTGGGCGGCAGAACCGAACCGCGCAAGAGCTGCCACCGCACTGGCATGTCCGCTCATGACCGAGGCTGCCAGGTGCACCAGACTATCCCAATGCTTTTCGATCAAAGCGACGTCGACATTGGCTTCGCACACCGCAGCGATTTCTGCGGGCACTTTGGTGCCGCGTGGCACAAAGAGGTGGCGCTGTTTGAGTTCCTTCAACCGCGGGCAAAGATCAAAACCAAGCAAACGGGCATGTGACATGGCAAAGTCGGTGTAGCCATGGGTATCCACAGCAAGCTGGCTGGTCTCCAGCTTTTCTTGGCGGATGACACCTTCAATGGCCACGCCCGCCTGGCGCTCTGGACCGGCCAGAGTTCTGTAGACACTCAGTTGCCGCTCTGCGCGTAGCGCCTTTCAAACTCTACCGGTGACAGTCCGCCAGCGGAACCATGCCGGCGGATCGGGTTGTAGAACATCTCGATGTAGT
>NZ_JAXBRE020000006.1:0-212459 GCF_047520985.2 Stenotrophomonas sp. BR163
GCTCAAGGCGGATCCAAGATCAAAGGCAGAAGCGGTCGCTCCGCTCGCCGGGCCCGGCCCGGCCCGGCACTACCAAACATCGTCGTGCAGCTGTGGCTCTTGACCTTGGGTCCGCCTTGAGCGAGCCGAGCATCGCAGGGGAATCAGGGGCGAAGAGGTGCCGATGTCTGAGCGCAGCGAGTTCCCGCGCCGTCCCTCGACGGGCCGAGGAGCGCAGGGTACCGGTGCGCAGCACCGGCTCGTGACTGGCGGAACGTTTCTTTTGGTTACTTTTCTTTGCGTACAAAGAAAAGTAACGCCCATGAACAGTGAAGCACCTTCAGCACGCGCCACGCGAAGAATCCGCGACGGCGTTACTTCACCGGCACCGGAATATTGCAGAGGTCGATATGCCCCGCCGGGCGCTTGTAGAAATCATCCACGCGATTGCGTCGCGCCTCCACCGTATCGGCAAAGGTCTTCGAGTCGGTACGCAGTACCTGGATCGGCGTGCGCTCGGCCGCCGGCACGTCGCTGGCGCGGCGGATCGATACGATCGGGGTACGCAGTTTCGGGTCGGTGTAGAAGCCCATCGGCGCCGGCCCACGCGGCGTCGCGCTGAGCAGCTCCATGCCCTTCAGCACGCGACCGACCAGGGTGATGTTGCGGTCCAGCTGGCGCGGCGACTGCCCGGTCACCACGTACAGTTCGGCGCCGATGCTGCTGTCTTCCTCGTTGCTGCGGCCGGCACCGAGCATGCCGTAGCAGTGCGCCAGCCAGGCCTTGCCGGCCTGCGGGTCCTGGCCGACCGGGAAGCCGTCGACGAAACCGGTCTGCGCGGCCCAGCCATCGCGATCCGGCAGCACGTTGACCTTCAGGCCGGCGCTGGCGCGCTCGAACTCGGCCGGCAGCTTGCGCGCGGCGCTGCCGAACGGCCTGGCCTTGGCTGCGTCATCGGCGTCGGCATCGCCGAACTGCACCACGAAGTTGTCCTGCGAGCGGTAGATGCTGGTGCCGTCCCAGAAGTGCTCGTGGGCGAAGGTCTGGATGTTGGCGACATGGCGGGGGGCGAACTGCGGTGCCAGCTCGATGATGACCCGACCGGCCGGCAGGTCCATGTACAGCAGGTTGGCCGGGTCCGGGGTGCGCCAGTCGCTGGCCGCCGAGGCGTCGAGGATCTGCTGAGGGCTGCGGTAGGGCGTGGCCGCGCTGGCAAGGGCGGGCAGCAGGCAGGACAGGGCGAGGGCGGTCAGGGCAAGGCAACGGCGGTGCGGCATGGGAACCCCGGAACATGAACGAGGCTTCGATTCTGCGCGAGCAATTCGGTCACGCCAACCGGCAGAGTGACTAACGACACATTCGCTATACCGAACTTCGCACTACTGTGGACTTCAACGTAGTGGAGGGCCGGTCATGTCCGAGGACGATGTCCACCTGAAGAAGTTCCAGAAGGAGCTCAGCGCCGGAACGGTGTCGCTGGCCCTGCTGGCGGTGCTGGCCCGGGCCGGGGAGCCGCTGTACGGCTACCTCATTGCCAAGGAGCTGGAGCGGGTGGGCGAGGGCGTGCTGAGCGGCAAGCAGAGCGCGCTGTACCCGGTGCTGCGCAACCTGGAGGGCGCCGGGCTGCTGGAAAGCCATGTGGAGCCATCCAGCAGTGGTCCGCCCCGGCGCTACTACCGCATCAATGAACGTGGCCGCGAGGTGCTGGCGCAGTGGCGCCAAGCTTGGAAGGCCACCCGTGATTCCGTCGATTCCGTGTTGGAGGGGGTACCGCAATGAACGACCCGAGCCTGGCAGGCCGAGCCCTGCCGACCACCATCCCGCAGTATCTGGCGCAGCTGCGCGCGGCGCTGGAAGGTGCCGATCCGGCGATGGTGCAGGACGCGTTGTACGACGCCGAGGAATACCTGCGCTCGGAGCTGGCGGCGCAGCCCGGCCGCAGCGAGGCCGAGGTGATCGCCGATGTGGCCGGCAGCTATGGCGCGCCGGACGAAGTGGCCGACATCTACCGCGAGACCGAAGTGACGGTGAACCGCGCGCTGCGTACGCCGCGTGCGGATACCGCGCCGGTATTGCGTGCCGCCGCCGAAGCCAGTGGCGTCGAACCGGCCGCGCCGCCGCCGGCGCCGGTGCAACGCTCGCTGCTGGCGCGCTTCTTCGGGGTGGTGGCCGATCCGCATACCTATGGCGCGCTGTTCTACATGCTGCTGTCGCTGGCCACCGGCATCTTCTTCTTCACCTGGGTGGTGACCGGCCTGTCGCTCTCGCTCGGCCTGTTGATCCTGATCGTCGGGATTCCGCTGACCGTGCTGTTCTTCGGCTCAGTGCGCGGGCTGGCGCTGCTGGAAGGGCGGCTGGTGGAAGCATTGCTGGGCGAGCGCATGCCGCGCCGTCCGCGCTACACCGACCGTAGCCGCACGTGGCTGCAGCGCATCGGCGACATGTTCACCGATGGCCGTACCTGGCTGACCCTGCTGTACTTCGTGCTGATGCTGCCCTTGGGCGTGGTCTACTTCACCATCGCGGTGACGTTGCTGTCGCTGTCACTGGGGTTCATCTGGGCGCCGGTGGCCGCGCTGTTCAGCGGTGACATTCCGGGTGTCTACGTCGATGGCGTGAACGTGCTGCCGATGGCCGCCTCGCCGCTGGTGGGCATCGTGATCGCAGCCGTGGGCGTGCTGCTGCTGCTGTTGACGATGCACCTGGCACGGGGCATCGGCAAGCTGCACGGGCTGATTGCCAAGAACCTGCTGGTGCGGTTGTAACAGGCCAGGGGTCGGATCCCTGTTCGCAGAACAGGGCTCTGACCCCGGATCCCATCATGCTGGGTCAGAGCCCTTTCCGTTGGAAAGGGATCCGACCCCACGGCGGGGAGTTACCCCGCCTTTCGCCGCAACGGAGTGACGTTGCTCTTCTTCTTCGTGGTCTTCGCCGCCGGTGCCTCGGCATGCGCGGCGAAGAAGTCGCGCACCTTCGGGTACACCACTTCGCGCCAGCGACGGCCGCTGAAGATGCCGTAGTGGCCGGCGCCTTCGACGATGAAATGCTCGCGGCGGTCAGCAGCAATGCCGGTGCACAGCGCCTGCGCTGCTTCGGTCTGGCCGAGTCCGGCGATGTCATCCAGTTCGCCCTCGATGCTCAGCAGCGCGGTATCGCGGATCGCCGACGGATCGACCTTCTCGCCATTGACCACCCACTCGCCACGCGGCAGCAGGAAGTCCTGGAACACCACGCGGATGGTATCCAGGTAGTACTTGGCCGGCATGTCCAGCACCGCGTTGTACTCGTCGTAGAAGCGACGGTGCGCGTCGGCGTCTTCCAGGTCGCCCTTGACCAGGTCGGTGTAGAAATCCCAGTGCGAACTGAAGTGGCGGCTGGGGTTCATCGACAGGAAGCCGGCGTGCTGCAGGAAGCCCGGATACACGCGGCGGCCGGCGCCGGGATAGCTGGCCGGCACGGTGTGGATGACGTTGTTCTCGAACCACGACAGCGGGTTCTGCGTGGCCAGGTTGTTCACTGCGGTCGGGCTGCAGCGTGCATCGATCGGGCCGCCCATCATCACCAGGGTGCGCGGTGTCGGCTCGCCACGACTGGCCATCAGTGAAACCGCGGCC
The DNA here is from genome assembly GCF_047520985.2 of Stenotrophomonas sp. BR163. Taxonomy (NCBI): domain Bacteria; kingdom Pseudomonadati; phylum Pseudomonadota; class Gammaproteobacteria; order Lysobacterales; family Lysobacteraceae; genus Stenotrophomonas; species Stenotrophomonas sp. BR163. Next base: position 3,594 of record NZ_JAXBRE020000006.1, read on the forward strand.
AGCACCGGTACTGTCGGCTGGCACACGCTGACCACGTGCAGGCGTTCGACGCCCAGATGGCGGATGAACTCCTGGATGTAGGCGATGTAATCGTCCAGGCCGAACTCGCCTTCGTTGGCCGGCACCATGCGCGCGTCCACCCAGTCGGTGACGTACACACGGTGGTCGCGCAGCAGCGTGCGCACCGTATCGCGCAGCAACGTGGCGTGGTGCCCGGACAGCGGTGCCACGACCAGGACGAAAGGCTGGTTGAGCATGGTGTGCAGCTGTTCGGCTTCATTGCTGTGGCGCTTGAAGCGCAGCAGCTTGCAGAACGGCTTGCTCACTTCCTCGTGCACGACGATCGGCACGCGCTCGCCGTCGACCTCGATTTCGTTGATGCCCCAATCGGGCTTCTCGTAATCCTTGCCGATGCGATGGAACAGCTCATTGACCGCCGCCAGGCGATCGGCGCCGGGCATCTGCGACCACCAGTGGCCCGGGTTGGCGAAGAATCTGGCGTTGGCCTGGGCCTGGTGCACCCAGGGGGCGAGCAGGTTGCGGGTCAGTTCGTGCAGTTGATAGAGCATGACGACCGAATATGTATGGTCATATGTTGCCGCGCAGCATATCCCATCCGGGTGTCCCGCAGGTTAAGTTGGCTGAAAATAATGAATCCGGATTCACATCCGTTCCAGCGCGGCGGCATCGCCTGCCAGGGCGGGGCCGAGCCAGCAGTGCGACCCTACCGGCTGCAGGCCGTGCCGGGCCAGCGTCCGCCGATACCAGCGTGCTGGGCGGGCCTGGAAGCCGTCGTGGTCGCCTTCGAACGCGTCCTCGGCGGCGAAGGTCTCCAGGAAGGCCACACCGCCGGTCAGCTCGGCCACGCCGGACAGGCCGGCGCGCAGCTCGCGGTCGGGCACGTAGTGCATCACGTCCGAACACACCAGCAGGTCGACCGGCGCGCAGGGCCGCAGCCAGGCGAAGTCGCCGAAGCGGGCCAGGTGCAGGTTGCGGGTGCGGCCGTAGCGGCGCACAGCGTACTCGCTGCTGTCGAAGCCCAGGTATTCGACCTTCGGACGCAGCTTCAGCAGCGGCGCACGCCAGGCGCCTTCGCCGCAGCCGATGTCCAGCACACTGCGGATCGGTCGTTCCAGGTAGTACTCGGCACTGGCCACCGCCAGGACCACCTTGCGCGCCAGGCGGGCGCTGCCGCCGATGTCGGCGCGGCGGTACCAGCGTTGGAAGTAGGCGGCGTCGTAGGTCTTGTCCATGGGGCGGTGCGCGATCGGGGAGAACGGCGCCTATCGTACGGTGTTGCGCCCCCGGGTGTTGCGGACCCGCAGTAGAGCCACGCCATGCGTGGCTGTCCTGATGCGGCGATTGGACGCGGCAGCCACCCAGGAGGTGGCTCTACTGCGACAATGGGCGCCCATCTACGCCAGCCGCCGGAGCGAGCGCATGCAGAGCTACTACTGGGTCAAGACCTTCCACATCGTATTCGTGGTGGCGTGGATGGCCACGGTGTTCTACCTGCCGCGCATCCTGGTCAACCTGGCCGAGACCGCAGGCCAGCCGGCGGTGACCGAGCGCCTGCAGCTGATGGGCCTGCGCCTGTACCGTTTCGGCCACTCGATGTTCGGCTTGGCCTTTGTGCTGGGCCTGGTGCTGTGGCTGGGCTACAAGGTCATCCCGGATTTCCCGACCATGGTCGCGCCGGGCGGCGCTGGCTGGCTGCACGCCAAGCTGGGCCTGGTGGTGGTGCTGCTGGTGTATTTCAGCTGGATCGGCCGTCTGTTGAAGGGCGTGGCCAAGGGCAGGGCGCTGCCGTCGTCGCGCGCGCTGCGCTGGATCAACGAGATCCCGCTGCTGGCGTTCATTCCGATCGTGTGGCTGGTGCTGGCCAAGCCGTTCTGAACGGGGCGCGCAGCGCATCGCACAGATGCATCCACGCATGGCGTGGATCTACTGGGTGCAGCTGTGGCTTTTGATGTTCAGGTCCGCCATGAGCGAGCCGAGCATCGCAGGTGAAACAGGGGCGAAGAGGCGCCGATGTCTGAGCGCAGCGAGTTCGGCGCCGTCCCCTGATTCACCGAGAAGCGCAGGGAACCGGTGCATAGCACCGGCTCGCGTTCGGCGGCGTGTTCTTTGGTTACTTTCTTGCACGAGCAAGAAAGTAACAAGCCGATGAATCAGGCTGCTTCGTACGTGCCGTAACTGCGCAGGCGCGTGTAGCGCTGCTCCAGCAGTTGCTCGGTGGAGAGCTTTTCCAGCGCGTCCAGCTCGTTCAGCAGCACGGCCTTCAGGCGCTTGGCCATCTGCGTCGGGTTGCGGTGGGCGCCACCGGTTGGCTCGCGCACGACCTTGTCGACCAGGCCCAGGCTCTTCAGGCGCGGGGCGGTCAGGCCCAGTTGTTCGGCCGCTTCCTTGGCCTTGCCGGCGTCCTTCCACAGGATCGAGGCGCAGCCTTCCGGGGTGATGGTCGAGTACACCGCGTATTCCAGCATCACGGTGCGGTCGCCCACGCCCAGCGCCAGCGCGCCGCCGGAGCCGCCTTCACCGATCACGGTGCAGATGATCGGCACCTTCAGCTCGGCCATCTCGATCAGGTTGCGCGCGATCGCTTCGGACTGGCCGCGCGATTCGGCGTCGATACCCGGCCAGGCACCGGCGGTGTCGATCAGGGTCAGCACCGGCAGGCCGAAGCGCTCGGCCATCTTCATCAGGCGCAGCGCCTTGCGGTAGCCCTCCGGCTTGGGCATGCCGAAGTTGCGCTTGATCTTTTCCTTGGTATCGCGGCCCTTCTGGTGGCCGATCACCATTACCGCGCGGCCATTGATGCGGGCCAGGCCGCCCATGATCGCCTTGTCGTCGGCGAAGGCGCGGTCACCGGCCAGCTCCTGGAACTCATCGAACATGACGCGGATGTAGTCGGCGGTGTACGGACGCGACGGGTGCCGGGCCAGCTGCAGCACCTGCCACGAGGTCAGGTTGCGGAAGATCTGCGCGGTGCGCATGCGCAGCTTGTCCTGCAGCGCGTGCACTTCCGCCTCGACATTGACCGCCGGCCCGGCACTGGCGTTGCGCAGTTCCTGGATCTTGGCTTCCAGGTCGGCGATGGGTTGCTCGAAGTCGAGGTAGTTCGGATTCATCGGAAGCCGTCGTGTAAAGAAGGAGGCAATTCTAGCCGAATGCGTGCAAACCACCCGTACGCCTTCGTCTGGAAGGCGACGGTAGCGCAGCCGGGCAGGCGGCGCCAGTCAGCTCAGGGCACCACCAGGGCGCTGCGGCCCATCAACTGGCTGCGCCGGGAAACGAAGTCGTTGTAGGCCTCGTTGGCCTCCCGGCCCAGGCCGCTGCCCAGGGTGGCGGTAGCCGAGGTGAAGGCCATCTGCGCGTCGAAGTCCTGCTTGCGCAGGGCCTTCTGTTCATCGGCGGTGGTGGCTTTCAGCCAGCGCGCATAGACCTCGCGCAGCGGCGCGGCGTGCGCCTCGAAGGCGGGGTCGAGTGCCGGCAGGCTGGCCGGGGCCGGTTCCAGGCTGAACGCCGGGGCCACGTAGCCGGCCGGCTGTTCGCGCTTGAATGCACCGGGTTCGCCCATGCCTTCTTCGACGTAGGCGATGAAATCCGGTGCCGTGAACACCTTGGCCACGATCTGGCCGCCGCTGGCGTCGACGTGGGCCACCACCTTTTCCTTCGGGAAGGGTTCGCGCACGCCGTAGGTCCAGGTCTTGTCGATGAACAGTTCGTGGGTCTTCTCGAACGGGCCCTCGAAGTCGACGCCGCCCAGCTCGATGCCGGCCTTGCCGGTGCCGAAGTTCTTCAGCTTGCTCTCGTCGGTGACATAGACCTCGCGAGCGATCACGTACTCGCTCAGGGTCGGGTTGATCAGGCCGCCGCGGCCATCGACGTAGACGATGAAGCGCACATCGCCGAGCGTGTCGGTGTGCAGGCGATGCTCGCCCACAGCCAGCGAAACCGGGCGTGAGCCGTGCGCGGCGACCGGCAGGTCCTTGCCATCGATGCTCAGCGCCAGCGGCGTGTCGGTCGGATTGTCGATCTGGAACTCGATCTTCGACGGCGAGCAGGCGGCCAGCGCCAGTGCGGCAACGAACGGGAACAGCAGGGTCTTCATCGGCAATCGTCCTTGATGACTGGAACGGGAAAACAGGAACACGAAGCAGCCAGCCTCAGCTGGCCCACGGCGGGCTGTAGCGCACCTTCAGCGTGCGTACGGCCGGGTCGGCGCGCAGCGCCTCCATCAGCTTGGAATCGATGCGCACTGCGCTCTGCCCGGAGACATCCAGCATGCCGGCGACACCGCCGTGCGGGCCCTTCAGCAGCAGGTCCAGGCGCAGCGGCGTGCGCCCCGGGCGATGGCGGTCGAGCAGGGCATTGATGCGCTCCCAGACCGGGCGCTGCTGGCGCAGGTCCAGGCGCAGCGACAGCCGCGTGGCGTAGTTGGCGCACACTTCGTCGAAGTCCCAGCACTGGCGGATGCGCAACGCGAAGCCGCCGTTGAATTCGTCCTCACGCAGGCCACCCTTCACCACCAGGATGCGGTCCTTGGTCATCAGGTGGCCGAACTCGGCCATCGCATCGGAGAACGCGCTGCACTCCACCCGGCCGCGACCGTCCTCCAGCTGGATGAAGATCTGGCTTTCGCCCTTGCGGCGCACGCCGACCACCTGGCCGGCCAGCACGGTCTGCACTTCCGGGCGCCAGCGCTTCTCGCCGCCACCGCCGCCGCCGCTGTTGGCGCTCCAGATTTTCTCCACCGAACCCAGGTCGTTGCCTACCAGATCGCGCACATCGTCGCGCCAGGGATCGAACGGGTGGCCGCTGAGGTAGAAGCCCAGCGTGTCGCGCTCGCCGTTGAGGCGCTGCAGCAGCGGCCATTCTTCGGCTTCCGGCAGGTCCAGCTGGATCGAAACGGTGCTCGGATCGGGCCCGCCAAACAGCGAATTCTGCCCGGACGCACGCTCGCGTGCCATCTGGTCGGTGGCCTTGATCACTTCCGGCAGCTGCAGCATCAGCGAGGCACGGTTGCGGCCGAGTTCATCGAGCGCGCCACAGTTGATCATCGCTTCCAGCGTGCGCCGGTTGAGCTTGGCCGAGCCGACGCGGGTGCAGAAGTCCAGCAGATCCTTGAACGGTCCGCCCTTCAGTCGTTCCTCGACCACCGCTTCGCAGGCGCCCTGGCCGACGCCCTTGATCGCGCCCAGACCGTACTGGATCGTGTCCGGCGTGACCGCTTCGAACATGAAGGCCGACTGGTTCACCTTCGGCGGCAGCACGGTCAGGCCGAGGTTGCGCACCTCGTCGAGGAAGCCAACCACCTTGTCGGTGTTGTCCAGGTCCGAAGACAGCGTGGCCGCCATGAACTCGGCCGGGTAATGGCGCTTCAGCCAGGCGGTCTGGTAGCTGACCAGTGCGTATGCAGCGGCGTGCGACTTGTTGAAGCCATAGCCGGCGAACTTCTCCATCAGGTCGAAGATTTCGTCGGCCTTGGGGCCGTCGACGCCGCCCTTGGCTGCGCCTTCGCGGAAGATCTCGCGGTGCTTGGCCATTTCCGCCGGCACCTTCTTGCCCATCGCGCGTCGCAGCAGGTCAGCGCCGCCCAGCGAGTAGCCGCCGACGATCTGCGCCATCTGCATCACCTGCTCCTGGTACACCATGATGCCGTAGGTGTCCTTCAGGATCGCTTCGGTGCGCGGATCGGGATAGATGATCTCTTCCTGGCCGTGCTTGCGCGCGTTGAAGGAGGGAATCAGGTCCATCGGGCCGGGGCGATACAGCGACACCAGCGCGATCAGGTCTTCGAAGCGGTCGGGGCGCGCGTCCTTCAGCAGGCGGCGCATGCCCGAGGATTCGAACTGGAACACCGCGCCGGTGTTGCCGTTGGCGAAGATGTCCTTGTAGGTGGGCGCATCGTCGAGCGGGATCGCGGCAATGTCGACCGGCGGAATGCCCGCGCGTTCGTGGCGCTTGTTGATCGCCTTCACCGCCCAGTCGATGATGGTCAGCGTGCGCAGGCCGAGGAAGTCGAACTTCACCAGGCCCACTTCTTCCACGTCGTTCTTGTCGAACTGGGTGACCGGGTTCTTGCCCAGGCCGTTCTCGTCGTGTTCGGCGTACAGCGGGCAGAACTCGCTCAGCGGCTCGGGCCCGATCACCACGCCGCCGGCATGCTTGCCGGCGTTGCGGGTCAGGTCTTCCAGCTGCAGCGCCAGGTCGATCAGATCGCGGACATCGTCCTCGGTCTCATAGCGCTGGATCAGTTCCGGCGACGCCATTTCCGAACTGGGGCCTTCCTTGCCCTTGCCCAGCGCATCCTTCAGGTGGATGCCCAGGATGTTGGGAATCAGCTTGGAAACACCGTCGACCAGGCCATACGGGAAGCCGAGCACGCGGCCGGAGTCGCGCACCACCGCCTTTGCGGCCATGGTGCCGTAGGTGATGATCTGGCTGACGCGCTCGCGCCCGTACTTGCGCGCGACGTAGTCGATCACCTCGTCGCGGCGGTCCATGCAGAAGTCGATGTCGAAGTCGGGCATCGACACGCGTTCCGGGTTCAGGAATCGCTCGAACAGCAGGTTGTACGGCAGCGGGTCCAGGTCGGTGATCTTCAGCGCCCACGCCACCAGCGAGCCGGCACCCGAACCACGGCCGGGACCGATCGGGATGCCCTGGTTCTTGCCCCACTGGATAAAGTCGGCCACGATCAGGAAGTAGCCGGGGAAGCCCATCTTGATGATGGTGTTGAGCTCGAACTCCAGGCGCTCGAAGTACTCCTCACGGGTCTTGCCCGGCGCCAGCGGATTCTTCTCCAGGCGCTCTTCCAGGCCATCGCGCGACATCTTCTGGATCCAGGTGTCCAGGGTCTCGTCGTCGGGCACCGGGTAGTTGGGCAGGAAGTAGGTGCCCAGCCGCATCTCGATGTTGCAGCGCTCGGCCAGCGCCAGCGTGTTGTCGATCGCATCGGGGATGTCGGCGAACAGCGCGCACATCTCCTCGGCCGACTTCAGGTATTGCTGGTCGCTGTACTCGCGCGGTCGCTTGGGATCGTCCAGCACGCGGCCGGTGGAAATGCACACGCGCGCTTCGTGCGCGCTGAAATCCGACGGCGACAGGAAGCGCACGTCATTGCTGGCGACCACCGGCAGGCCGCGCTGGCCAGCGGCCATCAGCGCGAACTGGTTGAAGGTTTCCTCGCCCTCGCGGCCGGTACGGGTCAGCTCCAGGTGCAGGCCATCGCCGAACACGCGCTGCCAGTCGGCCAGCTGCTGCTCGGCCAGTTCATGCTTGCCGTCCAGTGCCAGGCGCCCGGCCAGGCTCTGCCGTCCGGCCAGCGCGAACAGGTTGGCGTTGCCGGCCTTCAGCCAGTCCGGGTGGATGGCCACACCGCCTTCCGGGCGATGGCCTTCCATCCAGGCGCGGGTCAGCAACCGCGACAGGCTCAGGTAGCCCTCGCGGTCGCGGCACAGCAGGGTCATCCGCCACGGGTCCTGGCCTTCCTCGGCGATCAGCACGTCGGCACCGGCAATCGGCTTGATGCCCACGCCTTCGGCGGCCTTGTAGAACTTGACCAGGGCGAACAGGTTGTTGAGATCGGTCACCGCCAGCGCGGGCAGGCCGAGCTCCACCGAGCGCGACAGCAGGTTGGCCTGCTTGGCCTTCTTCGGGTCCGCCTGGTCCGGCTTGGCCGGCACGCGGATGGTCGAGTCCGCCAGCGAGAACTCGGTGTGGACGTGGAGATGTACGAAGCGGGAGTTGGACATGCCGGACCAGGTTGGAGCGCGCGGGCCCCGGGTGCTGACGGAAGTTCGTCGCCGGGGTCGGGAAGCGCTGGAATGCCCGGTCAGGGTAGCGAGGGCAGGGGGTTGCCACAAGGCTTGACAGGGGCACGGCGTGGCGCCGGATTCAGGCGTGCGGGAGGCCGCCTTCTGTAGCGCCGAGCCCATGCTCGGCTGTCCACAGCTGCCGAGCATGAGCTCGGCGCTACAACGCCAGCAGGCTCAGGCGATGGCCGCGACAGCCGGCGCTTCCAGGCACTCGCGCACCGGGGCGAAGCTGCGCCGGTGCTCCACGCAGGGGCCGTGCTCGCGCAGGGCGGCCAGGTGGGCCGGAGTGCCATAGCCCTTGTGCTGCTCGAACCCATACTGGGGGTGGCGGGCGTGCACGTCCTGCATGTAGCGATCGCGCGAGACCTTGGCCAGGATCGAGGCGGCCATGATCGCGCGGTCGATGCCATCGCCGCCGACCAGCGCCTGCGCCGGCAGTACCAGGCCCTTGGGCACCACGTTGCCATCGATGCGGGCGAAGCCGGCCACGTGGGCGACCGCTGCAACGACGTCACGCATGCCCTGCAGGGTGGCCTGGTAGATGTTCAGGCGGTCGATGGTGTCCACGTCCACCAGCACCACATGCCAGGCCAGGGCGCGCTCGATGATGCGGTCATGCAGCTGCTCGCGGCGGGCAGCGGTCAACTGCTTGGAATCATCCAGGCCGTTGATCCGTGGCCGTGACGGATCGAATACCACCGCCGCCACCGCCACCGGCCCAGCCAGCGGGCCACGCCCGGCCTCGTCGACACCGGCGACCAGGCGCTCCGGCTCGATCACTGCCGTACCGTCGAACAGGGCCAGGCTGGCTGCTGCGGCGTGGCGGCGGCTCATGCCTGCGCCTGGTCGCGCATCAGCAGCTCGCCGACGGCATCGGCGGCACGCGCCGAGGCGTTGCGTCGCAGTCGCTGGTGCAGGCGCACGTAAGTGTCCTGCAGGTCGCTCACCCGCTGCGGGTGGTCGAACCACTGCTGGATGGCCGCGGCCAGCCTGTCCGGCGTGCAGTCGTGCTGCATCAGCTCCGGTGCCAGGTCCTGGCCGGCCAGGATGTTGGGCAGGGCGAAGCGGTCGACCTTGATCAGGCCAAGCGCCTTGACCAGTCGATAGGTCAGTTCGTTGACGCGGTAACCGACCACCATCGGCCGCTTCACCAGCATGGCTTCCAGGGTCGCGGTGCCGGAGGCCAGCACCACCACGTCGGCGGCGATCATCGCGTTGCGCGCCTGGCCGTCAAGCACGTGCGAGTAGGCCACCGGCAGCGCCGAGCGCGACAGCTGTTCTTCGATCAGCTGCCTGCAGGCCGGGTTGGCGGCAGGCACCACCACATGCAGGCCCGGAATGCGTTCGGAAACCTGCCAGGCGGCTTCGAAGAACGGTTCGCCCAGGCGCGAGATCTCGCCGAGGCGGCTGCCCGGCAACACCGCCAGCACCTTGGCCGCGGCCGGCAGGCCGAGCGCGGCGCGTGCTTCCTCGCGGTTGCCTTGCAGCGGAATGTCATCGGCCATCGGGTGGCCGACGAAGCGCGCGTCGATGCCGTGCCGGGCATAGATCGGCGGCTCCATCGGGAACAGGCACAGCACCAGGTCGGCGCTGCTGCCGATTTTCTCGGCGCGCTTTTCGCGCCAGGCCCAGACCGACGGGCTGACGTAATGCACGGTGCGCACGCCACGCTGCCTCAGCCAGCGCTCGATGCCCAGGTTGAAGTCGGGGGCGTCGATGCCGATGAACACGTCCGGCTGCCAGTCCAGCGCACGCTGGCGGAACGCCGAGCGCAGCTTGAGCAGGCGCGGCAGGTGGCGCAGCACTTCGGTCAGGCCCATCACCGCCAGCTCGCTGGCATCGTGCCAGGTCTGGCAGCCGGCGCTGCGCATGGCATCGCCGCCGATACCGGCGAACTCGGCATTCGGGAAGCGTGCCTTCAGTTCACGCACCAGGCCCGCACCGAGCAGGTCGCCGGAGGCTTCGCCGGCAACCAGCGCGATCCGCAACGGGCGCTCGCTGAGCACCCGCTGAGCGGGAACGCTGCCGGCCATCGAGGCCAGCGGGATCACCGCGGTGCCGGCCGGCGCCTGGCCGGTCGAGCTGCTCATCGCAGCAGGGGCCTCTCGGCGTGCTCGATGAAGTCCAGCATCGCCTTCACGTCGTCGCTGTCACGCGCCTGTTCGGTCAGCTGCACCTTGGCCTCTGCCAGCGGCAGGCCCGCGACATACAGCGTGCGGTACGCACGCTTGATGGCCGAAATGCGGTCAGCGTCAAAGCCGCGCCGCTTCAGGCCTTCGCTGTTGATGCCGCGCGGGCGTCCCAGCGAATCGGTGCCGACCATGGTGAACGGCGGTACGTCACCATTGGTCAGCGCGCCCATGCCGAGGAAGGCATGCGCGCCGATGCGGCAGAACTGGTGGGCACCGGCGAAGCCGCTGATGATCACGTAGTCGCCCACGGTCACATGGCCGGCCAGGGTGGTGTTGTTGGAGAACACGCAGAAGTTGCCGACATGGCAGTCGTGTGCCACGTGCGTGTAGGCCAGCATCCAGTTGTCGTTGCCGATGGTGGTGATGCCGCCGCCGCCGCCGGTGCCACGGTTGAGCGTGACGAACTCGCGGAACACGTTGCGATCGCCGATCACCAGTTCGGTGCGCTCGCCGCCGAACTTCTTGTCCTGCGGCTCGCCACCGATCGCGGCATGGCCGACGAAGCGGTTGTCGCGGCCGATCCGGGTCGGGCCGTGGATGCTGCAATGGGGGCCCACCACCGTGCCGGCACCGATTTCAACGTCGGGGCCGATCAGGGTGAAGGCGCCCACCTGGACATCGTCAGCCAGGCGTGCGGCCGGGTCGATGACGGCGGTGGGGTGGATCCGCGGTGCGTTGTCAGTCATTGCTGCCTCCAGTGGATCAGCCCTTGGCGCCGGCACACATGACCTCGGCCGACGCGACGACTTCGCCGTTGACCTTGGCTTCGCCGTAGTACCAGCCCATGTTGCGGATCAGGCGCTTCATCTGCACGTCCAGCATCAGCACGTCACCGGGCACGACCTGCTTGTTGAAGCGGGCGTTTTCCACCTTGACCATGTAGAACAGCTTGGACTGCGCATCGCGGCCGAGCGTGAGCTGGGTCATGACGCCGCCAGCCTGCGCCAGCGCTTCGATGATCAGCACCCCGGGCATGATCGGGCGGCCCGGGAAGTGGCCCTGGAAGAACGGCTCGTTGATGCTCACGTTCTTCTGCGCCAGGATCCGCTTGGCCTCGACGTCGAGTTCAAGCACCCGGTCCACCAGCAGGAACGGGTAGCGGTGCGGAAGCAGTTCCTGGATCTGGCAGACGTCGATCGGAAGCTGCAGCGAATCGTTCATTCTTTCTCCTTGCCAGCAGCCAGAACGCGGCGAGCCAATGCGTCCAGCTGCTTGAAGCGCGCGGCGTTCTTGCGCCACGTGCGGTTGTCGGTCAATGGGGTGCCGGACGAATACTCGCCCGGCTCATGGATGGAGTTGCGGACCACCGACTTGCCGGTGATCACGACCTTGTCGCAGATCTCGAGGTGGCCGACCACGCCAACGTGGCCGCCGAGCAGGCAGTAACGGCCGATCTTGGCGCTGCCGGCGATGCCGGTGCAGCCGGCAATGGCCGAGTGGGCGCCGATCTGCACGTTGTGGGCAATCTGCACCAGGTTGTCCAGGCGAACGTCCTCGGCAAGGACGGTGTCTTCCAGCGCGCCACGATCAACACAGGTATTGGCGCCGATCTCGCAATCATCGCCGATGCGGACACCGCCGAGCTGCGGCACCTTGATCCACTTGCCAGCGTCCATCGCCAGGCCGAAGCCATCGGCGCCGAGTACGGCACCGGGATGCACGCGCACGCGCTTGCCCAGCGTGACCCGGGTGACCAGGGTCACGCGGGCGATCAGCTCACAGCCGGTATCCAGGCTGCAGTCCTCGCCGATCACGCTGCCGGTGCCGATGATGCAGTTCTCGCCGACCACGCTGCGCGCACCGACCGAGACGAACGGGCCGATGTGGGCGCTGGCGGCCACCTGGGCGCTGGGGTCGATGACGGCGCTGGGATGGATGCCCGGCGGGCGGGTCGGCGCGATGTCGAACAGCGCGGCGATCTTGGCGAACGCGGTGTAAGGGTCCTTGGCGACGAGCGCGGCGCCGGGGGCAGCCTCGGCGTCATCGGCACGCAGGACCACCAGCGAGGCCCGGCTGTCGGCCAGCTGGACGCGATAGCGGGGGTTGGCAAGGAAGGTCAGCTGGCCAGGACCGGCATGGGCGAGGGTAGCCACGCCATGGATGGCGGTAGCGGGATCGCCATGGACCTGCAGGCCGAACTGCTCGGCGAGTTGCTGGGCGGTGTAGGTGGGAGTATTCACGGCGGGAGTTTAACGTGTGGCGCCATTTCGGTCATGCAGGGTCAAAAGCGGCGCCTGCCTGATGTCCCGGGGGGATGGCGCAGGGGGCTGCCCAGGACACGCCGTAAACCCATCCCTGGGGGCTCGATGGCGCCATCCATGGCGCCAACGGTCCTGGTCAGCCCCCTGCGCCATCACCAGATGATTTCACGCGAGCGCGGGAAGTAACGGCGGCGAGCAAGTAAAACGGAAACGCCGGGCAATGCCCGGCGCTTCGCACCCCGTCTGGTGGAGAGCCCCCCTTTGTTAAGGGGGGCGCGCCAGCGGCGCGGGGGATAGGTGGAATGCGGGGGCAGTTCTGGCGAACCGCCTCGCGGTTCGTCAGAACTGCCCACCGAACGTGAATTGCAGGCGTTCGATCTTGTCATCGTCTTCCTTCTTCAGCGGGAAGGCGTAGCTGATCGAGATCGGGCCGACCGGGGCGCGCCACAGCAGGGCCACACCGGTGGATACACGCAGCTCGTTGGCCTTGAAGTTGTCCACGCCGGTATACACGTTGCCGAAGTCGACGAAGGCCGATACGCGCGCCGACGGGCTGTCGAACAGGCGCGGGAAGTAGGCTTCCACCGAACCGACGGTCTTCAGCGAACCACCCAGCGGCTGGCCTTCCGGATAGCCGTCGGTTCTTTCGCGCGGTCCCAAGGTGTTGTCCTCGAAGCCGCGTACCGAGTTGGTGCCACCGGCGTAGAAGTTCTCGAAGAACGGCAGGCCGCTGGCGGTGACGGTGCGGACGGTGCCATCGGATTCAGTCAGCGTGCGGCTGTAATCCTTGCCGTAGGAATCGCCGTAGCCGATTTCGGCGCGGGTGTTGATCACCAGCGACGGCATGATCGGCCAGTACTTGCTGATCTGGTAGTTCAGCTTGTAGTACTCGATGGTCGAACCCGGCAGCGTGGTTTCCAGGCCGATGCGCTGGTAGGTACCGCGGGTCGGCATGAAGTAGTCGTTGCGCGAGTCGCGCGCCCAGCCCAGCTCGGTGCGCCAGGCATGGAAGGTCCGGCGACCGACTGCATTGATGTAGTCGATGATCGACGATGGGGTCGAACCCCGGTACGTGGTGATCTGGTTGCTGTCTATGCCGAACATCAGCGAGACGGTGTCGGTCTCGGTCAGCGGCACGCCGAACACCACCTGCGCGGCACCGTTGGTGCTGTTGTACTGCGCGGTGTTGAAGTCGGAGTAATCCAGTTCGCGCCAGGACAGGTTGTAGCCCAGCGACACGCCGTCATCGGTGAAGTACGGGTTGGTGTAGCTGAAACCGTAGCGCTGCAGGTAGCTGCTGCGCGAGGCTTCGACCGACACGCGGTTGCCGCCGCCGAGGAAGTTGTTCTGCGACAGCTGCACCGACGTGGTCATGCCGTAGGACTGCGAGTAGCCCAGGCCGAACACGAAGCTGCCCGAGGTGGTTTCCTTGACGTTGTAGACGACGTCGACCTGGTCGTTGCTGCCGCTGACGGCCGGGGTCTCCACTTCCACCGATTCGAAGTAGCCCAGGCGCTGCAGGCGGATCTTGGAGCGGTCGATCGCGGCCTGCGAGTACCAGCTGTTCTCGAACTGGCGCATTTCGCGACGCATCACTTCATCGGACGTGCGGGTGTTGCCGCGGAACAGGATGCGGCGCACCGACACGCGCGGGCCGGGCACGACCTGCATGTTGATGGCCACGGTCTGCTCGGCGCGGTTGGTGGTCGGGATCGGGTTCACCTTGGCGAACGCGTAGCCGATGTTGGACAGCGAATTGGTGATGGTGTCCGAGCTGAACTCCAGCAGGGCACGCGAGAACGTGTCGCCGGACTTCTGGATCACCATGCGCTCGACGTCCTCCTGCGGGAGGATGGTGTCGCCGCTGACCTTGATCTCGGAGATCTTGTACTGCGCACCCTCGGTCACGCCCGCGGTCAGGAACATGTCGCGCTTGTCGGGGCTGATCGAGACCTGGGTGGAATCGATGCTGAAATCGACGTAGCCGCGATCCAGGTACCAGGAGTTGAGCTTTTCCAGGTCGCCGGACAGCTTTTCCTTGGAGTACTGGTCGTCACGACGGTACCACGACGCCCAGTTGTGCTCCTTGGACTCCCAGGTCTCCAGGATGTCCTTGCTCTCGAACTTTTCGGTGCCCACCAGGTTGACGTGGCGGATCTTGGCGGCCTTGCCTTCCTTGATGGCGATGGCGATGTCCACGCGGTTGCGGTCCAGCGGGCTCACCGTCGGGGTGATGTCGACGTTGTACTTGCCACGGTCGTTGTACTGGCGGCGCAGTTCCTGGGTCACGCGGTCCAGGCTCAGGCGATCGAAGGTGCCGCCCTCGGTCAGGCCGATGTCGGACAGGCCCTTGAGCAGCTGGTCGGACTTGATGTCCTTGTTGCCGGTCACGGTCAGCTTGTTGATCGCCGGGCGTTCCTTGACGGTCACCACCAGGATCGTGCCCTGGCGGTCCAGCTGCACGTCTTCGAAGAAGCCGGTCTTGTACAGGGCGCGGATCGTCTCGCCGACCTTGTTGTCGGTGATCGTCTCGCCGCGTTCCACCGGCAGGTAGGTGAACACCGTGCCCGAGCTGATGCGCTGCAGGCCATCGACGCGGATGTCGCTGACAGTGAAGGGCTCGGCTGCCTGGGCCAGGGCGGGAGCGCCGGTGACGGCGGCGAGGGCGAGGGCCAGCAGGCGGCGATTGGGGAGTCGCGTCATGTCACGTCCGGTAGGAAGGTCGATTTCATTGGTGCGGGATGCCGACGCTGTAGACGGCAACAACGTGGAAAAGTTCATCGCGGGACCAGGCCGAGGATGTCGTTGTAGAACGCCAACCCCATCAGCCCGGCCAGCAACGCCAGGCCGATGTATTGGCCGGCGGCGATGGCACGCTCGCTCAGCGGGCTGCCCTTGACCAACTCGATAAGGTAATACAGCAGGTGGCCGCCGTCCAAGATCGGGATCGGCAGCAGGTTGATGATGCACAGGCTGAGCGACAGCAGGGCAAGGAACTGCAGGAACCAGTCGAGGCCGCGCTTGGCCGAGACATTGGCCACGCGGGCGATGGTGACCGGCCCGGAAACGTTCTGCAGCGAGGCCTTGCCGGTCACGATGCGACCCATCATGCCCAGCGAGTCGGCGGCCAGGCGGCCGGTCTCGCGCACCGCCACGGTCACCGCATCCAGCGGGCCATAGCGCAGCAGGGTGTCATAGGCGGGGCTGTAGCTGGTGGGGAAGCCGACGCCGATCTGCCAGACCGGATTGCCCTTGCCGTCCTTGCCCTGGCGCGGGGTGACTTCCAGCGCCAGGCGCTCGCCGCCACGCAGGACCTCGATCATTCCCGGCCCGCCGGCACGGCCCAGGGCCTGGATCTCGCCGATCACCTGGTCGACGCTGTCGATGCGCTGGCCGTCGATGGCCACGATCAGGTCGCCTGGCTGCAGTTGCCCTGCCACCACGGAGTCCGCAGTCAGCGACTCCACTTGCGCCGGCTGCAGCCACGACTGCCAGTGCAGGCCAGCCAGGATCGGCACCCGCCGCTCATCGAAACCCGCCGGCAGCTGCGACAGCGGCAGGGTGCGCGTGCGTACCTGATCGGCCGTATCCAGCACTTCCAGCTTCACGTCGCGGCGGTCCATCGCGGCTGCGGTCAGCGCCATGCTGGCCTCGCCGAGGGTGACCACCTGGCGGTCGTCCACGCGCAGCACGCGGTCGCCGCTGGCCAGGCCGGCACTGGCGGCGATGCCGCTGACACGGCCGATGGTGGGCGAGTAATCCTGCTTGCCGATCACGAACATCGCCCACAGCAGCAGGATGCACAGCAGCAGATTGGCGATCGGGCCGGCGGCAACGATCGCGATACGCTGCCAGACGGTCTTGTGGTTGAAGGCCTGGCCGCGCTCGTGCGGGTGGACTTCGACCTCGCGTTCGTCGAGGAACTTCACGTAACCGCCCAGCGGGATGGCGGCGATGGCGAACTCGGTGCCGTGCCGGTCGCGGCGCGACCACAGCGGCCGGCCGAAGCCGACCGAGAAACGCAGGATCTTGACCCCGCACAGGCGCCCGACCCAGTAATGCCCGAACTCGTGAAAGGTGACCAGCAGCCCGAGGCTGACGATCATCCACCAGACCGATCCGATGAAGTCAGTCATGCAGGCTCACAGTGGTGGGCAAGGGCGGCGGCGTCATGCTGGGCGAGGCGGTCGTTCAGGCGGCGTCGATGGCGTTCAGGGTGAGCTGGCGTGCCCGCTGGTCGGCGGACAACAGGACCTCCAGTGTATCGGCTGGCTGGGTCGGCAGTGTTGAAAGAGCGTTAGCAACCAGCTCCGGGATCGTCAGGAAACCGATCCGGCCCTGAAGAAACGCTGAAACCGCCTCTTCATTGGCGGCGTTCAGCACCGCCGGCGCGGTGCCGCCGGCCTGCATCGCCTGCCAGGCCAGCGCCAGGCAGGGGAAGGCGTCGGTATCCGGGGCCTCGAAATCCAGGCGGCCCTGGGCCAGCAGGTCCAGCCCGGCCACGCCCGATTCGATGCGCTGCGGCCAGCCCAGGCCAACGGCGAGGGTGGTGCGCATGTCCGGCAGGCCCATCTGGGCCAAGGTCGAGCCATCGACGAACTCGACCAGCGAATGGACCAGGCTCTGCGGGTGCACCAGCACCTCGATACGCTCGCCGGGCACGCCGAACAGGTGGTGGGCCTCGATGACTTCCAGGCCCTTGTTCATCAACGTCGCCGAATCGACCGAGATCTTCGGTCCCATCGACCACTTGGGGTGGGCAACGGCCTGGGCGGGGGTGACCTGGGCCAGTTCGGCGCGGCTGCGGCCACGGAACGGGCCGCCGGAGGCGGTCAGCAGGATCCGGCGCACGCCGGCGCCGTCGACACTGGCATCGCGCGAGCGCAGGCACTGGAAGATCGCGCTGTGCTCGCTGTCGATCGGGATGATTTCGGCACCGGCACGTTCGGCCGTACGGGTCAGCAGTTCGCCGGCCAGCACCAGCGATTCCTTGTTGGCCAGCAGGATGCGCTTGCCGGCGGCGGCGGCAGCCAGGGTCGAGGACAGGCCGGCCGCGCCGACGATGGCCGCGACCACGGTATCGCAGGCATCGCTGGCGGCCAGCTGGTCCAGCGCGGCCTGCCCGGCATGGGCCTCGGTGGCCAGTCCGGCCTCGCGCAGGCCGTCACGCAGCTCGGCGAACAGCGATGCGTCGGCGATCACCGCGTGCGCGGGTCTGTGCTGGCGGCACAGTGCCAGCAGCGCCTGCACCTGGCGGCCGGCAGCGAGCACCGTGGCCTGGTAGCGGTGCGGGTGGCGGGCGATCACGTCCAGCGTGGAGGCGCCGATCGAGCCGGTAGCGCCGAACACGGCGACCCGGCGCAGGTCTGCAGCTGCATTCATGGTCAGAACCCGAAGATTTCCTTGCCCAGCGCGAACACCGGCACGGCGGCGAGGACGCCGTCGACCCGGTCGAGCACGCCACCGTGGCCCGGGATCAGGTGGCCCGAGTCCTTGGCGCCGGCATGGCGCTTGATCAGGCTCTCGAACAGGTCGCCCAGGACCGAGGCGAACACCGCCACCACCGCGGTGATCAACAGGCCGGGCAGGTGTGCGGCATCGATGCCAGCCAGCCAGCCCAGGCCGAGGGCCACGGCGACACCGGCCAGCAGGCCGCCGAACAGGCCTTCCCAGGTCTTGTTGGGGCTGATCCGCGGCGCCAGCTTGTGCTTGCCGAAATGGCGGCCAGCGAAATAGGCGCCCGAGTCGGCCGCCCACACCAGCGCCAGCGCAGCCAGCAGCCACAGGTGGCCCTGCTGGCCCGGCGGATCGCCGCCGGCATGGATCAGCACCAGCGCGGCCCACGCCGGCACGATGGCCAGGGTACCGGCCAGCATCTTCAGGATCCGCGAGGGTGCCGACGGCTGCGCACCGAAGTTGAAGAAGCGCAACCAGACCAGCGCGGCCAGCCACCAGGCAACGCCGGCCAGCGTGGTTATCTGGAACAGGACCAGGGTGCTGCCATCGGCCCAGACCAGCAGCACCATCAGCAGCAGGTTCAGCACCAGCAGCACAGTGCGCGCCAGGGTGTCTTCGATACCGGCCAGCTTCAGCCATTCCCACAGGCCGATCAGCAGCACGGCGGCGGCGGCGGCGGCCAGCCATTGCGTAGGCAGCAGCAGGATCGCCGCAATGGCTAGCGGCGCCATGATCAGCGCGGCAAGGACTCGGGTCTTGGTCATGGGCTGGAAGTCTCGGTGGCCAGTGCGGCAATCTGGGCGCTGGTCAGGCCGAAACGACGCTCGCGACCGGCATAGGCGTCGAGCGCCTGCTGCAGCTGCCCGGCGTCGAAGTCCGGCCACAGGGCCTCGGTGAACCACAGTTCGGTATAGGCGAGCTGCCACAGCAGGAAGTTGCTGATGCGGGTGTCGCCGCCGGTGCGGATGAACAGGTCCGGCGGCGGCAGGTCGGCCAGGGCCACCTGGCTGCCCAGCAGCGATTCATCGATCTGCTCGGGCAGAAGGCGACCGGCCGCCACTTCGATGGCCAGGGCGCGCGCGGCGCGGGCGATGTCCTGGCGGCCACCGTAGCTGGCGGCGATCGACAGGGTCAGGGTGGTGTTGTCGGCGGTGCGCTGCTCGGCCAGCTGCATGCGGCTGACCAGCCCGGCGCCGAAGCGCTCGCGTTCGCCGATGAAGCGCACGCGCACGCCACGCCGGTGCAGCTCGTCCACTTCGCGGTCGAGTGCACCGAGGAACAGCTTCATCAGCGCGTCCACTTCCTCCTGCGGCCGGCCCCAGTTCTCGCTGGAGAAGGCGAACAGGGTCAGCGCCGGAACGCCCAGTTCAAGGCAGCGCTCGATGGTGCGGTTGACCGCGCGCGCGCCGGCACGGTGGCCGATCACGCGGGGGCGACGGCGCTGCTGTGCCCAACGCCCATTGCCATCCATGATGATGGCAATGTGGCGGGGCAGGGAGGCAGGCAACGGAGGCGGGACTGAAGGCATCGACTTCAGACCGACAGCAGTTCTTTTTCCTTGTCGGAAACGACCTTGTCGACGTCCTTGATGTTGGCGTCGGTCAGCTTCTGGATGTCGTCTTCGCCGCGCTTCTTCTCGTCTTCGCTGATCGCCTTGTCCTTGACCAGCTTGGCGATTTCCTTGTTCGCGTCCTGACGGATGTTGCGGATCGCGATCTTGGCGCCTTCCCCTTCCTTCTGCACCTGCTTGACCAGCTCCTTGCGGCGCTCTTCGGTCGGCGGCGGCATGTTGATGCGGATCGCGGTGCCCAGCGTGTTCGGAGTGAACTCGGCGTTGTAGAGACCCTTTTCGATCTCCTTGATCATGCCTTTGTCGAACGGGGTGACCAGCAGCGAGTGGGCGTCGGCGTTGGAGATCGACGCGACCTGGTTCAGCGGGGTGCTGGCGTTGCCATAGGCGCTGACCGTCACGCGGTCCAGCAGGGCCGGGGTGGCACGGCCGGTCCGGATGGAGGTGAGGGTGTGCTTCAGAGCGTCAATGCTCTTGGCCATGCGCGTCTGCGCGTTGTTCTTGATGTCGTTGAGCATCGCCCGGTCCTGGATGTATCTGGAATCGGGCGATTATAGGCGAATACGGGACGCTGCCGGGCCTGAATCGGCCCGGTTGTCGCTTTGCGCTCAGGCTCAGGCCGGGTCGCGGCCCTGGACCAGGGTGCCGATGTTCGCGCCGTTGAGGATCTTCAGCAGTTCGCCCGGCTGGCCCATGTCGAACACGCGCATCGGCAGGTCGCTGTCGCGGGCCAGAGCGAAGGCCGCCGTGTCCATCACTTCCAGGCCGCGGCGGATCACTTCGTCGTAGCTCAGGCTGTCGAAGCGGACCGCATCGCTGTGCTTGTTCGGGTCCTTGTCGTACACGCCATCGACCTTGGTAGCCTTCAGCAGCAGGTCGGCGCCGATCTCGATCGCGCGCAGCGCGGCGCCGGAGTCGGTGGTGAAGAACGGGCTGCCGACGCCGGCAGCGAAGATCACCAGGCGGCCCTTTTCCAGGTGGCGGATGGCGCGGCGGCGGATGTAGTCCTCGCACACGTCGTTGATCTTGATCGCGCTCATCACCCGGGCCTTGGCACCCAGCTTCTCGAGGGCGTCCTGCATGGCCAGGGCGTTGATGACGGTGGCCAGCATGCCCATCTGGTCGCCGGTTACGCGGTCCATGCCGCCGGCGGCCAGACCGGCGCCGCGGAAGATGTTGCCACCTCCGATCACCAGCGCGACCTCGGCACCGGCCTGCTGGGCTTCGATGACCTCACGGGCGAGGCGATTGATGATCTTCGGGTCGATGCCGTAGTCCTCGTCTCCCATCAGCGCCTCCCCGGACAGTTTCAGAAGGATGCGGCGATAGGCGAGCTTGGACATGGGGACCTCGGGTGCGTGGAAATCGCGGGCGATTCTACGCGCATGCGGCGTTGTGCCAAAGTGTTTTGTGCACTGCGGCGCAGAATCCGGTGGTTCGCCCGGTCGGCCGGGGCGCCCCGTTCAGCCCAGTTCGGCGCTGGCCGTGGCCGACAGCTCGTCATGGCCCAGCGCCCCCGGCGAGCGGGCGATCACCCGGTTGCGGCCCAGGTTCTTGGAGCGGTACAGCACGTCGTCGGCGGCGCGCAGCAGGTCCTGGACGTCGGCGAAGCGCTCGTAGCCGCCCTGGGTGGCCACGCCGGCGGAGAAGGTGACGAACAGCGGACCACCCTCCAGCTCGGCCATCGGCGTGGCGACGATGTTGGCCAGCACCCGGCGGATCACGTCCAGAGCCACGCTTTCGCTGGTGTTGGGCAGCAGCGCGACGAACTCCTCGCCGCCGAAGCGGGCCACGGTGTCGCTGTTGCGCAACTGGCCCTGCAGCTTGCCGGCGAAGGCGCGCAGCACCTCGTCGCCGGTCAGGTGGCCGTGGGCGTCGTTGATCTTCTTGAAGTCGTCCAGGTCGATGAAGGCCACCGACAGTGGCCAGCCCTGGCGGCCGGCACGCAGGAATTCCTGCTCCAGCACCGCTTCCAGCTGGCGGCGGTTGAGCACGCCTGTCAATGCATCACGATGGGCCTGGTCGGCCAGGCGCTTGGCGCGCGCCTCGAATTCGTCGGCACGGCGGCGTGCCTGGTCGGCATCCTGCAGTTCGCGCAGGTTGCGCAGCGTGGCCAGTTCCTGCGCGTGATCGATCAGCTCGCGCACCCGCGCCGGCGAATTGAGGCCGGCATCGAACAGGCTGGCGATGTCGGGCAGGGCCTCGCTGATGCGGGCCAGCACCTGGTCGAAGCGCGCGCTGTCCAGCTCCAGGCGGTCGTGCACCTGCTGCAGGGCGCGCTCGCGCGCGGCATCGGCATCGTTATCCAGCCAGATGTCGGCCACTGCGCCGGACAGTTGCACGCAGGCCTGGAATGGCGATTCGGCGGCGTCCTCGTCCTCGCTGTGGCTGATGCTCTCCACCAGGTAACGTGGCAGGCCCCATTGCTCGGCCACCCAGGCGCCGACGTCGGCGTGGCTGCAGCCCAGCGCCTCGCGCTCGCGGGAAACCAGGTCGATGTTGTCGCGTGCCTCGCGCAGCAGTGGCAGGTAGCGCTCCGACTCGGCCTGGGCCAGGCACAGCACGCCCAGGTCCTGCAGCAGTCCGGCCAGCATCAGCTCCTCCAGCCGGCGCAGGCCGCGCGCCTGGCCCAGCTGGCTGGCGGCCAGGGCACTGAGGATGCTGCGCTTCCACGCGCGCTGGCGCAGGTCATGATCGGCGCCACCGCCGGTCAGGCCCTGGGTGACGGTGAAGCCGAGGGCGAGGCTGATCGTGGCGTTCAGGCCCAGCATGGTCAGCGCCTGGCCGAGGTTCTCGATGCGGCGGCGGCTGGCATACAGCGGCGAATTGGCGATGCGCAGCATGCGAGCGCTCAGCGCCATGTCGATGGCGATGATGTCGGCGGCGGTGGCGATGTCCGCTTCCGGGTCCTGAGCCAGTTCGATGATGCGCAGGGCAATACCGGGTGGCGAAGGCAGGTTGCGGCAGAGCGCCAGGGCAGCTGTCAGCTCGGGAGGCATGTCGGGTCGTTCAATTCCATTGGGGCAAGAATACCTAGGAATGCATCACAGTCCGCGATTTTCGTTCCTGCTAAGTGACTGAGGATTCCCTGCGACTGAGTATCGGCTTGATTCGAGCGCAACGCAAAGGTGCCGGTTGTGCGCACCAACGGTGTGCACCCACCGATGGGCCATGGGTTAATCCCTGGGCCCATGCATAAAAAAAGAGCCGCGGTTTCCCGCGGCTCCTTCTGGTCGCTTCACAGCCGGAGGGCTGGAATCAGACCTGCATCGCCTTGGCAACTTCGGCGGCGTAGTCTTCCACCACCTTTTCGATGCCTTCGCCGACGATCAGCAGCTTGAAGCCTGCCACGTCCGCGCCAGCGGCCTTGACCACCTGCTCGACGGTGGTGTCGCCCAGCACGTAGGTCTGGCCGTACAGGGTCACGTCGCTGACGATCTTGTTGATCTTGCCGCTGATGATCTTTTCCAGGATGTCGGCCGGCTTGGCCTTGTCCTTCTCGGTCATCTTGGCCAGCTCGATTTCCTTTTCCTTTTCGACGAACTCGGCCGGAACGTCCGCAGCCTTGTTGTGCGGCGGCTTCAGCGCGGCCACGTGCATCGCCAGGCCACGGGCCAGCTCGACGTCGCCGCCGATCAGGTCGACCAGCACGCCGACCTTGCCGTTGGTGTGGACGTAGGCACCGATGTTGCCGGTGGTGTCGACCTTGACCATGCGGCGGATCTGGATGTTCTCGCCCAGGGTCTGCACGGCGGTGGCGCGGGCTTCTTCAACGGTGCGGCCGTCGGCCAGCGTGGCGGCCTTCACGGCTTCGACGTCATTGGCGCCCGATGCCAGGGCAGCGGCGGCGACGGCGTTGACGAAGGACTTGAAGTTGTCATCGTTGGCAACGAAGTCGGTTTCCGAGTTGACTTCGACCAGCACGGCCTTGCCGCCGTCCTGGGCCAGGCCCAGACGGCCTTCGGCGGCCACGCGGTCAGCCTTCTTGTCGGCCTTGGCAGCGCCGGACTTGCGCATGGCTTCAGCAGCGGCGTTGATGTCGCCGTTGGCTTCGGTAAGCGCCTTCTTGCATTCCATCATGCCGGCGCCGGTGCGCTCGCGCAGTTCCTTGACCAGGGAAGCAGTGATTTCCACGGGATTACCTCACGAAAGAAAGGGGTTGGGCCGGCATGGTGGCCGGCCCGTGTGACACGGTCCTGTCACGCGCCAGGGGCTGCGGCAGGGAGGGTGGACGCCGGGCGTCCACCCGGGGCCTGGATCAGGCCTGGGCGTCGTCGCCCTTCTTGGCAGCCTTCTTGGCCGGAGCGCGGCGGGCCGGCTTCTCTTCGCCTTCAGCAGCGGCTTCCGCGAACTCTTCCTCGCGCACCGAAGCGGCGTGCGGCGCAGCGGCCTTGCCTTCCAGCACGGCGTCGGCAGCGGCGCGGGCGTACAGCTGCACAGCGCGGATGGCGTCGTCGTTGCCCGGGATGGCGTAGTCCACCAGTTCCGGGTTGTAGTTGGTGTCGACCACGGCGATGACCGGAATGCCCAGCTTCTTGGCTTCCTTGATCGCGATGTCTTCGTGGCCGATGTCGATCACGAAGATGGCGTCCGGCAGGCGGTTCATGTCCTTGATGCCGCCCAGCGAGGCTTCCAGCTTGTCGCGCTCGCGACGCAGGCCCAGCACTTCGTGCTTGACCAGCTTCTCGAAGGTGCCGTCGGTTTCACCGGCTTCCAGTTCCTTCAGGCGGGCAACCGACTGCTTGACGGTACGGAAGTTGGTCAGGGTGCCGCCCAGCCAGCGCTGGTTCATGAACGGCATGCCGCAACGCTCGGCTTCTTCCTTGATGGTTTCGCGGGCGCTGCGCTTGGTGCCCAGGAACAGGACGGTGCCGCGCTTCTGGGCAACCGACGAGATGAAGTTCATCGCATCGTTGAACAGCGGGACGGTCTTTTCCAGGTTGATGATGTGGATCTTGCCGCGGGCGCCGAAGATGTACGGAGCCATCTTCGGGTTCCAGTAGCGGGTCTGGTGGCCGAAGTGGACGCCGGCTTCCAGCATCTGACGCATGGTGACCTGGGGCATTGCAATACTCCTGATATGGAACCAGCGATTCCGCCCGCGGGATAGGTATGCGGGACGCGTGGAAGCGCGATCGGTTCCGGGGTTGGGCTTCCCTGTTGCCTCCGTGGCCGAACTCCTCGCGGAGCACCCCGGCACGGATGGGGGCAGCAGGTGTGGATTCACCGGTGACGTCCGGTGTCGACGGGCTCCCGCGCACGCAGGTGGCAGGAATCCGGTCAATTATAGCCCGCTGGGGGCGTCCGCTGCAATTGCAGGGTCAGATGCGGCCAGATCGACCTCGCGGCCGTCCTGCAGGCGGGCCCGGAAGTGGCCGCCCACATAGCCATCGGTGCGGGCAGGCAGGGGCCAGCGGCGTTCATGGCCTGCGAGGATATAGCCGGCCAGCCCGGCCACCAGCAGCGACGATTGGCCGTCGGCCGCTATGAATCGCAGATCGTGCAGGCGGCCATGCAGCGTACTGGAATTGCTGAGTCGCAGCATGGCCTGAGGCCCATGTGCCTCGACGCGGGCCTGCAGCCGGGCATGCAGCGCTGGCGCCGCTGGGCCGCGGAACAACGGCAGCGAGTAGCGGGGCAATCCCGGCAAGGCCGGCGCCAGTACGATCCGATAGGCCTGTTCACCCACGGATGCTGGCGGACCGCCTGGCAGCAGCCAGACGCGCTGGGTGCTGCCAGGGGGCAGGTCCAGCCGCGCAGGGCTGACCCGGATCCGGTCGCTGGGCTGCAGTCGTTCGGCGTCCAGTTGCTGCTCCCAGGCCAGCACCTGCACCTGGCCCTGCCAGCGGCCGGGCCCCGGATTACGCAGCCACAGTTCGGCGCGGCCGCCTTCGGCGGGTAGCTGCAGGGTGGTCGGCAACAGCTCCAGCGCCGCCGAGGGCTGCGCCAGCAGCAGTCCAAGCAGGATCAGCAGCGCGCGCATCAGTAGATGAGGGTCACGGAGGGCATTGCGCTGTCGTCTGTCGTCGGTGGTGCGAGGTCGCGGACCTGGGGCGGCACCTTGGGGGCGTCACTGCGCTGGTGTGGCGCCGCGCAACGGGGAGCGCCGGCATCGTCGCTGCAGGATTCGACCACGGTCAGCCGGATCTGCAGCGTGCTGCTGCGCGGTTCGGCGCGGGCCGGCGTGCTGGCGACCAGCATCGCCCCGATCAGAAATGCGCGAACCACCTGCCACCCACCGTGCTGAAAGACTCGCTGCGCGGTATCGGCCGGATGCGCCGCAACTGTAGCGCCGAGCCCGCGCTCGGCACGGCCTTCGTCCGGTGGGTGCCGACCGTTGGTCGGCACGCACGTCAGTAGGTGATCGTCACCGTCACCAGGTCGTTGTAGGTGCCGGCCGGGGGCTGGCCGGTGACCGGCGGTACCCGGCCGTAGATGGTCAGCTGCTGTGCGCTTCCGGTGCCGGTGCTGCTGGCCGTGTCGACCGTCAGGGTGTTGCCCCAGCGCTGGCTTCGTGCCGGATCCCGGTACAGCTCGTAGGGGAGGTAGTAGGTGCCGCTGCCGATGGTGGTGGCCATGCGCCGGGTGGTGGTGGCGGCAGGATTGTTCTGGCCGTTGTTCAGGCCGACCTGGAAGGCGGTGTTCTTCAGGCAGGTCAGGGTCAGGGTGGCGGTCTGGTCGATGTTGGCCGGGATGCCGCCGGTGACGTTGCCGAAATTCATGTTGGTGGTGACGTAGCTGCCGCATTGCGGCAGCACGTTGGCGGTAGCGGTGAAACTGAAGGCCGCACTCGCGCTGTTGGTACCGGTGGCACCGCCGTTGCAGGTGGCGGGGACGGTGGCGCTACCGGCCAGCACCTCGTTCCAGGCCCAGGTCAGCACCACGCTGGCACCGCTGAAAGTGCTGCTGTACGCGCCGGAGGCGAGGACCTGGTTGGCCGGAATCTGACCGAACAGCTGCACAGTCTGCGCACCACTGCCGCCGGTCAGCAGCGGTACGTTGTAGCTCATGGTCAGCTCCTGCGCTGGCGGCGTGCCGCGCGGGACCAGGCCAGTGACCTGGCCGAAGCTGGCGTTGTTGTACAGCTGGAAATTCATCGTGTCGCTGGTGGAGGTGGCCATCGTGCGGAACGTGGAACTGCTGCCGCCGCCACTGCCTGCGCCGATGCCCACGCAGACGCGCACGCCGGTGGTGGCCAGCAGGCTCAGCGCGGCGGTGGTGCAGGTCACCGTGATGTTGAGGTTGGCCGTGCTCGGGCCGGGTGCATTGCTGTTGATGTTGCCGAACGGCAGGGTCGGATTGGCGACCGCCGTGCAGACCGCTGTGGCACCGGCCGGCGCCGCTGCCAGCAGGCCGGCCCACAGCAGCAGGACGAGCAGCAGCACCCTCATGGCGCCACCTCCGGGATGCACTGCTGCGGCGCCGGCTTCGGCCGCGCGCCGGACGCCACCACCTTGGGCAGGTCCGGTACCTTCACCCGGCACGGGCCATGGCTGGTGGTGACGTACAGCACGCTGCCGGCGGCGACGTCTTCCAGATAGAGCAGGCCGTCGTAGCCGACCGTGGCCTGGCGACCGTCAGGCAGCTGCACCTCGCTGCCCACCTCCAGAGGCTGGCCGTCCATCGCCAGCAGGGTCAGGCTCAGTGACGACCGCGAACGCAGCTGGAAGGTCACGCGGGTGCCGGCGCGCTGGCGCGGCGTGACCCAGTCCTCGATGCGGTCGGCACGCATGTCTTCGGGCAGGTCCAGGGTGTCGATCGAGACCCGGTTGCGCTGCCAGGACAGCAACGGACTGACCAGCAGCAGGCCGCGATCGTCGGTGACACCGATCAAGCGGTTCTCCAGCCGCACCGGGACGCCGCCGACGCCATTGGTGCTGATCACCGCGAATGCATCGGATACCTCGCGCGTGGCGAAGGTGTGCCCGCCCATCCACACCAGGCTGCCGCTGGCACTGGCGTAGGCATGGTTGAGCCCGCCCTGGCGCGAGGCACCGAATGAATAGCGGCCGACATCGTTGAGGATGCCGACCTCGGCCAGGCCGCCGTTGCCGTCCTCGCCGTGGCGCAGCTGCGCGCGCCAGCCGACGCCGCCGGCGCTGCCATCGCCGGGCACCGGCTGGGTCACGTCCGCGACCCAGCTCTGGCTGTCGCCGTTGCGCTGGCTGGAGAGGCTGGCCTGGCGATTGTTGCCCAGGCTGGCAGTCATCGACAGGTAGATGCTGCGGTCATCGCTGCGGTCGAGGTTCTGGTTCACTGACAGGTAGGCCGACCAGCGTTGGCTCCAGGTGCGCGACCAGAACAGGCTGGCATAGCGGTTGTCGTCGCCGTCGGGGTAGCGCAGGCGCAGATAGCTGGCGCTGAGCGTGCCCAGCCGCAGCAGGTCCAGGCCGACCGTGGCCTGCTCGCTGATGCTTGGTGGCAGGTTGCCCTGCAGCGCGCCCAGGTCGCGATAGTCGCCGTGGCTGCGCACGCTGCGCAGATTGACGTTGAAGCGACGGTTGTTCCAGCTGTAGCCCAGCGCCCATTGCCCACCCTGCAGGCCGTGGTAGTCACTGTGCGCATAGGCGGCATTGAACACGCCGGCGGCGCCGAGCAACCACCAGCCGCCAATGCCGCCCTGGGCCAGGCCGCCGCCGCCTTCGGCATGCGCCTCGCCGGTGAACGTGTCGGTGACACCGCCGCGCCAGCTGGCGCTGGCCACCGTGCGATCGTCATAGGCGAAGGAGCGCTCGCCGAAATCCCGGCGCAGGTGGCCGACGCCGACCGACCAGTCCGACAGGCCCTTGGCCAGCAGCTGCTGGGTGCCGTAGAAACTGAAGTCCAGCGTCTGCATGCGGCCGAATGCGTCGGTCACCACCACCTGCGCGTTGCCGGTGCCGCTGATGCCGGGCTGTGCTGCGAGCTGGAAGGGGCCGACCGGCACCTGCCCGCTGTACTGGCGCAGGCCATCGACATACAGCTCGACCGTGGAGGGCACCACGGCCTGGCCGAGGAAGCTCGGCGTGGGCGTCAGCACGCGGTAGGGCTGCAGGCCATAGTTGCGGCCGATCTGCAGGCCACCCAGGCGCACGGGGCGGGTCCAGTCGACGAACCCGCTGTAGAAATCGCCGATCTCCAGGGTCGTTGCGCTATCGGGGAAATCCAGGCTCCAGCGCGTGTCCAGGCGCACGCTCTCGCCGCGCCAATGGCGGTCGCCGAGTTGCTGGTAGCGGCGGCTGATGGCGGTGTTCTCGAAAGTGCCATTGCCGATACCGAATACGCGCAGCTCCGAGCTCAGGCTGAGGTTGCCGAGCGTGTCCACCCGGCTGCCGTAGACGTCGTAGTTGAGCAGCACGCCGGGCGAGGCGCTGCCGGTGGGGGCGCGCGTCTGCGGGCGGCTGAGCACGGTGGTGGGCAGTGTCAGCTGGTCCAGCGGCACGTCCAGCGCCAAGGTCTGCATGTGGGCGTCGTAGCGCACCACCGCACCGCTGATCTGGTCCAGGTAGACCGGTGCATCGCCGCTGGCGTTGAAGCCGAGCTGGCGCAGCACTTCGGGGCTGGCCTGCAGCCGGCCACGGTTCTCGGTGAACGGCAGCAGGCCGCGCGGCGTGCTGTTGAGCGACACATCCAGGTACAGCGTCTGGCTGGTGGTCAGCGGGGTGGGGGGTGGCAGGATCGCATCGGCCGACACGCCGGATACATCAGCCGCCGTGGCCACGCCGGACACATCGGCAGCCTCGGTCGCCGCGGGAACCAGGGCAGCCAGCAACGCGCCCATCATGGCCTCAGCGAGCCGGTGGGGGCGACAGTGGCGTCTGTTCCGACTCGCCATTGAGCTTGGCCGTGATCTGGTCGTTGTCGCGGTCGATCGCCGTGCGTTCGATCGGCCAGCGCATCACCTGACCGGGCAGTACGTAGCCCAGCAGCCCAGGATGGACGATGCGTGGGCGCGTGGCGCTGCCCAGCGCGAGATCGGCGATCTGAGCGTAACTGTTGCCCGAATTGGCTACTTCGACGCCGTTGCGGCCGTCCGCCAGCTTTACCAGCCGGGCCTGCAGCTGCGGCGCCAGCGTGCCGGCCGAGGGCTGCACGAACACCGGGATCGAATAGCGCAGGACGAACTGCATGCCACCCGCGCGGGTGGCCAGGTCGGGCACCTCGTCAACGATCAGGCGGTAATGTTGCTGTGCCGCTGGCGGTTCCTTGTCCGCACGCATGACCCGCACCAGCTGCTGCTGTCCGGCGGCCAGTTCCTGCATCGGCGGGGTGGCCATCAACGCATCGGTGGGCAGCAGCTGTTCCTGGCCGTCCTGCTGCACCCAGCGGAACACGCGTACCTGCAGCTTCACCGGCGAGGTGCCGCTGTTGGTCAGCCACAATTCGCCGGCACGCTGGCGGGCTTCCAGCTGCAGGCTGGTCGGGGCCACCTGCAGGCTGGTGGCGCCGGCGGCCGCGATGGCAAGCAGGTACAGGGCGAGCAGCGCCACGCCGGTGGCGCGCCACGGGCGGGATCCGGCCATGCGGGCGTGCTCCATCAATAGGTGATCGTGGCGGTAACCGTATCCAGGTAGCTACCGGCGGCCGGGTTGTTGGTGCTCAGGTTCAGGATCTGGCCGTAGACGATGTAGGGCACGGCCAGGCCGGTGCCGATGCCGGCCTGGGTGTTGGTGCCGGTCGTGGCGCCCCAGACCAGGGTATGTGCGGCATCCTGGTAGAGCTGGTAGCCAACATAGTTGTTGGCGGTCACCGCTGCATTGGTGTTCTTCATCCGCCGGGTGGTGACGTCATTGGCGGTGCTGGCATTGGCGCCCGCATTCAGCGAGATCGTGTACGGGGTCAGTGCCGAGCACTGGGCGGTCACCGTGCCCTGGCCCAGGGTGGGCGTGGTGGTGGTCGAGGCCGCGGTGCCGAAGTCCACGTTGGTCGCGGCCGCCGCCGTGATGGTGCAGGCCTTGGTGACCACCAGGGTGACATTGAAGGCGGTGGTATCGGCGGCCAGTGCCGGGCTGGACAGCAGGAACCCGGCCACGGCCCATGCCAGCGGGGATCGAACTGGGGATCGCATGAACAACCTCCCTGACCCGAAGGTCCGTTGAACAAGGCGAAGACGGCACGTTCGGTGCCGCTTTGACGACGGTGAGTCCACCTTAGGAGGCGTAAGTGTCTGTAATCCGTGATAATTAGGCAGGCGAAAGAGCGGAGACCATCACGCTTTCACTTTCCTTGCCGGAACCGTGCATGACCCGGATCGGCAGTTGGGTGGCGTTCGTTCAGATTGCGGCCGGATCGGCGATAATGGGTGCCATGAGCGTGAATCTGAAAACCCCGCAGGAAATCGAGATGATGCGCATCGCCGGCCGCCTGGCCAGCGAAGTGCTCGACATCGTCACCCCCCACGTCAAGCCCGGTGTCACCACCGAGGAACTGGACCGCATCTGCCACGACCACATCGTGAACGTGCAGGGCGCCATTCCGGCCAACGTCGGCTACCGCGGCTTCCCCAAGACCGTGTGTACCTCGGTCAACAATGTCATCTGCCACGGCATCCCCAGCGAAGGGAAGGTGCTCAAGGATGGCGACATCATCAACATCGACGTCACCGTCATCAAGGACGGCTGGCACGGCGACACCAGCCGCATGTACTTCGTCGGCACCCCGTCGGTGATGGCCCGCCGCCTGGTGGAAACCACGTACGAAGCCATGTGGCGCGGCATCCGCGCGGTGCGCCCGGGCGCCACCCTGGGCGACATCGGCCATGCCATCCAGAGCTATGCCGAAGGCGAGCGTTTCAGCGTGGTGCGCGAGTACTGCGGCCACGGCATCGGCAAGGTCTACCACGACGAGCCGCAGGTGGTGCATTACGGCCGCCCGGGCCAGGGCCTGGTGCTGCAGCCGGGCATGACCTTCACCATCGAGCCGATGATCAACGAGGGTACCCGCTACAACAAGGTGCTGCCGGATGGTTGGACCGTGGTGACCAAGGACCGCAAGCTGTCGGCACAGTGGGAGCACATGGTCGCGGTCACCGAGACCGGCGTCGACGTGCTGACCCTGTCGCCGGGCGAGTCGCAGGTCTCCTGACGATGCTGCCGGCGAGTTCGCTGCTGGACACGCCGGCCGCGTCGCTCAACGACCCGGACTGGGCTGCTGCCGCGCGCCAGGCGCTGCAGCAGGCCGACGCGCGCCTGTATCGCCGCTTCGACCAGGGCGACAACATCGAGCGCCTGCTGGCGCTGCGGGCGCGCGCGGCCGACCATCTGATCCGCCTGGCCTGGCAGCGTTGCCTGCCGGCCGACAGCGGCCTGTCGCTGTTCGCGGTCGGTGGCTATGGCCGGGGGGAACTGTTTCCGCGTTCGGACATCGACCTGCTGGTGTTCGGCGACCCGCCCGCACAACTGGCGCATGAAGCGGCATTGGCACGCCTGTTCGCGCTGCTGTGGGACTGCGGATTGGCGGTCAGCCATGCGGTGCGTTCTGCATTGCAGTGCCGCGAGGCGGCGGCTGACCAGACCGTGCTGACCGCGCTGATCGAGGCGCGTCCGATCCTGGCCGATGATGCGGCGCGCCGTGCGCTGCGCGAGGCCATCGACGACCGTGAGCTGTGGCCGGCGCGTGCCTTCTTCCTGGCCAAGCTGGAAGAGCTGCGCAACCGCCACCAGCGCTTCGGCGACACTGCCGACAACCTGGAGCCGGATCTCAAGGATGGTCCCGGCGGCCTGCGCGATCTCAACACGCTGGGCTGGATGGCGCTGCGCGCCTTCGGCGTACGCGACCTGGAAGCACTGGTGGGCCTGGGCCACCTGGGTGCCGACGAAGCGACCGCGCTGAAGCGCGAGCGTGCGGTGCTGGCGCGGCTGCGCTTCGGCCTGCACCTGGTCGCGCGCCGCCCGGAAGAGCGCCTGCGTTTCGATTACCAGAAGACCCTGGCCGCGCGCTTGGGCTTCGAGGACGATGCCGAGAATCTCGGCGTCGAGAAAATGATGCAGGGCTTCTACCGCGCCGCGCTGGTGGTGCGCCGGATCAGCGACCGCCTGCTGCAGCGCTTCGAGGAACAGTTCGATGGCGAGGCCCAGCCGGAACCGCTGACCGTGGGCTTCTCCCTGCGCCGCGGCTACCTGGCCGCCAACGAGGCCGACTGGCCGCGCGGTGACATCGGCCAGGTGTTCGCCCTGTTTTCCAGCTGGGCCAACAATCCACAGGTGCGAGGCCTGCATTCGCTGACCGCGCGCGCGCTGGCCGAAGCGCTGCCGTTGTTGCCGGCCTACGACCAGGCCGATGCCGATGCACGCGAGCAGTTCCTGTCCCTGCTGCGCGGCCAGCGTCCGGTCGACACGCTTTCGCGCATGGCGCGGCTGGGCGTGCTTGGCCAGTGGATCCCCGCGTTTGCCCAGGTCAGCGGGCGCATGCAGTTCGACCTGTTCCATGTCTATACGGTCGACCAGCACACGCTGATGGTCCTGCGCAACATCGGCCAGTTCGCCAGCAGCCGTGCCGACGAACGCTTCTCGATCGCGCACGAAGTGTGGCCCCGCCTGCGCAAGCCGGAACTACTGCTGCTGGCCGGCCTGTTCCATGACATCGCCAAGGGCCGCGGCGGCGACCACTCGGAGCTGGGTGCGGTGGACGCGCGTGCGTTCTGCCAGGCGCATGCGCTCAGTGGCACCGATACCGAGCTGGTGGCATGGCTGGTCGAACAGCATCTGCGCATGTCGGTGACCGCGCAGAAGCAGGACATCGCCGATCCGGTAGTGATCCATCGCTTCGCCACCCTGGTCGGCAGCCGCGACCGCCTGGACTACCTGTACCTGCTGACCTGTGCCGACATCGCCGGCACCAGCCCGAAGCTGTGGAATGCCTGGAAGGACCGCCTGTTGGCCGACCTGTACTTCGCCACCCGGCGCGCGCTGCGCGAGGGGCTGGAGCATCCGGTACCGGCCGCCGAACGCGTGGCCGAGGCACGTGACAGCGTGCGCGCACTGGTGCGCGAGCAGGGTTACGACGACGCCACCATCGATCGCCAGTTCGCGGTGATGCCGGATGAGGGCTTCATTCGTCTGCGCCCCGAGCAGCTGGCCTGGCAGGCAGCCGCGCTGGTACCGGTGAAGCAGGGCCAGGCGCTGGTGAAGGTGCGCCGGATCAGTGTGGATGACCCGGCGCTGGAAGTGTTCGTGCACTCGCCCGACCGCGACGGCCTGTTCGCCGCGATCGTGATGACCCTGGACCGCAAGGGCTATGGCATTCACCGCGCACGCGTGCTGGACGGTCCGGCCGATACCATCTTCGATACCTTCGAAGTGAACCCGGCCGACACGTTTGCCGATGGCAGCAGTGCCAACCTGGAGGCGGCGCTGCGCGAGGCACTCAGTGGTGACCTGTCGCGCCTGCGGCCGTCGCGCCGTGTGGTACCGCGGCAACTGCGGCACTTCCGCTTCGCCCCGCGCATCGAGTTCCGCGATGAACCGGGCGCAACCCGTTTTGCCCTGGTCGCTCCCGACCGTCCCGGCCTGCTGGCCGACGTGGCGTTCGTGCTGCGCAACCAGGGCCTGCGCGTGCATGATGCGCGCATTGCCACGTTCGGCGAGCGCGCCGAAGACACCTTCGTGATCAGTGACGAACACGACCTCCCCCTGACTGAACCTGCCCGGCAGCAGCTGCATGACGCAATGCTGGCCTGCCTGGACCCTGATCGAAACGCCGGAGACCCCGCCTGATGGCCACCAAACCCGCCAAGAAGACCGCCGCGCCCCCCAAGAGCGCAGCGGCCCGGAAACCTGCTGCAGCCGCACCGGCCGCAAAGAAGGCCACTGCGCCGAAGAAGGCCGCTGCGGTGAAGGCCCCGGCGAAGAAAACGGCTGCGGTCAAGCGTGCTGTGAAGAAGCCAGCCCCGGCCAAGAGCGCCGAAGCCGTCCGCGCCGAAACCATCGCCCGCAAGTCGCTGCGCAAGCCGTCGGCACCCGGCGTGGAAGAACTCAAGTTCGGCATCGAAAGCGCCTTCGAGCGCCGCGCCACGTTGACCCTGCATGAGCTGGAAGGCTCGACCAGGCCGCTGGTCAACCGCGTGATCGACGGTCTCGAGAGCGGTGAATTCCGCGTCGCCGAGCCGGACGGCCAGGGCGGCTGGAAGGTCAACGAGTGGCTGAAGAAGGCCGTGCTGCTGTATTTCCGCGTCAACGACATGGCGGTGGTCGATGCACGGCCGGCACCGTTCTGGGACAAGGTCGAATCGCGCTTCGCCGGCTATGACGAAGCGAAGTTCCGCCGTGGCGGCGTGCGCGTTGTGCCCGGTGCGATCGCCCGCCGCGGCACGTACTTCGGCAAGGACGTAGTGCTGATGCCGAGCTTCACCAACATCGGCGCCTACGTCGGCGAAGGCACCATGGTCGATACCTGGGCCACCGTCGGTTCCTGCGCGCAGATCGGCCAGCACTGCCACCTGTCCGGCGGCGCCGGCATCGGCGGCGTACTGGAGCCGCTGCAGGCCAGCCCGACCATCATCGAGGACCACTGCTTCATCGGTGCGCGTTCGGAAGTGGTGGAGGGCGTGGTGGTGGGCCACCACAGTGTGATCGGCATGGGCGTGTTCCTCAGCCAGAGCACCCGCATCTACAACCGCGCCACCGGCGAGATCAGCTACGGCTACATCCCGCCGTACAGCGTGGTGGTGTCCGGCTCGCTGCCGAGCAAGGACGGCACCCACTCGCTGTACTGCGCGGTGATCGTCAAGCAGGTTGATGCCAAGACCCGCAGCAAGACCAGCGTCAACGACCTGCTGCGCGGCCTGGCCGACTGAAGGTGAGTGCGCCGGAGGACCTGGCGCAGTCCGCGATCTACCGGCATCCGTCCGACAACGCGTTCGGACGGATGCTGCCGCGCCTGCTGCACGCTCCGCGCTGGACCCGGTTGCGCCGGGCACTGTCGCGGCGCTGGCCGATGCCGGTGCTGGTCAGCGACGTGCGCGACGTGGTCTACGCGAGCTGGTGGGTCGATGTGCGCCATGCCCCGCCAGCGCCACCTGGCCATCACTACGTGGTCCATGCAGGACGCACGCCTTACACCGTTCTCAGCTATCGCCATGGCCACTTCGGGCCGGCGCTGGCGGGACCGCTGCGCTGCCTGATGCCGTCGCCAGGGCAGAGCAACTGGCGCTGGTACCTGCGCCGTGACGATGATCCGGGCGGGACCCCGGTCGTGCTGTTCGATCGCAACGTGATGGACCAGCTGGCCTTCGTCGCCGGCGCGCGCGCTTTCAGCGATGCCATGCAGCCACACCTGTCCACGCGCTTCGAGCATGTGGTGCGCGTCGATGGCGATGGGCACACCCTGATCGAAGGCGGGCAGGGGAGTGCGCCTGCGCTGCACCTGCAGTGGCGGGCCGCTGCGGGCTGGGAGGACGGGGCGTGGCGGGGGGCCTTCGGTGGCCATCAGGCCCTGCTGCGCTTCCTGACCTGCCAGGACGAGGCCATTGCGCGCACCTGTGACCGGCGCTGGGCCAGCACCCGCATCGCACTGCAGGTGGATGTCGACAGCCTGCAGCCGCTGCAGCTGGAAGGCGAACTGCAGTGCCCGCGCCTGCAGGCGATGGACGTGGCGCTGCACGAGGGGCTGGCCTTCCGGCTGCCAAGGGTACCGTTCCGGGTCGTGTCCGAGCGCCTGTTGTGAGATTCTGGGCCTCTGTTTTCCAGCATCACAGATGGCCATGAGTACCACTGTCTACGGTTTGAAGAACTGCGATACCTGCAAGAAGGCGAGCAAGTGGCTGGACCGCTTCGGCGTGCCGTACACCTTCGTCGACTACCGCGACAACAAGCCGAGCCCGGAAACACTGCTGGCGTGGGCTGAGCAGCTGGGTGGCCTGGCCGCGATGGTCAACAGGTCCTCCACCACCTGGCGGCAGCTGCCGGACAACCGCAAGGCCGCAGATTCCGAGGCGGAATGGAAGCTGCTGCTGCGCGAGTACCCGCAGCTGATCAAGCGCCCGCTGGTGGTCACCGCCGACGGCACGGTCAGCCAGGGTTTCAGTGACAATGGCTTCAAGGCCCGCTTCGGCGTGGGTGACGCATGAGCGCGGTCCTCGACCTGACCTGCGAACTTATCGCACGGCCCTCGGTGACGCCGGACGATGCCGGCTGCCAGGCACTGCTGGCGGCACGCCTGAAGCAGGCCGGGTTCCAGTGCGATCACCTGCGGCTGGGCGAGGTCGACAACCTGTGGGCGACCCATGGTCAGGGCGCGCCGGTGCTGGTGCTGCTGGGCCACACCGACGTGGTGCCGGCGGGCCCGCGCGAGGCCTGGGCCAGCGACCCGTTCACGCCGCAGATCCGTGACGGCGTGCTGTACGGCCGTGGCACCGCCGACATGAAGGGCAGCGTGGCGGCGTTCGTGGTGGCCGCCGAGCAGTTCGTGGCCGCGCATCCCGATCATCCCGGCACGCTGGCGGTGCTGCTGACCAGCGACGAGGAGGGCGATGCCATCGATGGCGTGCGCCACGTCGCACGGCTGTTCGCCGAGCGCGGCCAACGCATCGACTGGTGCATCACCGGCGAGCCGTCGTCGACGGCGACGCTCGGTGACCTGCTGCGCGTGGGCCGTCGTGGCAGCCTGTCGGCCAAGCTGCGGGTGCAGGGCGTACAGGGCCATGTGGCGTACCCGGAGAAGGCACGCAACCCGATCCACCAGGCGGCGCCCGCCCTGGCCGAGCTGAGCGCACGGCGCTGGGATGACGGCTACGAGAGTTTCCCGCCGACCAGCCTGCAGGTCTCCAACATCCATGCCGGTACGGGCGCCAACAATGTGATTCCCGGCGAGCTCGAGGTGGATTTCAACATCCGCTACAACCCGCACTGGGATGCGCCGAAACTGGAAGCGGAGATCACCGCGCTGCTGGATCGGCATGCCCTGCAGTACACTCTGAAGTGGCATCGCAGCGGCGAACCGTTCTACACCCCGGAAGGCACGCTGCGCGCCACCGCGCGCGCGGTGCTGGCCGAGCACATCGGTCGTGCCCCTGAGGAGAGCACTGGTGGCGGCACCTCCGATGCGCGCTTCATCGCGCCGTTGGGCGCGCAGTGCATCGAAGTGGGGCCGGTCAACGCCAGCATCCACCAGGTGGACGAGAACGTGCGTGTGGACGATCTGGAAGCACTGCCGGGGCTGTACCAGCGGCTGGTGGAGCGGCTGCTCGTGTGAGGCATGGCACCGGGCACGGCCCGGCGCTACCCCTGTGGGTGCCGACTGCTGGGTGCCGACCGTTGGTCGGCACACCTTCACCTGGTTGCCAACGCAACGGTTGCGCCGTGCCGGAAACCGGGGTAGGGTCGATGCCATGTCGATCCGCCTGGCCACCGCCGTCAATAACAACAACCGCAATAATCTGCGCGCGAATAATCGTGCGCGGCCGATGCGGGACTGCGCCCTGGGTAGATAGACAGCAACACACGCCCGGACACCAGAAAACCCGCATCGGTCGATGCGGGTTTTTTTGTGCCCGGGCGCAGCCCCACCCGGGCCTGGATGGCCGGTCGAACACCCTCCCACCCGTGAAATTCCCCCAACAGGAGCTCCCCCATGTGTTCGATCTTCGGAATCTTCGGCCTGCAGGCCGGTGACGATCTTCCGGCCCTGCGCCGCCATGCGCTGGAACTGTCGCAGCGCCAGCGCCACCGCGGCCCGGACTGGAGCGGCGTGTATCTTGACGAAGGTGCGCTGCTGGTCCACGAGCGGCTGGCCATCGTCGACCCGGCCGGCGGCTCGCAACCGCTGCTGTCGGCCGACGGCCAGCTGGCGCTGGCGGTCAACGGCGAGATCTACAACCACCAGCAACTGAAGGCCGCACTGACCACCGCCT
Organism: Stenotrophomonas sp. BR163; assembly: GCF_047520985.2. Lineage (NCBI taxonomy): Bacteria > Pseudomonadati > Pseudomonadota > Gammaproteobacteria > Lysobacterales > Lysobacteraceae > Stenotrophomonas > Stenotrophomonas sp. BR163. The sequence continues at coordinate 41,663 of NZ_JAXBRE020000006.1, forward strand.
ATGACTTCCAGACCGGTTCGGACTGTGAAGTGATCAATGCGCTGTACCGCCAGGGCGCTTCGCCGGCGCAGTGGCTGGAGCAGCTCAATGGCATCTTCGCGTTCGCGCTGTGGGACCGTGGTGCCGGTCGTGTGCTGGTGGCGCGCGACCCGGTCGGCGTGGTGCCGCTGTACTGGGGCCACGATGCCCAGGGACGCCTGCGCGTCGCCTCGGAAATGAAGGCACTGGTCGATACCTGTGCCGACGTCGCCCAGTTCCCGCCGGGTCACTATTTCGACAGTGCCAGCGGTGAGCTGGTGCGCTACTACCAGCAGCCGTGGCGCGACTACGCTGACGTGCAGGGTCGCCAGGCCGATCTGGCCGAACTGCGCCAGGCCTTCGAGCATGCGGTGGAACGCCAGCTGATGAGCGATGTGCCGTACGGCGTGCTGCTGTCTGGTGGCCTGGACTCGTCGCTGGTGGCGGCGGTGGCCGCGCGCTATGCACGCCGTCGCATCGAGGATGGGGGGCAGACCGAAGCCTGGTGGCCGCGCCTGCACTCGTTCGCGATCGGCTTGAAGGGCTCTCCCGATCTGGCCGCCGCTGCAATCGCCGCCGAAGCGCTGGGCACCGTGCATCACGGCTTCGAGTACACGTTCGAGGAGGGCCTTGATGCACTGCCGGAAGTGATCCGCCATATCGAAACCTACGACGTCACCACCATCCGCGCATCGACGCCGATGTTCCTGCTGGCACGGCGGATCAAGGCCATGGGGGTGAAGATGGTGCTTTCCGGCGAGGGCAGCGACGAGATCTTTGGTGGCTACCTGTATTTCCACAAGGCGCCGGATGCGCGTGAATTCCACGACGAACTGGTACGCAAGCTCGACGCGCTGCACAACTACGATTGCCTGCGCGCGAACAAGTCGATGATGGCCTGGGGCGTGGAGCCGCGTGTGCCGTTCCTGGATCGCGAATTTCTCGATGTGGCGATGCGCTTCGACGCCGCGCACAAGATGGTCGGTGCGGGCTTTGGTGGCCGCCGCATCGAGAAGGCGGTGCTGCGCGAGGCGTTCGAAGGCTACCTGCCGGACAGCATCCTGTGGCGGCAGAAGGAGCAGTTCAGCGATGGCGTTGGCTATGGCTGGATCGACGGGCTGAAGGCGCATGCCGAAGCTCAGGTGAGCGACCGTGTGCTGGCAGCGGCCGACAAGCGCTTCCCGCACAACCCGCCGCAGACCAAGGAGGCCTACTACTATCGTCATCTGTTCGAGCAGTTCTTCCCGAGCCGTGCGGCCGCCGAGACCGTGCCGGGTGGCAAGTCCATCGCCTGCTCGTCGCCGGCGGCGATCGCGTGGGATGCCAGCTTCGCCGCAGCTGCAGATCCGTCGGGGCGCGCGATCGCTGGCGTGCACGAGCAGGCACTGGCGTAAGCCCCGAAAAAGGGACGGAGGGGGGCCGGGGCGCTTGTGCCACTAACGACTTAATCCCCTCCGTCCCCTTTTTGTATGATCGCCCCCCTGCACATTGGGGAATGTTCATGGAAGTACACAGCGGGGGCCCGGCGCCACCGACGAAGTGGGGATGGCGCTATCTGGCCTGGGTCGGGGTCCCGCTGCTGGCTGGCGTGCTGCTGGCCCGTTATGCCGGGCCGGCGGCGCCCGAGGCTGTTGCCCGTGCCACGGCCACGGCCACGGCCGAAGCCACCTGGGTGCAGCATCTGGCGTCGCCGCTGGGCCTGTTCCTGCTGCAGCTGCTGGTGCTGCTGCTGGTGGCCAAGGGCGCAGGCGCGCTGCTCAAGCACTTTGGACAACCGGCGGTGATCGGCGAGATGGCCGCCGGCCTGATGATGGGCCCATTGATGCTCGGCAGCCTGGTACCGCCGCTGCATGGAGCCCTGTTCCCGCCCAGCTCGCTGGGCCCGCTGGGCATGCTCAGCCAGTTGGGTGTGCTGATGTTCCTGCTGGTGGCCGGTGCCGAGCTGGACCTGGCGGCGCTGCGTGGACGCCGGCGTTTTGCCTTTACGGTCAGCCATGCCGGCATCGCGGTGCCGTTCGTGCTTGGCGTCGCCCTGGCGATCTGGCTGTACCCGCAGCACGGTCCGCAGGGCGTGGGCTTCACCGCATTCGCACTTTTCGTTGGCATATCGATGAGCATCACGGCCTTCCCTGTGTTGCTGCGCATCCTTGCCGACCGCGGTATCACGCAGGCGCCACTGGGGCAGACCGCGATTGCCTGCGCTGCATTGGGTGATGCCACCGCGTGGTGCCTGCTGGCGCTGATCGTGGCGGCTGCACAGGCCAGCGGATGGCTGCCGGCCAGCCTCAACCTGCTGTGCGTAGTCGCCTTCGTGGCGCTGATGCTGGGGCTGGTGAAGCCGTGGTTCGCCCGCCAGCAGATCGCGCCGGGTCGTGAGGGACGCTGGCTGCTCGGCATCCTGCTGCTGTCGCTGGCCAGTGCCCTGGTCACCGAGATGCTCGGCATCCATGCGCTGTTCGGTGCGTTCGCGGCTGGCGTGGCGGTGTCGTCAAATGTGCAGTTGCGCGAGCTGCTGATGGCGCGCGTCGAACCGTTCGCGGTGACGCTGCTGCTGCCGCTGTTCTTCGCCATGACCGGCCTGCGCATGCGCGCCGATACGCTGCAGGCCAGCGATGTCCTGTTGTGCGTGGTGGTGATCGCGGTAGCCACGACGGGCAAGCTGCTGGGTACCTTCAGTGCCGCACGCAGTGCCGGTATGCCCACCCGTGAGGCGTGGCGGCTGGGTGCACTGATGAACACCCGTGGCCTGATGGAGCTGATCGTGCTCAACCTGGGTTACGAACTTGGCCTGCTCGGTGACCGGCTGTTCGCGGTGCTGGTGATCATGGCGCTGGTGACAACGGCGATGACCGGGCCACTGTTGAACCTGATCGAGCGGCGTAGGGGCTGAGCGTTGAACGGTAGTGCCGGCCGCTGGCCGGCAACCTCATGATGCTGGATGCACCTGCATGGATGCCGGCCAGCGGCCGGCACTACCGCGCCGGCACCAGCGTCATCGTGTGCTGCGGCTTGCCCGGCAGGAACGGCGTCGGCCGGCCATGCACCCAGTCTTCGTGGCCGGCACCCCAGTAGGGCGACAGTGGATGGCCACTCTGGCCGCCGGGCATGTGCACGATGCCGTCGGCCTCGTGGCCCGGCGAAACCACCATGCGCTCGGAAGCGCCGAAGTTCGGCGTCTGCACGCGCGGCATGTCGCGGTCGCCGGGCAGGTGGTCGGCCGGCATGCACAGCCAGCGTTTGGCGATGTCCGGCAGCGCCCGTGCGATGGGATGGCAGATCGCCGCGGTATTGCGTTCGCCCCAGCTGCGTTTGGCCAGCGGTCCCTGCCTGGTCAGCTCACTTTCGGTACGGCGTGCGGCGTCGATCAGCAGTGCATCCCAGCTGTCGAAGGCCGGTGGCAGAAGATTGGCCGGCCGCTGCTGCAGCATCGGCCAGGCCACCCCTTCCAGCTGCGCCAGGCGCGGCTCCAGATAGTCATCGCCCAGCTGCGCATTGGCCGGTGCCAGCAGTGCATCGGACAGTGTCTTCATCACCTGCGTACGGAACTCACGCACCACCCGGTAGCTGACAGAGCTGGCCGAGGCACGGCCGCCCCATTGATGGCTGGCCTCCTTCAAGCGCTTCAGTGCAGGGTCGTCACTGCGTTCGATGACGTCGTGCAGCAGCGCCCACCAGCGCTGCAGGAACACCGCGCGATCGTCGAGCTGGATCGCCAGCAGGTCGTGTTCGTCGAAGCGCTCCTGGATCGCCAACAGGTCGCGGATCTGCCGCGCACGGGCGCCAAGGTCATAACCACCGTTGCCGACATTGGCCAGTGCCTCGCCGTCGAGGACGCGGCCGTTGGCGGTCCACAGGCGATGGTTCGGTGGGTCGATCAATGCCGGCGAGGCGTCGCTGCGGATCGGCCAGGGGGCGCAGTCCTGGTTGTGGGCGGCGTTGAAGCCGGCAGGCGCGCAGCCCGGACCGCGATCCGGGCGGGCGCCGATCAGGCGCCAGGCGATGCGTCCGGTGCGGTCGCCGACCACCAGGTTCTGTGCGGGAATGCCGGCGTGGTCGGCGAACTGCAGGGCCGCGTCCAGGTCACCGGCGCGGGCCAGGTCACCGAAGTCCAGGCGCACCGCGCCGGGCAGCTGGGCGACCCAGCGCAGCGCGTCGCCGCTGCCATCGGCATGCGTGTGCAGGATCGGCCCCCAGGCGGATTCGCGCACCGGGAACAGCACGTCGGCCTGGCCGGCCACCGCAATCCGCTCTTCATGCACGGTCACTGCGGCGTTGGCTGGTTCAGTGCGGTAATCGGCAGTGTCTATGTAACTGTTGGTGAAGCCCCAGGCGACGTGGCCGTTGCTGCCGACGATCACCGCCGGCAGGCCAGGCAGCGAGAAGCCGGTGACGTCGACCTGTCCGCCCGCGGCCTGCGGGTCGGGGTAGCGCAGGCGCACGCGGAACCACAGACCCGGCGCGCGCAGGCCGAGATGCATGTCGTCGGCGACGATCGCGCGACCGTCGGCGGTGAGCGCGCCGGCCACGGCGAAGTTGTTGCTGCCGATGACATCGGCCTCTTCCTGCCCGGTGCCCGGCTTTCCCTTCAGCGTGCGCAGGTCCAGCTGGCTGGCATCGGGCAGCGTGGCGTTGCCAGTGGGTTCGCCGAACAGCGGCGCATCCCATTCGGTGCCATCGTGGGCAATCAGCGCATACAGCGCCGGCGGCACCACCGCGCGGATGCGGCTCAGCGCAAGCTCGGTCTGGTTGCCGGGGTCCTGCAGGTCGGCGTACATGGCCAGCCCGGTCAGCACGCTGTCGCTGGCCTGCCACGGTTGCGGCGACTGCCGCAGCAGCAGGTAGGCCCATGGCCGCACGGAGAGGTCGGCCAGGCCCTCATTGACCCCACCGACATAGGCGCTCACGGCGTCGACGTTGTCGCCCAGCGCAGCCTGCATGTTCGCCTCGGTGCGCGCGCGCAGCCGATGCACGCGCATGCGCTTGTCGGCATCGATCGCCTTCGGGCCAAACAGTGCGGACAGTTCGCCGGCGGCGCTACGGCGCATCAGGTCCATCTCGAAGTAGCGTTCCTGCGCGTGTACGCGGCCGAGTGCGCGCATCGCGTCGGCCTGGCTGCCGGCCGTGATGGTGACCACGCCCAGCGCATCGCGTTCGAGGGTGACCGGCTTCGCCAGTCCCGGCAACGCATGCTCGCCGTCCAGATCGGCCAGGCTGCCGCGCAGCAGCAGCCACAGCACCAGGGCGGTGACCAGGACGATGGCGATCAATACGCCCAGCACCCAACGCCATGTACGTCGCATCGCACGTCCTTTCCGAACTCGTGGGCCGATTGTAGCCGCAGGCGCAACTGCGACTGATTCCGATTAGATCACCGTATTTTGAAATGCGGCACCCTATGCCGCATCGATTCACAGGAGCCCTCCTCATGAAAGGCAACCCGGACGTCATCGCCTGCCTGAAGGAACTGCTGCGCGGCGAGCTTGCTGCGCGCGACCAGTACTTCATCCATTCCCGCCGCTACGAGGACCAGGGCCTGTTCGCGCTGTACGAACGCCTGAACCACGAGATGGAAGAGGAAACCCAGCATGCCGATGCGCTGCTGCGCCGGATCCTGTTCCTGGGGGGCGACCCGGACATGCGCCCGCATGCCACCGAGCCGGGCAAGACCGTGGAGGAGATGCTGCAGAAGGATCTCGACACTGAATACGCGGTTCGGAACAATCTGGCCGCCGGCATGAAGCTGTGCGAGGAGAAGGGCGACTACGTGAGCCGCGACATCCTGCTGGCGCAGCTGAAGGACACCGAAGAAGACCACGCCTGGTGGCTGGAACAGCAGCTGGGCCTGATCAAGCGCATCGGCCTGGAGCTGTACCAGCTGAGCAAGATTGATGGCACCGGCGCCCCGGCGCACTGAGCCGGCACCGCGCTTCGGTAGAGCCGACCGCTGGTCGGCTGCTTTTTGCAGAGCAGCCTACCAGCGGTCGGCTCTACCAGGCGCACAAAGCAATGTCGCCCGCCAGCACCGGAGCACCGCCAGCCAGCCTTCGCCCGCCAGCTGCTCCACCGCCCGCCAGCCGACAACGAAAAAGCCGGGGAATCCCCGGCTTTTTCGTGTCTGGGGTCAGATCCGTTTTCGACGAAAACGGCTCTGACCCCTCGCTCGGGATGCATGGCACGACGACGGAGATTCAAGTCAGAGACGGGGTTTCATATCTCCTCTGCATCGGAGAGATCCTGGTATCCCACGGGAGTCAGTCCAATGAAGTCGACCAGAACTCCGTAGGGGTAGCAGATGGGTAGTCGTCCCTCTGCAAAGAGCATCGACCACCTTTCCTGTTCCCAGAACGTAAGTTCTGGCTCGGATGCCAGCGGGCCTTCCCCCGAAGAGGCCTCGGTCGGGAAGTGAACGGCGAGATGTTCCAAGGCTTGTTGTTGCAGGGCTGCGAGCTTCGAGAGCTGTTCCATCACGAAGCCGACTCCAGCCATCAGCTGACCATCTTCCGACATCTGGATCGAGAAGAAGGTGCCGTCCCCGGCAGGCAGGCGTCCTTGGGCGAACCAGCCTGTATCGCGATCGCCAACGATGTGCAGTTCGCCAAGGTCTTGAACCTGAATTGTTGAAGGCATCATTCGGCAGTTGGTCGTGGCGTCAATTATTTGATTGTGATGCAGAAACGCAAATAGCCGGGACTTCCCCGGCTATTTGCGTTCAGCTGGTCAACAATTGTCGCTTATGCCCTGTTCGTCGATCGGCGCCAACCGAGGTTGGCGTCTACCGGGGCAAGGCGTGTCAACCAATGTTGACACCTGCCAGGGGCGTTGTCCGGGGTCAGAGCCCTTTCCGGTGGAAAGGGATCCGACCCCGGTGCTCCTCACTCCACCGACAACCCTTCCACCTTCTGCCAGCCGCGCGGCAGCAGGTGGCCGCGGGTGGCGCGGGCGCCGAGGTAGGCGTCGAGCTCGTTGAACTTCAGCCCCATCGTGCGCTGGCCACTGCGCACCTGCAGGGTCTGCCCCGGGCTGATCGCCACGATGGCGACCACGCGTTCGGTGGCGAGCTTGGCCTTCGGGATCTCGATGATCTTGTTGCCCTTGCCCTTGTCCAGTTCCGGCAGGTCGTTGGCGGCGATCGCCAGCAGGTTGCCGGAGCTGGTCACTGCCACGATGCGGTCGGTGGCGACGTTGGCCACTGCCGACGGGGTCAGCACCGACGAACCGGCCGACAGGTTCAGCATCGCCTTGCCGGCCTTGTTGCGGCCGATCAGGTTCTCGAAGCGGGTGACGAAGCCATAACCGTGGCTGGAGGCCAGCACGAAGCGGGTGTCCGGCTCGGCGCTGGCCAGGGTCACGAAGCTGGTGCCCGGTGCCGGCGAGAAGCGGCCGGTCAGCGGTTCACCATTGCCACGCGCGGAGGGCAGGGTGTGCACCGGCGTCGAGTAGGCGCGGCCCTCGCTGTCGAGGAACGCGACCTGCTGGGTGCTGCGTGCGCGCACCGCGCCCTGCAGTCCGTCGCCTTCACGGTAGGACAGGGCAGATGCATCGACGTCGTGGCCCTTGGCGGCACGGATCCAGCCCTTCTCCGACAGCACCACGGTCATCGGTTCGCTCGGCACCAGCTCGGTCTCGTCGATGGCCTGCGCCGCCTGGCGCTGCACCAGCGGCGAGCGGCGTGCGTCGCCGAACTTCCTGGCATCTGCGGTCAGTTCGTCGCGGATCAGCTTCTTCAGCTTGGCCTTGCTGTCGAGGATGCCGAGGATCTTCTCGCGCTCCTTGGCCAGCTCTTCCTGCTCGCCGCGGATCTTCATCTCTTCCAGGCGGGCCAGCTGCTTCAGCTTGGTTTCCAGGATGTACTCGGCCTGTTCCTCGGACAGTCCGAAGCGCGCGATCAGCGCCGCCTTCGGTTCGTCCTCGGTACGGATGATGTGGATCACCTCGTCCAGGTTGAGGAAGGCGACCAGCAGGCCTTCCAGCAGGTGCAGGCGGCGCTCGACCTTCTGCAGGCGGTGCTGCAGGCGGCGGGTGACGGTGTTGCTGCGGAAGGTCAGCCATTCGCTGAGCAGCGTCTTCAGGTTCTTCACCTGCGGACGGCCGTCCAGCCCGATCACGTTGAGGTTGACGCGGTAGCTGCGCTCCAGGTCCGTAGTGGCGAACAGGTGGCCCATCAGCTGGTCGGCGTCGACCCTGTTCGAACGCGGCACCAGCACCACGCGCACCGGGTTGGCGTGGTCGGATTCATCGCGGATGTCTTCCAGCCACGGCAGCTTCTTGGCGCGCATCTGTGCGGCGATCTGCTCGATCACCTTCGACGGCGACACCTGGAACGGCAGCGCCGTGATCACGATGTTGCTGGCTTCCTTGGTGAAGGTCGCGCGTGCACGCACGCTGCCGTTGCCAGTCTCGTAGATGTTGCGCAGGTCATTGGCCGCAGTGATGATCTCGGCGCTGGACGGGTAGTCCGGGCCCTGCACGTGTTCGCACAGGTCGCGCACGGTGGCGTCGGGGTTGTCCAGCAGGTGCAGCAGCGCGCTGACGATCTCGTTGAGATTGTGCGGCGGCACGTCGGTGGCCATGCCCACGGCGATGCCGGTGGTGCCGTTGAGCAGCAGGTGCGGCAGCCGCGCCGGCATCCAGGTCGGCTCCTGCAGGGTGCCGTCGAAGTTCGGTGCCCAGTCGGTGGTGCCCTGGCCCAGTTCGCCCAGCAGCACTTCGGCGATCGGGGTCAGCTTGGATTCGGTGTAACGCATCGCCGCGAACGACTTCGGGTCGTCGCTGGAGCCGAAGTTGCCCTGGCCCTCGATCAGCGGGTAGCGGTACGAGAACGGCTGCGCCATCAGCACCAGCGCCTCGTAGCACGCGCTGTCGCCGTGTGGGTGGTATTTACCGATGACGTCGCCGACGGTGCGCGCGGACTTCTTCGGCTTGGACGCGGCATTCAGGCCCAGCTCGCTCATCGAATAGATGATGCGGCGCTGCACCGGCTTCAGGCCGTCGCCGATGAACGGCAGGGCACGGTCCAGGACCACGTACATCGAGTAGTCGAGGTAGGCGCGTTCGGCGTACTCGCGCAGCGGCAGTTGTTCGAATCCGTGGAACACGGGGCGGGCAAGTTCGGTCATGCGGCGTTGTTACCTATGTCGGGAGGCGGCGACGGCGGTCGCCGCTCGCAATCCTGTGATTATCCGGATGCGGCGGGGGATGCCAAGCCGCGCGCAGGGTCCAGCCCGGTTTCCAGGCCGTGGCCGGCCCGCGCCAGGTAGCGCCCCGGTGGCAGCCCGAAGTGGCGGCGGAACACGGTGACGAAGGCGCTGGCGCTGCTGAAGCCCAGTGCGTGGGCGATGTCGGCGACGCTGCGGCCATCGGTCAACTGGCGCAGGGCTTCGGAGAGCCGGGCCTGCTGCCGCCACTGGGCGAAGCTGAGCGTGGTCTCGTCGCGGAAGTGGCGGGTCAGGCTGCGCGGTGACAGGCCGGCCCAGTGCGCCCATTCGGCCAGGCTGCGTTCGTCGGACGGGTCGGCCAGCAGCTGCGAGGCGATCTTCAGCAGGCGCCGGTCATGCGGCATCGGCAAGTGCATGCGCTGGCGTGGCGCTGTGCGGATCTCGTCCACCAGCACCTCGATGATGTGCTGGCGTTCGGAGGTGGTGTCGTAGCCCGGTGGCCAGTCACAGATGCGCTCGGCCAGCGCCTGCGCCAGCTTGGACAGGCCCAGCACGCAGGGATCGGAGGGCAGGGTGGCACAGACCGGAGCCGCCAGCGCCATGCCCCAGCCACGCAGGGGGCCGTCGAGGGTGACCGTGTGCGGCTCCAGCGGTGGCATCCAGCCGGCCGAGCCCGGCGCCAGCGACCAGGTGCCGTGCGAGGTACGGGTGGTCAGCAGGCCGCGCTCGACGCAGATCAGCTGCGCGCGCTGGTGATGATGCCAATCCACTTCACGGACCAGCCCTTGCGGGCTGTCGAAACGGAAACCGACCACCGGGGGGCCGTCGTTGCGCTCGAACCAGTCCAGCGCTTCGTCCCTGAGCAGGCGTTTGGGAGTAGGGATTTCTGCCTTGTTCATCATGTCTGCTGGCTGAAATGTGTCATCCATTGGCTGGATTGTACTACCGGGCCACATGACCAGGTCATTAAGGTAGGCGCCTTCACTGATCCAGCCCACTGCTGCAACACAGCATTCGATGCCAGATCAAATATTTCCATTGAGAAATATTTTTTTTGGAAGAGAATGCTCCCCCATGATCTGTCCTGCAACCACTCCCCCCAGCTTCGGCCTGCTGCTGCGCCAGGTGCGCGACGGCCTGGTCCGCCAACTCGACGCGTCCATGGCTGAAGAAGATCTGGGCATCGGCTTCACCCACTACATCGGGTTGAAGGTGCTTTCGAACATGGCGCCGTGCACCGCCAACGAACTGGCCCAGGCCATCGATCAGGTGCCCAGCGCGGTGACCCGGCTGCTGGACAAGCTCGAAGCGCTGGGCTGCGTCCGCCGCGAACCGCATGCGCAGGACCGGCGGGCATTGCAGATCGTGCTGACCGACGAAGGCCGCGCGCTGTGGGCGCGCTTGAAGCTGCGTGGCGACGCGGTGATGGATTACGCCCTGCGTGATCTTTCCGCCGACGAGCGCACGCTGCTGCTGTCCCTCCTTACCCGAATCCGCGATTCACTGACGACCCCATGAACCCGATCCCGCATTCCACTTTCCGCCGGTCCGGGCGCGCGCTGCTGGTGTCAGCGCTGGCCCTGGCCCTGGCCGCCTGCGCCAGCAGTCGTGGCCTCAACCCGCAGGGCCACGTGCTTGACCTGGACAGCCTGCACAGCGAACGCACCCTGGCCGACACTGACCTGAGCGCCACCGGCTTCCCGGCGCAGGACTGGTGGAAGGCACTGGGTGATGCGCAGTTGGACGCGCTGGTCGCCGAGGGCCTGGCCGGCCACCCGAGCCTTGACGCCGCCGATGCCCGCCTGCGCCAGGCCCAAGCCCAGGTCGGCACCGCACGTGCCGACGAACTGCCGAGCCTGTCGGTGTCCGGTGGCTACACCGGCCTGCGCCTGCCCGAATCGATGGTCGGCAGCGAGATGGGTGGCCGTTACGGCGGCAGCAGCCAGGTCGCCTTCGACTTCAGTTATGGCGTGGACCTGTGGGGCGGCAAGCGCGCCGCCTGGGAAGCCGCCGTGGACGGTGCGCACGCCGCCACCGTTGAAGCGCAGGCTGCACGCCTGAACCTGTCCACTGGCATCACCCAGGCCTATGCCGACCTGGCCTACGCGTGGCAGCTCAACGACGTGGCCGAGGAAGAGCTGACCCGTTCGCAGAAGTCACTTGAACTGACCCGCCAGCGCCGCAGCGCCGGCATCGACAGTGATCTGCAGGTGCGCCAGGCCGAGGCCCGTGTGCCGGCCGCGCAGCAGCAGGTGCAGGCCGCCCAGCAGCGTATCGACGCGGCCCGCACCGCACTGGCCGCGCTGGTCGGCAAGGGCCCGGACCGTGGCCTGTCGATCCAGCGCCCGCAGCCGTTGAACCCAATGGCGCTGCAGCTGCCGGGCGTGCTGCCCAGCGAACTGCTCGGCCGTCGCCCCGACGTCGTCGCCGCACGCTGGCGCGTGGAAGCGGCCGACAAGCAGATCAAGGTCGCCAAGACCAAGTTCTACCCGAGCTTCAACTTGACCGCGCTGGCCGGCGTGGTCGCCCCGAACGTGGGCGACCTGCTGAAGAGCAGCTCCACCTTTGCCTATATCGGCCCGGCGCTGAGCCTGCCGATCTTCGAGGGCGGCAAGCTGCGCGCCAACCTGGCCAATACCGATGCGCAGTACGACCTGGCGGTGGCCAACTACAACCAGACCGTGCTCGACGCACTGCGGGACGTCGCCGACCAGGTCAACGCGGTGCGCTCGCTGGCACAGCAGGCGCAGTCGCAACAGCAGGCGGTGGACACCGCACGCGCTGCCTTCGACCTGGCCCAGCAGCGCTACCGTGCCGGCATCGGCAGCTACCTGGACGTGCTGACCGCGCAGTCCACCCTGTTGCAGTCGCAGCAGCAGCTGGCCGGCCTGCAGTCGCAGCAGGTGCAGTCCTCGGTGCGCCTGAGCAAGGCGCTGGGCGGTGGTTTCCAACCCACTGACGCCGACCGCGCACCGATCGCCTCCCATTCCGATTCCTCGTATTCCTGAAGATCTCCGACATGAGCCAGACCCAAGACACCGCGGCCCCGGCCGCCCCCAACCGCCGCGGCAACCTGCTGCGCGGCCTGTTCGTGATCGTCGTGCTGCTGCTTGCCGCTTTGGCGCTGTGGTACTTCATGTTCGGCCGTTGGTTCGAAGAGACCGACGATGCCTACGTGCAGGGCAACCAGGTGCAGATCACCCCGCTGGTGGCCGGTACCGTGGTCGCCATCAACGCCGATGACGGCATGCGCGTGGAGCGCGGCCAGCTGCTGGTGCAGCTGGACCCGTCCGACACCGCAGTGGCGCTGCAGCAGGCCGAAGCCAACCTGGCCAAGACCGTGCGCCAGACCCGCGGCCTGTACCGCAGCGTGGAAGGCGCGCAGGCGGACCTGAACGCCCGCCAGGTGACCCTGAAGCGCGTGCGCGAAGACTACGCCCGCCGCAAGGACCTGGCCGCCACCGGCGCCATCTCCAACGAAGAACTGGCCCACGCCCGCGACGAGCTGGCCGCGGCCGAAGCGGCCGTGGCCGGTTCGCGCGAAACCGTCGAGCGCAACCGCGCGCTGGTCGACGACACCGTGATCGCCACCCAGCCGGACGTGCAGGCCGCCGCCGCACAGCTGCGCCAGGCCTTCCTCAACAACGCCCGCGCCGGCATCGTCGCGCCGGTCTCCGGCTACGTCGCCCGTCGTTCGGTGCAGGTCGGCCAGCGCGTGCAGCCGGGCAATGCCCTGATGGCCGTGGTGCCGACCGAGCAGATGTGGGTCGAGGCCAACTTCAAGGAAACCCAGCTGCGCCACATGCGCCTGGGCCAGGAAGTGGAGCTGAAGTCGGACCTGTACGCTGGCGACGTGAAGTACAAGGGTCGCATCCAGAGCCTGGGCCTGGGCACCGGCTCGGCGTTCTCGCTGCTGCCGGCACAGAACGCCAGCGGCAACTGGATCAAGATCGTGCAGCGCGTGCCGGTGCGCATCGCCATCGATGCCAAGCAGCTGGCCGAGCACCCGCTGCGCATCGGCCTGTCGATGAAGGCCGAAGTGAGCCTGCGCGACCAGAAGGGCGAAGTGCTGCCGAGCACCCCGGCCAAGGGCACGGTGTTCGACACCGACGTGTATGCCAAGCAGCTGCATGATGCCGACGAGGTGATCCACACGATCATCCAGGGCAACCTGTCGCAGCAGCAGGCGAAGGTGGGCTGAGGTCGCCATGTCCGCACAAGCTCCAGCCGCGCCCGGCGCTCCGGGCGCACCGGCGGCGCCGGCTGCGGCCTCCGGGTTCCTGCCGCCCAGCGTCGCCCTGTGCACCGTAGGCCTGGCGATGGCGTCGTTCATGCAGGTGCTCGACACCACCATCGCCAACGTCTCGCTGCCGACCATCGCCGGCAACCTCGGCGCCAGTTCGCAGCAGGCGACCTGGGTCATCACCTCGTTTGCGGTCAGCACCGCCATCGCGCTGCCGCTGACCGGCTGGCTCAGCCGCCGTTTCGGCGAACGCAGACTGTTCGTCTGGGCGACCCTGGCCTTCGTCATCACCTCGCTGCTGTGCGGCCTTGCGCAGAGCATGGGCATGCTGGTGGTGTCGCGTGCGCTGCAGGGCTTCGTGGCCGGCCCGATGTACCCGATCACGCAGTCGCTGCTGGTCTCGATCTATCCGCGTGAGAAGCGCGGGCAGGCATTGGCGCTGCTGGCGATGATCACGGTGGTGGCGCCGATCTGCGGCCCGATCCTCGGTGGCTGGATCACCGACAACTACAGCTGGGAATGGATCTTCCTGATCAACGTGCCACTGGGCATCTTCGCCGCGCTGGTGGTGGGCAACCAGCTGAAGGGACGCCCGGAGCAGATCGAGAAGCCGAAGATGGACTACGTCGGCCTGATCACGCTGGTGATCGGTGTCGGCGCGCTGCAGCTGGTGCTCGACCTGGGCAACGACGAGGACTGGTTCTCGTCGATGAAGATCGTGGTGCTGGCCTGCGTGGCGGTGGTGACGCTGACGGTGTTCCTGATCTGGGAACTGACCGACAAGGATCCTATCGTCGACCTGAAGCTGTTCCGGCACCGCAACTTCCGTGCCGGCACGCTGGCGATGGTGGTGGCCTATGCGGCGTTCTTCAGCGTGGCGTTGCTGATTCCGCAGTGGCTGCAGCGTGACATGGGCTATACCGCGATCTGGGCAGGCCTGGCGACCGCACCGATCGGCATCCTGCCGGTGATCATGACGCCGTTCGTGGGCAAGTATGCGTCGCGCTTCGATATGCGGATGCTGGCCACCGTGGCCTTCATCGTGCTGTCGATGACCAGCTTCCTGCGCTCGAACTTCAACCTGCAGGTGGACTACATGCACGTGGCCGGCGTGCAGCTGATCATGGGCATTGGCGTGGCGCTGTTCTTCATGCCGGTGCTGCAGATCCTGCTGTCGGACCTGGATGGGCGCGAGATCGCGGCGGGCTCCGGCCTGGCGACGTTCCTGCGCACGCTGGGCGGCAGCTTCGCGGCCTCGCTGACGACGTGGCTGTGGGCGCGGCGTACCCAGGTGCACCATGCCGACCTGACCGAGCACATCTCGGCCTATCAGCCGGGCATGCAGGAGCAGGTCACGGCAATGGGGCAGGGCGACCTGCAACATGGCGCGGCGGTACTGAACAACATGATCAACCACCAGGCATCGCAGATGGGTTTCAACGACATCTTCTTCCTGCTGGGCTGGATCTTCCTGGCGATCATCACCTTCCTGTGGCTGGCCAAGCCGCCGTTCGGCGCAGGCGCGGGTGCGGCGTCCGCGGGCGGTGGGCATTGATCGACCATTGGCGTTGAAACGCACAAAACCCCGCCGCTAGGCGGGGTTTTTCTTTTGGTAGATCCACGCCATGCGTGGATGGATCCCGGGGTCGTGTGGGTTCCCGAATCCCGGAAACGAAAAAACCCGCTTTCGCGGGTTTGATCATCTTGAGTCGTGGTGCCCAGGAGAGGACTCGAACCTCCACGGTTTTACCCGCTAGTACCTGAAACTAGTGCGTCTACCAATTCCGCCACCTGGGCGACTCAGGAGAGGAATTGTGCGGCACGGCAGAGAGTGTGTCAACAACATTTCACACTTTTTTCTGCGGTTGCACGCCCAGGTGGTGCAGCAGGCTGCGCATCGCCGGTGACAGCTGCGCCCACCCGGCGAAACAGGCGCACAGGCGGCGTTGTGCCCACGCATCGGCAAGCGGCACCGCAACGGTATGCGTACTGCGTCGATGCTGGCGCGCGATGCTCCGCGGCACGATGCCGACACCGTTGCCGTGGCCGACCATGATGCAGACACCCTCGAAGGTCTTCATGCGGATGCGCACATCCAGGCGGCGCCCGATGTCGCGGGCCTGGTCTTCGATGTAGATCTGAAGCGCATTGCCATCGGCGAGGGCAACGAAGGTCTCGCCGGCGGCATCGGCGAAGGTCACGCTGCGCAGTGATGCAAACCGGTGATCGGCAGGCAGCAGCATCACCAGCGGATCTTCGGCCACCACATGCTGCTGCAGGCCGGTGGCGTCGACCGCATCACTGATGATGCCGGCCTCGGCCTGGCCAGCGCTGATTGCACGCACGACTTCGGGGCTGGTGCGTTCCAGCAGTTCGACGTGCAGGCGGGGTCGTTCGGCCAACCACGGTGCGAGCCGCGAGGGCAGGTAGCTGGTCAGTGCTGCGGTGTTGGCGTACAGATGCAGGGTGCCGCGCGCCCCCTGCGCGAATGCCTGCAGTTCGCCGCGCAGCTGTGCCTGCTGTTGCAGGATCAGGCGTGCATGGTGGGCGAGGGCGGCGCCGGCTTCAGTCAGGCTGACGCCACGTGGATGCCGGTTCAACAGCAGGATGCCGGCATCGGCTTCGATCGTGCGCAGGCGCTCGCTGGCCGAACCCAGGGCCAGGTTCGCCTGCGTTGCGCCGGCAGTGATGCTCCCCGCCTCGGCGATTGCCAGGAACAGGCGCAGGTCGGCGATGTCCATCCGCATGTGATGCCCTCGTCGCAACGCCCGAGCCTTCGGGTCAGCCGAAGGGTGGGCCGGGAAGACCGCATTGTGCGCCGGGCGACGGCCCGATCCAATGAAGGCATGAATGAATCGATGTACTTCTATGGGTTGCTGGTGGTGGTGTTCGTGCTGGCCGGCGTGGTCAAGGGCGTGACGGGCATGGGGCTGCCGACGGTGGCGATGGGCCTGCTCGGTGGCGCGCTGTCGCCGGTGTCGGCGGCGTCGATGCTGTTCCTCCCGACCTTCGTCACCAATGCGTGGCAGCTGCTGTCCGGGCCGTCACTGGGCCACATCGTGCGGCGCCTGTGGCCGATGATGCTGGCCGTGGTGGTGGTGACGCTGGGTTCGGCAGCGTTGCTGGTACGGGTCGATCGCAGCGGGTCGCGCGTTGCGCTGGGCGTGGCCCTGATGGTCTATGCCGCCTATGCGTTGCTCGCGCCGGTGTTCCGCGTGCCGCAGCGGCGCGAGCGCTGGCTGGGGCCGCTGGTGGGCGCGCTGTCCGGCGTAGTGACCGGCGCCACCGGCGTGTTCGTGATGCCGGCGGTGCCGTACCTGCAATCACTGGGGTTGCAGCGCGAAGAACTGGTGCAGGCGCTCGGGCTGGCGTTCACCGTATCGACGATTGCACTGACCACGGGCCTGGTGCTGCACGGTGCGTTCGGCATCCAGCAGCTGGGCTTGAGTGCACTGGCGGTGGTGCCGGCACTGCTGGGCATGTGGTTGGGGCAGGTGATCCGGCAGCGCATCAGCGCACGGGTGTTTCGGGCGTGCTTCCTTGGCTTCCTGCTGCTGCTCGGCCTGGAGCTGGTGCTGCGGCCGTTGTTCTGATGCCAAATTCCGGGCATGAAAAAACCCGCTTTCGCGGGTCTTTCTCATTCTCGACGTGGTGCCCAGGAGAGGACTCGAACCTCCACGGTTTTACCCGCTAGTACCTGAAACTAGTGCGTCTACCAATTCCGCCACCTGGGCGTCGAGGAGCGAGATTATGGGGTGTTGTTACGGGGGTGTCAACACTTTTTGCTTGCCCGGAGTCGGATCCTGTTTCGCATGCGAAAGGCGCTCTGACCCCATGCAATTCGCCGGGGGTCAGAGCCCTTTCCTTCGGAAACGGATCCGACCCCGCTACCGGATTGCAGGCAAAAAAAATCCCCGCCGAAGCGAGGAGTTTTTTCGTTGGTGCCCAGGAGAGGACTCGAACCTCCACGGTTTTACCCGCTAGTACCTGAAACTAGTGCGTCTACCAATTCCGCCACCTGGGCGTTCCAGAGGCGCAATTGTGAAGATGAATCCGGGAGCTGTCAACGACTTCCTGAAATTATTTCATCCAACGCCTCCAGGGCGGGCGCTGACCCGTTCTGCACGCCGTCAACGGCTACCATGTAGGGCGATGACTACCAAAAAACCAAGCAAGGGCGGGAGCAAGTCCCGCAGCCAAGGCCCCAACAAGGGCCCCAAGGCGGGCGCAGCCCGCACCACCAAGCCGGGCAAGCCACTGCCAGGCTGGTTCCCCGAATTGAATGAAGGCGGTGCGCCGCCACGCGGCCGCAAGGTCCGCACCGCTGATGCGGCAGCACCCGGCCCGGCCCCGCGCCGCAAGCTGCCGCCGACCGGCAAGGTGATCGACGATCCCTATGCCGCCCGCGAAGCCGAGAAATACGAACAGCCCATCGCCAGCCGCGAGGCCATCCTGGCCCTGCTGGAGCGTTGCGAAGGGCCGCAGACCGCCGAGGAACTGGGTGCACGCCTGGGCCTGACCGCACCGGATCGGGCCGAGGCGCTGTCGCGCCGGCTTGGTGCCATGGTCCGCGATGGCCAACTGGTGCAGAACCGCCGCGGCGGTTTCGCCCCGATCCAGACGTTGAACCTGGTCACCGGCGTGGTGATCGCCAACCCGGAAGGGTTCGGTTTCCTGCGTCCGGTCGAGGGCGGCGACGACCTGTTCCTGCCGCCGTATGAAATGCGCAAGGTGATGCACGGCGACAAGGTGCTCGCCCGCGTGACCGGCATCGATCACCGGGGCCGTCGCGAGGGCAGCATTGCGCGCGTGCTCGAACGCGGCATGACCCGCCTGATCGGCCGCTTCAGCATCGAGATGGGCATCAACTACGTGGTGCCCGATGACAAGCGCGTGCAGCGCAACGTGCAGGTGCCGCCGGACCAGACCGGTGGCGCGCGCGACGGCCAGCTGGTGGTCTGCGAACTGACCCAGGCCCCGGACAGCCGCCGCCCGCCGATCGGCCGCATCATCGCCGTGCTGGGCGACAAGCTGACCGCGTCGCTGGTGGTGGAGACCGCCATCCACGGTCACGAGCTGCCGTTCGAGTTCCCGCAGGAGGTGCTGGACGAAGCCGCATCGGTGCCGCTGGTGGTTGAGCCGGCGATGATCGGCGACCGTGTCGACCTGCGCAGCACGCCGCTGGTCACCATCGATGGTGAGGATGCCAAGGACTTCGACGACGCGGTGTACTGCGAGCCAAATGCCGATGGCTTCCGCCTGGTGGTGGCCATTGCCGATGTCTCCAACTACGTGCGCCCCGGTACGCCGCTGGATGAGGAAGCGCAGAAGCGCGCCACCTCGGTGTACTTCCCGGGCTTCGTGGTGCCGATGCTGCCGGAAACGCTGTCCAACGGCATCTGCTCGCTGATGCCGAAAGTCGACCGCATGTGCTTCGTCTGCGACATGCAGATCGACCGCGATGGCCTAGTCACGCATTCGCGCTTCTACGAGGCGGTGATGAATTCGCACGCGCGCCTGACCTACACCCAGGTGTGGAAGGCGGTCGGCGAGGACGATGCCGATACCAAGGCCTGGATGGGCGACCTGCTGCCGCAGGTGCAGCGCCTGCACCAGCTGTACAAGGTGCTGTCCAAGGCACGCGCCAAGCGCGGTGCCATCGAATTCGAAAGCAGCGAAGTGCGCTTCGTGCTGGACAATCGCGGTGAAGTCACCCAGGCCGGCATGCTGGTGCGCAACGACGCGCACAAGCTGATCGAGGAATGCATGATCGCGGCCAACGTGGAGGCGGCGAAATACCTGCTGTCGCGCCATGTGCCGGCGCCGTACCGCATCCACGAGAAGCCGCCGGAAACCAAGTACGCCGACCTGCTGGAATTCCTCAAGGAGTTCAAGCTGAGCCTGCCGCCGTGGTCGAAGGTGCGCCCGGGTGACTACACCAAACTGCTGAAGAAGATCCGCGACCGCCCTGATGCGACGCTGCTGGAGTCGGTGCTGCTGCGCAGCCAGAGCCTGGCGATCTACAGCCCGGAGAATCACGGCCACTTCGGCCTGGCGCTGGAGGCCTACGCGCACTTCACCTCGCCGATCCGTCGCTATCCCGACCTGCTGGTGCACCGCGCGATCAAGCATGCGCTGTCCGGCAAGCCGCTGGACAAGTTCACCTACAACGCCCGCGAGATGGCCGCGCTGGCGCTGCAGTGTTCCGAGCGTGAGCGCCGTGCCGACGAGGCCGAGCGCGAGGTCGACGAGCGTTACCGCGCGGCGTGGATGGAAAAGCACGTGGGCGGCCAGTTCGACGGCGTGATCAGCGGCGTGACCAGCTTCGGCCTGTTCGTGGAACTGGACGAGTCGAAGGTGCAGGGCCTGGTCCACGTGACCCAGCTGCCGCAGGACTATTACAAGTTCGACGCGACCCGCAAGACGCTGACCGGCGAGCGCCGCGGCGGCAGCTACCGGCTGGGCGACCGCGTGCGCATCCTGGTGCTGAAGGCCAGCATGGAAGAGCGCAAGATCGACTTCCGGCTGGTCGAACACAAGGGCGAGGACGAGGGTGACGGGCTGCCGCCGCTGCCTGAGCGGGGCAAGCCGGCCAAGCGGAAGAAAGAGAACTATTGATGACCGTGGTAGTGCCGGCCGCTGGCCGGCATCCATGGCACCCTCGGCACCGACGGGTTGCCGGCCAGCGGCCGGCACCACCAGGAGACATCGCATGCAAGGCCAATCCGAATACAGCGGCGGCTGCCAGTGCGGCGCGATCCGCTTCCACGTGCGTGGCGCGCTGACCGACAGCTCGATCTGCCACTGCCGCATGTGCCAGAAGGCCTTCGGCGCCTACTACGCGCCGCTGGTGTCGGTACGCGGTGTGCAGTTCAGCTGGACCCGCGGCCAGCCGCGCTATTTCCAGTCGTCCAACGTGGTGCGGCGTGGCTTCTGCGCCGACTGCGGCACGCCATTGACCTACGAAGCGCCCGATGGCGTGGCGGTAGCTGCTGGCGCGTTCGACGAACCCGAACGCCTGCCTCCGACGATCCAGTACGGGGTCGAACGCAAGCTGCCCTTCGTCGACAGCCTGGCCAGCCTGGCGGTACGGCGTACCGAGCAGGACATCGCGGCCCTGGACTTCCTGGCCACGATCGTGTCCCACCAGCACCCCGACCACGACACGCCGCACTGGCCACCGCGCAGCCGGTGAGGTTTGTGTAGAGCCGAGCCCATGCTCGGCGGCCTTGAAGCGCGGCCGCCGCCGATGCTCTACCATAGCCACCCCCTTTCCGGTCCCCGCCCGCATGAGCAAGAACAGCCAGTGGATCGTCGGCGTCAACGCCGTCGCCTCCTCCATCGAGAACGACGCCGAGAACGTCCGCGAAGTGCTGGTCGAGGCCGGAGCGAAGAACCCGCGCCTGACCGAGATCGAGGAAAACGCCCGCCGCAAGGGCATCGACGTGCGCAAGGTGAACAGCCAGGCGCTGGACGGTGTGGGCGGCTCGGTGCGCCACCAGGGCGTGGCCGCGCGCTATGCCGCCGCCCGCACCTACAGCGAGAACGAGCTGGAAGGCCTTGTCACTGCGGCCGAGGGCAAGGCGCTGCTGCTGGTGCTGGACGAGGTGCAGGACCCGCACAATCTGGGTGCCTGCCTGCGCTCGGCCGCTGCGGCCGGTGCGACTGCAGTGATCATCCCCAAGGACAAGTCGGCCACGGTCAACGCCACCGTGCGCAAGACCTCGGCCGGCGCCGCCGACCTCATCCCGGTGGTGGCGGTAACCAACCTGTCGCGCTGCCTGAAGGACCTGCAGAAGCAGGGCGTGTGGATCTACGGTCTGGCCGGTGAGGCCACCGCGTCGCTGTACCAGCTGGACCTGAAGGGCAACATCGCGCTGGTGCTGGGCGGCGAGGCCGATGGCCTGCGCCGCCTGACCCGCGAGAACTGCGATGGCCTGGTCAAGATCCCGATGCCGGGCGAGATCGAGAGTCTGAATGTTTCCGTCGCCGCAGGCGTCAGCCTGTTCGAGGCCGTGCGCCAGCGCGGTTGATCCGCCGGCGCGACGTGATCGGGGTCAGATCCCTCTCCGCAGGCGAGGGATCCGACCCCTTTTCCATGTGCCGTGTCGACCAAGGTCGACACCTACCGGTAGTCGCCAACCTTGGTTGGCGCTCTTGCCGCCTCAGCCCGCGCTGCCACCCAGTGCCTTGAACAGGGTCACGTCGTTGTTCAGCTGGCCCTGGCGCACGCGCGCCAGCGACAGCTCGGCATCGCGCCGCGTCTGCTGCGCTTCCAGCCAGGTGCGCAGATCGGTAGCACCCACGCGATAACGCACTTCCTGCGCGCGCTCCACTTCCACCGCTTCCTCGTACGAAGCCTGCGAGGCAGCGACCTGGCGCGCCAGCTGCTCGCGCGCGGACAGGGCGTTGTCCACTTCCGAGAGCGCGGTGTACAGCGTCTTGCGGAAATTGGTCGCGGCGATCTGATAGCTGGTGCCGGCGATATCGGTATCCAGCTGCGCGCGCTGCAGGTTGAGGAATGGCAGCGACAGGCCGGCACCCAGCGTGGCCACCGGATTGCGCAGTACATCGCCCAGCGAGGCCGCACTGGAACCGAGGCTGCCGGTCAGGCTCAGCGCCGGGTAGTACTGGGTGGCGGTGACCCTGATGGTCTTCAGGCTGTTGCGCAGGCGGAGTTCTGCCGCACGCAGGTCGGGGCGGCGGCCGAGCAGGTCGGCCGGCAGCCCCTCGACAATGCGCGGGCTGTGTGCGCCCAGCAGGTCCCGGGGTTCGTCCTGCTGGGGCCAGGGCGTGCCGTCCAGCAGCACGGCCAGTGCGTTGCGCACCTCCACCCGCTGCTGTTCCAGCGCGCTCTGCGAGGCGCGCTGCGATTGCAGGTTCTGCAGCGCCTGGCGCACTTCCAGGCGCGATACCGCACCGGCGTCGAAGCGGGCCTGCACCAGTTCGCGGGTGCGCTCCAGCCGCTCCAGGTTGGCCTGGCCGGTGGCGATCGACTGGTTCAGGTAGGCCAGGTTCCAGTACTGGGTGATGGTGTCGCTGATCACCAGCAGGGCGGTATTCTGCCGGTCTTCCTCGCTGGCTTCGGCTTCCCAGCGGGCGATGTCGCGCTGGGTGCGCAGGCGTCCCCACAGATCCACCTCCCAGCCCAGCGATACGCCGGTGGAGTAGCTGCGGCGCCATTCGTCGGCCTGGTCGGTGGCGCGGCTGGCATTGCCGTTGACGCCCGATGACGAAGGCTGCGGCCACAGCGCGTTGCTGGCCAGGCCGGCCTGCAAGCGCGAACGCTGCACGGCCAGGCCGGCGGCGGCCAGGTCGCTGTTGGCGGCCAGCGCCTGCGCCACCAGGCGGTCCAGGCGCTCGTCGCCGAAGCCGGTCCACCAGGTGTCCTGGCGGATGTCGTGGCCCGGTGTGTCCAGGCTGCTGCGCGGGTCGTCGGCCGGTGCGTTGAGGGTGGCATCGCCACGCCCATACTGGGCCGCCACGTCGGGATCGGCCACCGGAAAGCGGCCGACAGAGGTGCAGCCAGACAGGGCGAGCAGAACGGCACCCGCCAGCAGCCGGCGCGAGGGGGCAGGGAAGGGCAGTCGGGTCATCATCTTCATTCGCGTGCCAGGGCCTCTACCGGGTCGAGCTGCGCGGCGTTGCGCGCGGGCAGGAAGCCGAATGCCACGCCGATCAGGGTCGAGCAGGCGAAGGCGGCAACAATCGAGGCGGTGGAGAACAGCACCTGGAAGTCGCTGGCGAAGCGGCCGATCATCGAGCCCAGCAGCAGGGCCAGGCCGATGCCGAGCACGCCACCGAGCAGGCACACCAGCACCGCTTCGATCAGGAACTGCTGGCGGATATCACTTTGTCGTGCACCGACGGCCATGCGCACCCCGATCTCTCGGGTGCGCTCGGTCACCGACACCAGCATGATGTTCATCACGCCGATGCCGCCGACCAGCAGCGCGATGGCGGCGATGGCGCCGATCAGCAGGGTCATCGTGCGCGTGGTCTGTTCGATGGTGTCGCGGATCTCGGCGCTGTTGCTGAGGAAGAAATCCTCGGTGCCGTGGCGCATCGTCAGCAGGCGGGTGATCGCTTCCTGAGCGGCATCCATCGGTGTGTTGTCGTCCACGCGCACGGTGATGCTGGAGACATGGCTCTGGCCGAGCATGCGCGACATCACCGTGGTGTAGGGCACCCACACGCTGAGGCTGGTGCTGCCACCGAAGCCGAAACTCTGGCGCTTGGCCACGCCGACCACGCGTGCCGGCACGTTGCCGAGCAGGATCACCTGTCCGACCGGGTCGACATCGGGGAAGAACTGGGTCTGGGTGTTCTCGTCGATTACCGCCACCTGGCCCAGGCCCTTGACTGCATCGGCATCGAAGAAGCTGCCACTGAGCAGAGTCACGCCCTTGACCCGGAAGAACTGCTCGCCGACGCCGCTGACCTGCGCAGTGGAAGACTGGTTGCGATAACGCGCGGTGACCGAGGTCGACACGCTGGGGGTGGCGCTGTCCACGTAACTCTGCTTCGCCAGTGCATCGGCATCGCTGGCCTTGAGCGTCTGCACCCGCGCCGAGCGCATGTCGCCAAAACCGCGGCCGGGGTAGACGTCGATGGTATTGGTGCCGAGCGCGCTGATGTTCTGCAGGATCTGCTGCTGCGAGCCGTTGCCCAGGGCCACCACCGAGACCACCGAGGCGATGCCGATGATGATGCCGAGCATGGTCAGGAAGGTGCGCAGGCGATGGGCGTTCATCGCCAGCAGCGCCATGCGGAACGCTTCGGTGAAGCGGTCGCGGGCCGCCCGCCAGCTGTTGCCGTGGGTGACGCCGGTACTGGCTTCGCGCTGGGCGCGGTAACTCGGCGCATCCGGATTGGCGCGGTCGGCAATGATCTCGCCATCGCGGATCTCGATGATGCGCTGTGCGTGCTGGGCCACGCTCATGTCGTGGGTGACGATGATGATGGTGTGGCCTTCGGCATGCAGTTCGCCGAGGATCGCCATCACTTCCTCACCGGATTTCGTATCCAGCGCGCCTGTTGGTTCGTCGGCCAGGATCACCTCGCCGCCGTTCATCAGGGCGCGTGCGATCGACACGCGCTGCTGCTGGCCACCGGAAAGCTGGCCTGGCTTGTGATGCATGCGGTCGCCCAGCCCCAGCCGCCGCAGCAGTTGCTCGGCACGCGCGTTGCGCACCGGCCCGGGACTGCCGGCATACACGGCCGACACTTCCACATTGCCGCGCGCGTCGAGGTCGCCGAGCAGGTGGTAGCGCTGGAAGATGAAACCAAAATGCTCGCGGCGCAGTTCGGCCAGTTCGTCCGGCTCCATCTTTCCGGTTTCGCGGCCGGCCACCTGGTAGCTGCCGCGGGTGGGACGGTCGAGGCAGCCGAGGATGTTCATCAGCGTCGACTTGCCCGAGCCGGACTGGCCGACGATGGCGACCATCTCGCCGGCGTGGATGTCGAGGTTCACGTCGCGCAGTACGGCGATCACATCGTCGCCGGCAGGGAATTCACGTCGCAGGTCGCGCAGGCGCAGCAGCGGCGCCGTCGTGCTCATCGGCGCCCCATGCCCGGGCCGCCCACCCGCATCTGCATGCCGCCGCGGTTGCCGCCGCCGGCGCTTGCACCGGCCGCAGCGGCTTCGCCGACCACCACGCGCTCGCCTTCCTTCAGGCCGGACAGGATCTCGGCCGAGGCGCCGTTGTTGATGCCCACGGTGACCTTGCGCGGCTGCGGTTGGCCCTCGTCGTCCAGCACCCGCACCATCCGCTCATCGCCACGGCGCTTCGGCCCCAGTGCCACCGCCGGCACCATCAGCACGCCCTTGGCCTGCTTGAGCAGCACCGAGACCTGCGCGGTCATGTCGATGCGCAGCGTGCCGTCCGGGTTTTCCACATCAAACAGCGCGTTGTAGTAGACCGCACTGCTGGAACTGGAACTGGACGAACTGCTGGAGCTGGAGGAGCTTTCGTTGGCGATCGAGGCCGGCGCCGGATTGATCTGGCGCAGCGTGGCGTGATACTTGCGGTCCGGGTCGCCCAGGGTGGTGAAGTACACCGGCATGCCGGGCTTGATCTTGACCACGTCGGCCTCGGAGATCTCGGCATTGACGGTGACCACGTCCAGCCGCGCCAGCATGACGATGGTCGGTGCGGTCTGGTTGGCGTTCACGGTACGGCCTTCCTCGGCCACCACCGCGACCACGGTGCCGTCCATCGGCGCGGTGATGCGGGTGTAGGCCAGGTTGGCGCGGGCGGTGCCCAGCTCGGTTTCGCGGCCCTTGATCTGCGCCTCGTAGGACTGCAGCTGGGCGCGGGCAGTCTTCAGCTGTGCTTCGGCGGCATCGTATTCCTGGCGCGAGGTGGCCTCGGCGGCCAGCATCTGCTGCTGGCGCGCGAACTCCAGTTCGGCCTGGCGCAGGGTGGCTTGCTGCACCGCGCGCTGGGCGATGACCTGGTCCAGCGAGGCCTGCGCGTTGAGCACCTGGTTCTGCTGGGTGGTGGCATCGATCTCGGCGATCAGGTCGCCTTCCTTCACGGTGTCGCCCAGCTGTACCTTCAGCGATTTGATCTGGCCCGAGGCCTGCGCGCCGACGCTGACCAGCTTGTAGGCGTCGATCACGCCAGTGGCATCCACCGTTTGTTCGATGTCACCGCGGCTGACCGGCGAGGTTGCCACCGCCGGGGCGGCGGGCTTGCGCAGCAGCCACCAGGCGGTCGCGGCGACGATCAGGGCGAGCAGGGCGATCAGCATCAGGCGACTCCGGCGGGTCGCTGGCAGCAGGCGGAACGTCACGTCGTGGCTTCACTCTCGAGGCCGCGAGGGCGGCGTTGGTGGGCATTGTGAAGACCGGGCGATGGACGGCTCAATCCTCGGGGTATGTCTGTATGTAACACTGTCGGTGAACAGGCGTAACCACAGGTATCCCGCCCGCGGGTGGATACACTGGTACGCATTGCCCCGGATGCGGTTCAGCTGCCGACACGGGATGATCGCGACATGGAGACTGAAAACCCGATGCATCGACTGCTGATCGTCGACGACGACAACGACATCCGCACGCTGCTGGCCGAGCAGCTCGGCCGCGCCGGCTACCAGGTGAGCACTGCGGCCGATGGCACCGCCATGCGCCAGCTGCTGGACCGCGAGCACGTGGACCTGATCGTGCTGGACCTCAACCTGCCGCGCGAGGATGGTCTGACCCTGTGCCGTGACCTGCGTGCGCGTTCGAACACGCCGGTGATCATGCTGACCGCGCGCGCCGAGCCGATCGACCGCGTGCTGGGCCTGGAAATGGGCGCCGACGACTACCTGGCCAAGCCGTTCGAGCCGCGCGAGCTGCTGGCGCGCATCCGCAACGTGCTGCGCCGGACCGAGGCGCTGCCGGCCAACCTGGAACCGCTGGCGGTACGCCGCGCGCGTTTCTCGCGCTGGGTATTCGACCTGGAGCATCGCCACCTGGTCGATCCGGATGGCCGCGTGGTGGTGCTGTCCGGCGCCGAGTTCCGCCTGCTGCGGGTGTTCATCGCCCACGCCAACAAGGTGCTGTCGCGCGAGCAGCTGGTCGCGCTCAGCAGTGGCCGCAACTACGAGGCTCAGGACCGCGCGATCGACCTGCAGGTCAGCCGCCTGCGCAACAAGCTGGGCGACGATGGTGGCCCGGATGGACTGATCAAGACCGTGCGCAACGAAGGCTACGTGCTGGCCTCGTCGGTCAACCTGGAATAGACCGCGATGAAGCGCCTGCGCCATTTCCTGTCCTCGATGGTCGGGCGGTTGTTCGTGATCCTGCTGCTGGGCATGGCGGTGGCTGCGATCGGCGCGACCATGCTGGCCACCTCCAAGCGCCAGCAGGAGTTCGAGCGGCAGAACCTGAACCGCATCGCCGACCGCCTGCAGGGCTATGTCAACCTGCTGGACGGCAATCCGGAGCTGCGCGAGCGCCTGCTGGCGATCGGCGGGCCGAGCGTGCGCGCGCTGCAGCCGGGCGCACGCCTGGGGCGTGCCGACACGGCGCTGATGGAAGTGCTGGAAGACCGCCCCGGGCCGGTGTCGCGCGCGCACGTGCACTTCGCTTCGTTCCGCTCCTGCATTCCCAAACTGCAGGAGCTGCTGCCGCCGCCGCCGCCGGGCCACCGGCGGCCGCCGCGCGAACGCGACCCCGCGTTCATCCCGCCCAAATGCCGTGCAGTGGACGTGACCCTCAACGACGGCACGCTGCTGAAGCTGGCGCTGGACTCGCCGGCGGTGGCGCACAACGGCATCCTCGCCGTGGACCCATGGTTCCTGACCCTGCTGGTGCTGGCGATTGCCGTGCTGGCCTATATCGTCGCGCGCATGGCCAGCGCGCCGCTGCAGGAACTGGCCGCAGCCGCAGAAGACCTTGGCGATGACCTGCAGCGCGACCCGTTGCCACTGCGCGGGCCGCGCGAAGTGCAGCGTGCCGCCGAAGCCTTCAACGCCATGCAGCATCGCCTGCAGCGGCACCTGGCCGAACGCACGCAGATGCTGGCGGCGATCACCCACGACCTGCAGACGCCGCTGACACGGCTGCGCCTGCGCCTGGAGAATGTCAGCGACGAGGCCCTGCGTGAGCGCCTGATCGGCGACCTGGCGGCGATGCAGGCGCTGGTGCGCGAGGGCCTGGAACTGGCGCGCAGCGCCGAGAGTGCCGAGCAGCGCGCCGCACTGGACCTGGATTCGCTGCTGGAGAGCATTGTCGAGGACGCCGCCGAAGGCGGCGGTGATGTGGTCTTCGAAGGGGGCAGTGGTTCGGTGCTGATGCTGCGTCCGTTGGCCATGCACCGGCTGTTCTCCAACCTGGTGGACAACGCGGTGATGTACGCGCAGCGGGCACGGGTGCGGGTTGAGCGGAGCGGCGGTGCAATTACCGTGGTGGTGGCCGATGACGGCCCGGGCCTGGCCGAAGAGCAGCTGGAGGCGGTGTTCGATCCGTTCGTGCGGGTGGAGACCTCGCGTTCGCGCGAAACCGGCGGGGCCGGCCTGGGCCTTACCATCGCGCGCGCCCTGGCCGAGAAGGACGGCGCCCGGCTGTGGCTGCGCAACCGGGCCGAAGGTGGCCTGGAGGCGGTGGTGCAGTGGCCTGCCAGTGCCCAGGTGGTGGCGCCCGGCCGCGCCGGCTGAGTCGGTGCGCTGCGGACGGTGACGCCGGGGCCGGGGTTTGGCCTATCATCTGCGCATCTCCCCAGTCTCCCCCCGATGAGCCAGCCCGTTCCTGCCGGCATGCCATTGCACGCTGCCTGGCTGTTCCCGCACGCTGCCGCGTCCTGCAGCCGCACCTGGCCGCCGCCGCTGCGGTGATGGACGGGCAGGGGGACAAGAGGCGCTGGGTGGAGCGCCGCGCATCAGGATTCAGGCGGGCACTGCGGCAGGGCCTGTTGTGGCTGCTGCTGGCCCTTGCGCTGCCGTTGGCTGCGCAGGAAGGCGCGCCCCCGCTGCGCGACTACGCCATCGATGTATGGACCTCGCGCAACGGCCTGCCGCACAACTCGCTGCGCGACATCGCGCAGACGCCGGAAGGCCATCTCTGGTTCGCCACCTGGGAAGGGCTGGTGCGCTACAACGGCCTGGACTTCACCGTGTTCGACCGCAGCACGCGCCCGGGCCTGCGCGACAACGGCATCGGCGCCCTGTTCGTCGACCGCCAGGGCGGACTGTGGATCAGTGATTCGCGCGGCAACGTCAGCCACCGTGGCAGTGATGGCCAATGGCGGGTCTGGGAGCACCAGGCCGATACGCCGCAGGTGCTGATCCAGTCCATGCAGATGGACAGCCAGGGCCGGCTGTGGCTGCTGTACGAAGGCAAGGGCATCGGCTACCTGACGCCGGACAGCGGCATTGTCTACCAGGCGCCGGCGGCGGACCTGCCGATGGCGATGAGCTTCACCAGGCTGGTGGTCGACGCGCAGGACCGGGTCTGGGTCGGTACGCTGGACGGGCTGGTGCTGCGCGACAACGATGGCGTGCTCAAGCGCGCCCCCGCCGCATGGGGGCTGGGTGCCGGCAGTGGCCTGTCGTGGCCCTACCGTGCGCCGGATGGCGCGTTGTGGATCGTCGCCGGTGAGCGCCTGTACCGGGTGGAGGATGACCAGCTGGTGCTGGTGCACCGCCTGCCGGGCCAGCTGCACATGACCTCGATGCTGCAGGACCGGCACGGTGACCTGTGGCTGGGCACCGAGAACCAGGGCCTGCTGCGCATCTCCGCACATGGCCTGGAGCGACTGCCGGCCGGCCTGAACCTGCCGGGCGGACGCGTGGTCAGCCTGCGCGAGGATGCCGAAGGCAGCATCTGGGTGGGCGCCAACGGCGGGCTCTATCGCCTGCGCGAAACGCTGTTCAGCAGCTACACCGAGCGCGATGGGCTCAGTGGCGACTACGTGCGCACGGTATTCGAGGATCGAGATCGCCAGCTGTGGGTCGGCAGCGCCAGTGGCTTGGACCTGCAGACGCCGGATGGCCGGTTCCGTGCCGTGCCGCTGCACAACCGCGGTGGCAAGGCACCGTCCGTCCTGAGCCTGGCGCAGGGGCCGGATGGTGATCTGTGGGTGGGCACCTTCGGCGATGGGGTCTACCGGCTCGGCCGCGACGGCCACCTGCGCCACAACTACGCGGCAGCCGACGGCATGCCGGGTGGCAACATCCGTGCGATCAGCGTTGATTCCCAGGGCGTGGTCTGGGCTGGCACGCAGAAGGGCGTGGTGCGCATCGACGGCGACCATGTGCAGGTCTCGAACGTGCCGGGCATGCCCGGCGGCCTGATCACCGCGCTTGAGCATGACCATCAGGGCAACCTGTGGATCGGCACCATCGAAGGCATCCGCGTGCTGCGCGGCGACCACGTGCAGTCGATCGACCTGGCGCCGCTGGGCGGTGGCCGCAGCGTGTTCGGCTTCCACCAGCTGGGCGACGTGATGTGGATCAGCAGTGATCGCGGCCTTTACCGCTGGCGCAACGGCAGGCTGGCACGGGTCGGCCTGGAGCAGGGCATGCCGGTGGATGCGGTGTTCCAGCTGGTGCCGGATCGCCTTGGCAATGTGTGGATCAGCAGCAATCGCGGCGTGCTGCGCACCGATATGGCCACCCTCAACGCCGTGGCCGATGGCCGCACGCCGCGGGTGGGGGTGGAGCGTTACAACGAGATCGACGGCATGGCCAATGCACAGGCCAACGGCAGCTCCAGCCCATCGGCGATCCTGCGCCAGGACGGCACGTTCTGGGTGGTCACCGCAGGCGGCCTGAGCACGGTCGACCCGCAGCGCCTGCAGCGTTTCCGCGAGCGGCCATCGCCGCCGGCCGCGATCGAGAGCGTGCAGGTGGATGGCGCGCCGGTGCATTGGGAAGGGCCGGATCGCAACCATATTCCAGGGGGGCGCCGGTTGGCGGTGAGTTATGTCGGCCTGAGCTACCTGATGTCTGACCGGATCCGCTACCGCACGCGGCTGGACGGGCTGGATGCCGGCTGGGTCGAGCGCGGCCCACAGCGCAGCGTTGAGTTCGTCGGCCTGCCGCCGGGCGACTACACCCTGCATGTGGCGGCCGCCCATCCCGGCGGCAGCTGGGGCCAACAGGAGGCGGTGTGGAGCTTCACCGTGGAGCCGTTCTGGTGGCAGCGCCGCAGCGTGCAGGTGCTGGTGGGGATGCTGCTGCTGGCTGGCCTGGTGGCGCTGTACCGGCTGCTGCTGCAGCAGCTGAAGGCCAGCAACCTGCGCCTGGCACGGCGGGTGGACGAAGCGACCTTCGACCTGCAGGCCAAGACGGTGCACCTGCAGGCGCTGAACCAGGAAAAGACCGAACTGGCCGAGCGCCTGGCGCGCCAGGCCGAAGCCTTCGAGCGGCAGGCCCGCGAGGATGCCCTGACCGGCCTGGCCAATCGCCGCGCCTTCGACGAAACGCTGGCGCGTGACTTCGCCCGGTCACAGCGCAGTGGTCATCCGCTGTGCCTGGTGGTGCTCGACATCGATCACTTCAAGGAGGTCAACGACCGCCACAGCCACAGCATCGGCGATGCCGTGCTGGTGCAGGTGGCGTCATTGATCGCAGCGGCCTGCCGCGACTCCGACCTGCCGGCGCGCACCGGCGGCGAAGAGTTCGCGCTGCTGCTCAACGACACCCGCCTGGAGGAAGCCGCACAGCTGTGCGCGCGCCTGCGTGGCCTGTTCCATGACCATCCCGATTGGGGCGGCGTGGCGGGCCTGCGTGTCACCTTCAGCGCGGGCCTGGTAGAGCTGGATGCCGACGACCGCACCCCGGCACTGCTGTACCAGCGCGCCGACCGCGCGCTGTACCGCGCCAAGAGCGACGGCCGCGATCGCACGAGCATCGGTTGATCGCATCCACGCATGGCGTGGATCTACTGGAGTGCCGCACCAACCGGCGGTGCCGACCAATGGTCGGCACCCACCAAAGGAGTACCCACCACAGAGGTCGTCGGCAGCCCCAACGAGCGCAGCGATCCGCTGTTGCTCCTGCTTTCTGATCTTTCCGTGGCACCCAGCAACGTGTCCGTGGCCGGACGGGTGGGCTGCGCAGGGGCGTGAGCCGCATGGGCCTGAGGCATGCCTCGGGCGGGTTGGGCCGGATGCCCAACCCCGGTCTTGCCGTGTGCGCAGGACAGCGCACACGAGCAAGCGGCGACCGAGCTTACATGGACGTACTTGCAGCGTCCCCTGCGCAGTCCACCCGTCCGGCCCAACTGATGATTCGCTTCACGCCACGAGGGGCTCCGCCGTTGGCCGCTTCACCGCGGCCAGGCGTTGGCGATGGTGCAGAACAGCCGCGCGGTCTGCTCGGTGTCATACACCGCGCTGTGTGCCTCGTTGGCATCCCAACCCAGCCCGGCGGCGGTGGCCGCACGCGCCAGCACGGTCTGGCCGTAGGCGATACCGGCCAGGGTGACCGTGTCGAACACGCTGAACGGATGGAACGGGTTGCGCTTGTGGCCGGTGCGGGCCACGGCCGCGTTGACGAAGCCGAGGTCGAAATGCGCGTTGTGGCCCACCAGGATCGCGCGCTGGCAGCCGTACTTCTTCATCGCCGCACGCACCGGAGTGAAGATGTGGTCCAACGCCGCTTTTTCTTCCTTGGCCAGCCGGAACGGGTGGTCGAGGATGATGCCGGTCACTTCCAGCGACTTCGGGTCGATTTCCAGGCCCTCGGCCGGGACCACGTGGGCACTGGCGGTCTGGCCGGGGTAGAGCAGGCCGTTCTCGTCCATCTCGATCGGCACCGCAGCGATTTCCAGCAGCGCATTGCGCTGGCTGTCGAAGCCACCGGTTTCCACATCCACCACCACCGGCAGGAAGCCGCGGAAGCGTTGTGACATCGCGCGCTGCGCCTGGGGTACTGCGGAATCGGGAGCGGCGGCAGGTGCGGAGGGGGAGTCAGTCATGCGTGAATTCTAGCAGAGCGACCCTGAGCGCCCGGCCAGCCTTCTGCGCATGGGTTCCCTGCGTGGGCGTGTGTCGACCAAGGTCGACACCTACCGGGCACCGCGCGCTCAGGATTCCGGTGCCAACCTTGGTTGGCACACGGCGCACCGACCATGGTCGGCATCTAGCGCACCGCAGGCCGTGCCGTCGTGACCGATGGCTGCCACCGGGCCAACCAGGCGTCCACGCTCAGCTTGCCGGCGCCAGTGAAGATCAGCGGCAGCAGCATGGCCATGAACAGCACCGGCAGCTTGAAGTTGCCGTAGCCCTGGTCGCTGATGGCATACCCCATCGCGAGGTCACCCAGCGAATTCCATTGCATCGGCCAATGCACCGCATAGGTCGCCACCACGGTCAGCACCAGCAGGCTGGCGGCGGCGAAGCGGGTACCGAAACCAAACAGCAGGCAGGCCGCGCCAACCAGTTCGAACCAGGTGGCCAGCTGCCAGTTCAGGGCAGCAGGCAGTTGGTTGAACGGGAACGGGAAGGCGTCCTGCAGGTCGGCGAACCAGTTCTGGCCGTGCAGCTTCTCACGGCCGGATTCGAAGTATTCCCAGGCCAGCAGCAGGCGCAGGCCCAGCGGCGCCACCCAGGGGGCGAGACGGTCCAGCCGGCCGCGCGCGGCGGCCAGGAGCGGCAGGTTCATCGTTGGATCTCCAGTGGAAGAGGCGTCAGGGCGGGGGTGCGAGCGGGCCGATCACGCCGGCCTGCAGGAACTGCAGCAGCAGTGCAGCACCGGGCTCGGCCAGTGCGTCTTCGGCCAGGCCGTGCGAGGTGGCCAGCTGCTGCAGGTACGTCTGTCCTTCCAGGCCGGGCCGTTCGCCGATGCTGGCCAGCAGGTGTACCGCCAGCGGGCTGAGCGCGGCGAATCGCACTTCACCGTCGGCTTCGCGGCGGACCAGCAGGCCGGTGGGTTCTGGAAGGGGCTGGGTCGGCGCATCCTCTGCACCGAGACGGTGCACCGGCCATTGGTACAGCAGCGGCCATGCCAGCGGCGAACGCCGCAGCGGCACCCGAAGTGGATCAGTATCGCCAGGCGCAGGAAGCGGTTCGGCCTGCAGCTGGTACAGCGCGGTTTCCACCCACTCGTAGTGCGCCAGTTCGGCCAATGCCGGGTGCGGCAGCTGTGGCTGCGCCTGCAGCCACTGCACAAATTCAGCGGCCAATTCGGTGAACAGCGGTGTCTGGCAGCGATGCGTGGCGAAGTAGTGGCGCACCAGGGCGCTCCAGGCCGGTTCGCCAAGCAGGCGCACGCAGACCGGGAAACCGTTGCTCAACAGGCCGAGCAGGTTGTTGAACAGCAGGTGCCGGTATACCGCGACCCGGCGTGGATCCAGGCCGGCCGGCGCAGGTACCGCCTGCGGGTCGCGCAGGTGTGCGGTGAACGCGTGCTGCTGCGCGCGCAGGGTGTCGGCGGAATCAATCATGTGCCATCCCGGCGTGCGTGGCCTGCAGGCGGCGGATGGTCTGCAGTTCGCCCTGCAGTTCTGCATAAGGCGGGAAATTGAAATCCCGTTCGAGCAGGGTGGGGCGCGGGCCGATGCGTGCATAGGTACGTGCCAGCAGCGCCCAGACCGGATCGATCACCGCGCTGCCGTGGGTATCGATTTTCAGGTCCGGGGCTTCATCCAGATGACCGGCCACATGCAGGCAGACGATGCGCTGCGCAGGCAGGCCGGCGATGAAGGCATCGGCATCGTAGCCGTGGTTGCAGGCGTTGACGTAGACGTTGTTGACGTCCAGCAGCAGGTCGCAGTCGGCTTCGGCGAGCACCGCATTGGTGAACGCCAGCTCGTCCATCGCCGGTTCCGGTGCCAGGTAGTAGGACACGTTCTCCACTGCGATGCGACGGCCCAGCAGGTCCTGCACGCGGCTGATGCGCTGCGCGGTATGGCGCACGGCTTCGTCGGTGAAGGGAATCGGCAGCAGGTCGTACAGGTGGCCGTCGTCGCTGCAGTAGCTCAGGTGCTCGCTGTACAGCGGCACGCGGTGCTTCTCCAGGAACCGGCCGACCTGTTCCAGCAGCTGGGTATCCAGCGGTGCACTGCCGCCCAGCGACAGCGACAGGCCGTGGCAGCTCAGCGGATGGCGCTGCGCCAGTTCGGCCAGGGCATCACCGGCCGGGCCGCCGACATGGATCCAGTTCTCCGGTGCGCATTCGAGGAAGTCGAAGTCGCCTTCCGGGGCGTCACGCAGGTCCTGCAGCAGCGCCCGGCGCAGGCCCAACCCGGCGGCCGCCGCACGAAGCGGCGACCGCGGGTGGACGAGGCTGGCGCGGGCGTCAGTGCTTGCCACCGCACTTGCCTTCGCCGCATTTGCCTTCAGCCGACTTCGTGTCGCCGGCCTTGGCCTTGGCGCCCGCTGCGCCGGCAGCCTTGCCCTTGTCGGCACCGCACTTGCCTTCGCCGCTCTTGCCATCGGCACCACACTTGCCTTCGGCGTGCTTGGTCGCGTCGGCGGCCATCTTGGTGTCGGCGGCCTTGGCATCGGTGCTGGCCTTGGCTGCCTGGCCGGCCACCAGGTAGCCCTGGGCGAGGTCGCTCATGCTCAGCGCCGAGGCGCTGGCGGTCATGCCCAGGCCGGCGGCCAGGGCGGTAGCGGTCAGCAGGGACAGGGTCTTGTTGGAACTGCTCATCGGTCTTACTCCTGGGTGGTGGGCAGGTGCCCGGGGTGAAACGATGGTGCAGCGATCCTACTCAACGAATCCTCGCCAAGAACTCAAATTTTCGTGAGATTTGTTACAGAAGCATCCGGAAGGTCTGCGCCGGGCAAGCACGGCGCCCACAACGCGGGTGGAACACCGCAAAAAAAGAAGGCCGCTGTCACAGGACAGCGGCCACCTTGGAGTCGACTCCGGTGTTGCAGTGCAGCGTCAGGGCTGGCCGGTGCTGGAGGTCTCGTCGCGCTTCTCACGCGGTGGCAGCGGCTGCTCGCCGTGCACCAGGAACCACACGTTCTCGGCGATGTTGGTGGCGTGGTCGCCCACGCGCTCCAGGTTCTTGGCCATGAACAGCAGGTGGGTGCACGGGGTGATGTTGCGCGGGTCTTCCATCATGTAGGTGAGCAGCTCGCGGAACAGCGCCGTGTACTGGGCGTCCAGGCGGGCGTCGTCCTCGCGCAGTGCCAGTGCGGCCTCGGCATCGTTGTCGCGGTAGGCGGCGATGGCACGGCGCACCTGCTGCGCGGCCAGGCGGCCCAGCGCGCGCAGGCCCTGGATCTGCGGCAGCGGCGGGACCTTGCCCAGCGCGATCGAGCGCTTGGCCACGTTCGCTGCATAGTCGCCGATGCGCTCGATGTCGGCCGGGATGCGCAGGCCAGCGAGGATCTCGCGCAGGTCGCGCGCCATCGGTCCACGCAGCGCCAGGCGCATCACGTCGTGGCTGATCTGCTGCTCAAGCGCGTCGATCGCTTCGTCGTTGGCGATGATGCGATGGGCGGCGTTCTCGTCGCGTTTCTCGATCACGTCCATCGCCGCTTCGAGCTGGGCGACGGCCATCTCGCCCATGCGCACGATTTCGGCCACCAGGCGCTGCTGCTCCTCGTCGTAGCTCTTGACGATGTGGTCGTTGGGAAGGTTCATGGTTGTTCCGCTCTGTAGAGTCGAGCCATGCTCGACAGACGTTGTCTGGAGAGTCGAGCCACGCTCGACTGAGGTTTCAGCCGAAGCGACCGGTGATGTAGTCCTCGGTCTGCCGCTGCGACGGCTGCGAGAAGATCACTTCGGTGCGGTCGTGCTCGATCAGGTCGCCCAGGTACATGAAGGCGGTGTAGTCGGACACGCGCGCAGCCTGCTGCATGTTGTGGGTGACGATCACGATCGTGTACTCGTGCTTGAGTTCTTCCACCAGCTGCTCGATGCGGCTGGTCGAGATCGGATCCAGCGCCGAGGTCGGCTCGTCCAGCAGCAGCACCGACGGGCGCAGGGCCACGGCACGGGCGATGCACAGGCGCTGCTGCTGGCCACCGGACAGGCCCAGTGCGCTCTGCCCCAGCTTGTCCTTCACTTCGTCCCACAGTGCGCCCTGGCGCAGTGCCTGCTCGACGCGGTCGGCCATATCGGCCTTGCTCAGCTTCTCGTGGTGGCGGATGCCGTAGGCCACGTTCTCGAAAATGGTCATCGGGAACGGCACCGGCTTCTGGAACACCATGCCGACCTTGCTGCGCAGGCGGTTCATCGGGTACTTCGGCGACAGGATGTTCTCGCCGTCCAGCAGCACTTCACCGCGCGCTTCCAGCTTCGGGTACAGCGCGTAGATGCGGTTGAAGATGCGCAGCAGGGTCGATTTGCCGCAACCGGAAGGACCGATCAGCGCGGTCACGCGCTTCTCCGGGATTTCCAGGTTGATGCCCTTCAGGGCGTGGAACTTGTCGTAGTAGAAGTCCAGTCCGCGCGCGGCAAGCTTGACCGGAGCCGGGGTGTGCAGGCTCTCGTGCGAGGACGGCACGGCGATGCGCTGCATCGGCACGGCGTTGGAAAGGTCGTTCATGGCGTTATCCACGGAAAGGTCAGTCATGGGAGATACGGTTACGCAGCAGGATGCCGCGGGCGGCAAGGCTGACCAGCAGCACGAAGACAGTCAGCACCAGGGCACCGGCCCAGGCCAGTACCTGCCAGGATTCATACGGGCTGCCGGCGAACTGGTTCATCACCACCGGCACCGAAGCCATCGGCTGGAAGATGTTGTTGTTCCAGTACTGGTTGCCGAAGGCGGTGAACAGCAGCGGAGCGGTCTCGCCGGAAATGCGGGCCAGCGCCAGCAGGATGCCGGTGATGATGCCGGCCGAGGCACTGCGGTACAGCACCTGCACGATCACCTTCCACTGCGGGATGCCCAGCGACAGGGCCGCTTCGCGCATCTGCGAGGGCACCAGGCGCAGCATTTCGTCGGTGGTGCGTACCACCACCGGCAGCACGATGAAGGCCAGCGACAGGGCGCCGGCGAATGCCGAGAAGTTGCCCCCGGTCTGCATCACGTACAGCGTGTAGACGAACAGGCCCAGCACGATGGACGGCGCCGACAGCAGGATGTCGTTGACGAAGCGGACCACGGTGCCGGCCTTGCGGGCGTTGCCATACTCGGCCAGCCAGGTACCGGCCAGCACGCCCAGCGGGGTGCCGATGCCGATGGCCAGTGCACACATCACGGCACTGCCGAAGAAGGCGTTGGCGAGGCCGCCGTCCTGCATCGGCGGCGGGGTCATCTTGGTGAACAGATCCCAGTTGATGCCGGCCAGGCCCTTGGCAGCCAGGGTGAACAGGATCCAGCCCAGGAAGAACAGGCCGAACAGGGCGGTGGCGCAGGACGCAGTGATCGCAACGACGTTGCCGATGCGGCGGCGCAGGTACAGCGAATCAGCGGTGGTGGACATCAGTTGCCCTCCTTGCGGGACAGGCGCATCAGCATCAGGCGGGCGATGGCCAGCACCACGAAGGTGACGATGAAGAGGACGAAGCCGAGCAGCAGCAGGGCCGAACGGTAGGTTTCAGTGGCTTCGCCGAAATCATTGGCGATCAGCGCGGCGATGGTGGTGCCCGGTTCCAGCAGCGACGGCGACAGGCGCACGCTGTTGCCGATCACGAAGGCCACCGCCATCGTTTCGCCCAGCGCGCGGCCCAGGCCGAGGAAGATGCCGCCGATGACCGCCGAACGGGTGTAGGGCAGGACGATGTCCCAGCTCACTTCCCACTTGGTGGAGCCCAACGCGTAGGCCGATTCCTTCAGGCGGGTGGGCACGGTCAGGAACACCTCGCGCATCACCGAGGAAATGAACGGAATGACCATGATGGCCAGCACGAAACCGGCGGTGAGCATGCCGATGCCCAGCGGCGGGCCCTGGAACATCGGGCCGATGACCGGCCATTCGCCCAGGGTCTCGTTGAGGAACGGGGTGACGTACTCGGTCATCACTGGCACCAGCACGAACAGGCCCCACATGCCGTAGATGATCGAGGGGATGCCGGCCAGCAGTTCGATGGCGGTACCGACCGGGCCACGCAGCCAGCGCGGCGCGACTTCGGTGAGGAAGAAGGCGATGCCGAAGCTGACCGGAACGGCGATGACCATCGCGATGACGGCGGTGACCAGGGTGCCGTAGATCGGAGCTAGGGCGCCGAACTTGTTTTCGACCGGATTCCAGTCGGCGGAGAAGAAGAAGCTCAGTCCCTGCATCTGCAGGGCATGGCGACCGCCCCACAGCATCGACAGCGCGGCGCAGGCCAGGGCGATCAGTACGAAGATGACGGTGCCGACCAGCACCCATCGGAACAGTTTGTCGTTGCGGGCATCACGCGTATCACGCGTGGACGGGGCGGCTACAGGCTGGGCGATGGCATTCATGGGGACGGCTGGGCCAGGAAGGGGCGGGGCGGCACGGCGTGGAACAAGCGGTGCCCGCGCGGGGCGGGCACCGTCGAGTCCATCACTTCAGGTCGGTCGCCCAGTAGGCCTCGATCTGCTTGACCAGTTCGGCCGGCAGCGGCACGTAGTGCAGCTCGTTGGCCTGGGCCTGGCCGTTCTCGAAGGCCCACTTGAAGAAGGCCAGGGTGTCCTGGTTGCGCTTGGCGTCCTTCGGCTGCTTCTGCATCAGCATGAAATTGGTGGCGGTGATCGGCCACGCCTGCTCGCCCGGGGCGTTGGTGATGACCAGGTTGAAGTCCTTGGCGCTGGCCCAGTCGGCGCTGGCGGCCGCAGCGGCGAAGGTTTCCGCGCTCGGCTCGACCCAGTTGCCGGCGGCGTTCTGCATGGCGGTGTAAGGCATGCCGTTCTGCAGGGCATAGGCCAGTTCGACGTAGCCGATCGAGCCCTTGATCTGCTTCACGTAGGACGCAACGCCTTCATTGCCCTTGCCACCGACGCCGTCCGGCCACTGCACCGAGGTGCCTTCGCCGACCTTGCTCTTCCACTCCGGGCTGACCTTGGACAGGTAGTTGGAGAAGTTGAAGGTGGTGCCCGAACCGTCCGAACGGTGGACCAGGGTGATCTTGCCGTCCGGCAGCTTCACGCCCGGGTTGGCGGCGACGATCGCCGGGTCGTTCCAGGTCTTGACCTTGCCCAGGAAGATGTCGGCCAGCAGGGCGCCGCTCAGGCGCAGCTTGCCGGCTTCCAAGCCTTCGATGTTGACCACCGGCACCACGCCGCCGATGGCCGACGGGAACTGCGCCAGGCCGGCCTGGGCCAGCTCCTCGCTGCTCAGCGGCTTGTCGGACGAACCGAAGTCGACGGTCCCGGCCTTGATCTGGGCGATGCCGCCGCCGGAGCCGATCGACTGGTAGTTGATCTTGGCGCCGGTGCTGGCGTTGTAGTCAGCCGACCACTTGGAGACCAGCGGGAAGATGAAGGACGCGCCCGCGCCGGACACTTCGGCGGTCACCTTGGCACCGGCGGCGGCCGGAGCGGCGGTACCGTCGGCAGCCGGCTGCTGCGCGGCCTGCTTGTCGCCACCGCAGGCCGACAGGCTCAGGGCGATGGCCAGGGAAAGGGCGGCAAGGCCGGCCGAGTGCAGTTTCATGGTCACTCCATAGCGGGGAAGAGCCGACGTGGTCGGCGGATGCGGCTATGAAATGATGTTTTTGTTACAGCCGTATTACGACCATGACAGAGGTGTCGAGGATCACGTTCTGACAAGGCTTTCACAGGGCTGGCGCCGATCCGGCCGGGGCCCGGAAACCCCGGATCTGCGCACCGATATGACGGCGGCTTGGTCCTTGCAGCGTCAATACGCGACAGCTCCTCGCCCACGGTAGGTGCGGACCGCTGGTCCGCACGCTCCAGAGCGCAGCCGAGCGTCGGCTCGGCTCTACAGAGGCAGGTGCATCCCCGAAAACAAGAAGAGCGCGAGATCTCGAGGATCTCGCGCCCGGGTGGGAGCGGCGGGGGAGAGAGGACCCGCCGCCCCCGTTCCTGCGGGGGAACGCGCTTACTTCAGGTTCTGCGACCAGTAGGTCTCGATCTGGCGGACCAGGCTGTCCGGCAGCGGCACGTAGTCCAGCTGGCGGGCCTGGGCGTCGCCGTTCTTGTAGACCCAGCGGAAGAACTCCTGGGTCGCCTTGCCATTGGCGGCATTCTTCGGCGTCTTCTGCACCAGGATGAAGTTGGTGGCGGTGATCGGCCAGGACTCGGCGCCCGGCGCATTGGTCATCACCAGGTAGAAGTCGCGGGCGTTGGCCCAGTCGGCGCTGGCAGCGGCGGCAGCGAACGAGGTGTCGCTCGGCTGCACGAACTTGCCGGCGGCATTCTTCATCGCGGTGTAGGAGAGCTTGTTCTGCAGCGCGTAGGACAGTTCGACATAGCCGATGCCGCCCTTGATCTGCTTCACATAGGCGGCAACACCTTCGTTGCCCTTGCCGCCGATGCCGGCCGGCCACTGCACCGAGGTGCCTTCACCGACCGAGCTCTTCCACTCCGGGCTGACCTTGGACAGGTAGTTGACGAAGTTGAAGGTGGTGCCCGAGCCGTCCGAACGATGCACGACGGTGACCTTGGCGTTGGGCAGGGTCACGCCCGGGTTCAGTGCGGCGATGGCCGGGTCGTTCCAGCTCTTGATCTTGCCCAGGAAGATGTTGGCCAGCACGGCGCCGTCCAGCTTCAGGGCGCCCGGGGCGATGCCGGCCACGTTGACCACCGGCACCACGCCACCGATCACCGACGGGAACTGCGCGAGGCCTGCAGCAGCCAGGTCTTCCGGCTTCAGCGGCGCATCGGAAGAGCCGAAATCAACGGTCTTGGCCTTGATCTGGGCAATGCCGCCGCCGGAACCGATGGACTGGTAGTTGACCTTGTTGCCGGTTGCGGCGCTGTAGTCGGCCGACCACTTGGACATGACCGGGTAGATGAACGATGCGCCCGCGCCGGTGATGTCGGCGGCGTTGGCGGCGAACACGGACGATGCAGCCAGGATGGCGACAGCGGCGCGCGATTTGAAGGCGTGGATCACGGGGAGACTCCTGGGGTGGTGGTCGAAGGGCGGTTGCCCGACGTTTCGGTGCACATTCCATAACGGTTGCGTGACACGCCCGCGTCTGTCATATGACGCGGGCGTGACACGCGTCATGAGGGATGTCACGTCCGTTGTGCCGGCAGGGCGGCACGCGTACCGCTGCAACGACGAAGGCACGGCCGGGGCCGTGCCTTCGCGGTTCAATGCAGGTGGCTGGACTTACCAGAAGAACTGCGCGCGGGCTTCCAGGATGTTGGGATCGTCGTTGACGAAACCGCGCGCCGTGGAGCTGTACTTCTTGCTGTCGACCATCACGTAGTTGAGCATCAGCTTGAAGTTGGAACGCAGGTACCAGTTGGCGCCCACGGTCCAGATGTCCATCTTGCCACCCAGCACGCCATCGACGATCGGCGGGCGACCGGCGACCGGATTGGCGGCGAGGTTGCCGTCATTGAGGTCCATGTGGTCGTAGCGCACGCCCAGCTGCCACTGGCCGCCGGCCGGGTTGTTCGGCAGGCCGGTGCCCGGAGTGCCGCCCTTGTAGCTCCAGGTCTCGCCGGTGACGTTCCACACGCCGCTGATGTAGTAGCCGTCGCTGGTGTAGTTGTCGTGGTCGTAGCGCTTGGCCTTGCTGGTGTAGTACTCGGCCTGGGCCTTGAACGGGCCCTGGAAGTACATCGCTTCGGCACCGATGGTGCTGACGCGGTCGGTGTCGGTCAGGTTGCCGCTGTCGACCAGGCGGGCAGTGGCGAGGTCGGCATTCGGACGCGCACGCACGCGCAGGGTGTCGGCGTCGGCGTCGTAGTTGACGTAGCTCAGGCCGAAGTGCAGGACCTGGCCCTTTTCATTGATCGGGGCCCAGGTGCCACGCGCGCCGTAGCCGCTGCCGTGGGCCAGGTTGCGGGTCAGCTCGCGGCCGAAGGCGCTGGCGGTCACCGACCAGTTGTCCTGGCCGTAGCTGTACGCGCCGCCCAGGCGGCGGGCGATGGCATAGGTATTGGTGACCGCTGCCTTGGAAATGAAATCGTTGTTCTTGGTGCTGGACAGTTCTTCCAGGCTGTTGGGCTGCTTGAACTGGCCCAGCTGCAGGAAGTGGTTGGCGTTGCCCAGCAGCTTGTACTTCACGTTGGTGTCGAGGAACTTGTCGGCCTTGGCGTCATAGCCGACCACCCACTCCACGTTGCCCGGGCCCTTGCCCTTCAGCACCAGCTCGGCGCGACGCAGTTCGAATTCGCTGTTCTTGCCGTTGCCGGCGTCGCCACCGTTGAGGTCGACCACATCGTTGTGGAACCAGTTGCCGTCGGCCTGGACCAGGCCTTCGAAGGTGATTTCCGAACCGCCGATCACGTCGATGGCGACTTCGGCGTGTGCAGCCGGCACATACAGCGCAGCAGCCACGGCCACCGTCAGGAGTTGGTGATGCAGTTTCATGGAGAGGAGCCTTGCAGGCAGGTGGGAAGATGCGCGCAGGCTAGAAGGTAAAGATTGCGTAAATGTGACAGTTCACGCGCGGCAGACATCCGCCGCAGGCCCCGTCACGGCAGGGCCTGCCATTGAAACCGCTTGCGTATGACGCCCGGATTGCGACCCGGTTGCAGTAGATCCACGCCCTGCGTGGATGCTGCCGTCACTCGGCCGTGGTCTTATCCTTGAACCGGCACAGGTCGGCGATCACGCAGCCCGAGCAATCCGGCTTGCGCGCCTTGCACACATAACGCCCGTGCAGGATCAGCCAGTGATGTGCGTCGAGCAGGAACTCGGCCGGAATCACCTTCACCAGCTTGTCTTCTACTTCGCGCACGTTCCTGCCCGGCGCCAGTCCTGTGCGGTTGGCGACGCGGAAGATGTGCGTGTCCACGGCCATTACCGGCTCGCCGAACGCGGTGTTGAGCACCACGTTGGCGGTCTTGCGCCCGACACCCGGCAGCGCTTCCAGCGCTTCGCGATCGCGGGGCACTTCACCGCCATGCTTCTCCAGCAGGATCGCGCAGGTCGCGATCACGTTCTTTGCCTTGGCGTTGAACAGCCCGATGGTGGCGATGTACGGCTTCAGGCCATCCTCGCCGAGCGCAAGGATCTTCGCCGGCGTGTTGGCGACCGGGAACAGTCGCCGCGTGGCCTTGTTGACGCCGACGTCGGTGGCCTGCGCCGACAACGCCACCGCTACCAGCAGCTCGAACGGCGAGCTGTACTCCAGTTCGGTCTTCGGGTGCGGGTTGAGTTCGCGCAGGCGGGTGAACATCTCCACCACGTCGGCGCGCGGCATCGTGCCGCCACGCCGCGCCGGGGCGCGTGCGGTCTTCTTCGTGGTGGCCATTACTGTTCCTTGCCGCGGGCGCGGGCCTTGGCCCGGGCCAGAATCGCGGCTGCCGCAGCGGGCAGGGCGGGCTTCACGTCCGGGGCCGGTGCCGGGGTGCGGCGTGCATCGCGCTCGGCCTCGCGGCGGGCCAGGCGCACCGCACGGGCACGGTAGCGTTCGCGTGCAGCCCAGGCCGCGCGCAGTTGCTGCTGGGCCTGGCACAGGCGTTGCGGAAGGTCGGGGTGGTCAGGCAGCAACCGGTCGT
Source organism: Stenotrophomonas sp. BR163 (assembly GCF_047520985.2). NCBI lineage: Bacteria > Pseudomonadati > Pseudomonadota > Gammaproteobacteria > Lysobacterales > Lysobacteraceae > Stenotrophomonas > Stenotrophomonas sp. BR163. The sequence goes on from NZ_JAXBRE020000006.1 coordinate 86,031, forward strand.
CGCCGGCACGGACGACGTAGTCCATCAGCCCGGCCTGCAGGGCACCATCGAGATCGTCTGCCTGGACCCGGGCGAACAACTGCGCGGGGTTGGGTCGGGATGCCATGGCGTCAGCGGTTCTGGAAGGCCGGCGCGCGGCGTTGCAGGAAGGCGCTGGTGCCTTCGCGCATGTCCTCGGTGGCGAACAGCAGGCCGAACTGCGCACTTTCGTATTCCAGCCCGGCCTCCAGGCTGCATTCGCCGCCCACGTGCACCGCGTCGAGCAGGCCACGCAGGGCCAGCGGGGCCGAGCGTGCCAGCTGGCGGGCGACGTCCTGCACCCGGTTGTCCAGCGCGTCGGCCGGCACGACTTCGTTGACGATGCCCAGTTCCAGCGCACGCGCGGCGTTGATCGGCGCCCCCAGCAGGCACAGCTCCAGGGTGGCGGCGCGGCCGCACAGGCGCAGCAGGCGCTGGCTGCCGCCGAAGCCGGGGATCAGGCCGAGGTTGATTTCCGGTTGGCCGACCTTGGCGGTATCTGCGGCGATGCGCAGGTGGCAGGCCATCGCCAGTTCCAGGCCACCGCCCAGTGCGAAACCATTCACGCGTGCGATGACCGGTTTGGGCATGCGTTCGATCTGGCGCATCAGGGCCTGGCCCAGCAGCGAGAAATCACGTCCCTGAACGGCGCTGAGCGTGTTCATTTCCGCGATGTCGGCACCGGCCACGAACGCCTTGGGGCCCGCCCCGGTCAATATCACGACGCGCACCTCCGGATCGGCGGCGGCGTCGCTGAAGGCATCGGCCAGGGCCTGCAGGGTCGCGGCGTTGAGGGCATTGAGCTTGTCCGGGCGCTGGACGGTCACGGTGCGGATGGCGCCGTCGTCAGCGACAGCGATCAGGGCATCGGCCACGGGGAAACTCCTGGAACGTTAAAAAAAAGTGATATTGAACTCTGGAAACGCAGACGGGTCATAGCCTGCATCGTGAGTAGCGGTTACACGTTGCGCCCGTTATCCTAACCCGTCGCCTCAGGGCGGCGCAGAACGTCCCTGAGTTACCACCCCTGGAGAACTGTTTGATGAAGTTGCGTTCTATCGCGGTCGCCGTCGCGGCCCTGGCCCTGACGGGCAATGCCTTCGCCCAGGACGTCTCGTCCGAAAAGGGCAAGCTGAGCTACTACTTCGGTTACGACTACGGCAACAACCTGGCGGAGCTGACCGGTCGTGGTGAGCAGCTGGACATCAACTCGGTGGTGAAGGGCCTGCAGGATGCCTACGCCAAGAAGCAGCCGGCGATCACCGCCGAGCAGCTGAAGCCGGCCGTTGAAGCGTTCCAGAAGCGCGAGCAGGGCCGTGCCCAGGCCGCCAAGGCCGAGTACGAAAAGGCGGCTGCCGAAAACAAGACCAAGAGCGACCAGTTCATCGCGGCGAACAAGGCCAAGGCCGGCGTGCAGTCCCTGCCGAGCGGCGTCCAGTACCGCGTGATCGAGGCCGGCAAGGGCGCCAAGCCGACCCAGGCCAGCACCGTGCAGCTGGAAGTGGCCGGCCCGTTCCCGTACGGCCAGCGCCCGACCGAAGCCCGCCCGGCCCAGCAGATCCCGTCGATCAAGGTCAGCGAAGTCGAAATGAAGGCCATGCGCGAGACCCTGCTGCAGATGCCGGCAGGCTCGAAGTGGGAAGTCACCCTGCCGCCGGACCAGGCCTACGGTGCCGATCCGCGCACCCCGTTCCCGCCGAACGTGGCTGTGCAGTTCGAGATCAAGCTGGTCAGCGTCAAGTAAATCGAAGCAGCAAACCAAACGCGCCGGTGACCCCACCGGCGCGTTTTTGTTTGCGCAGTGCGCGACCTGTAGCGCTGCGCCATGGGCGTCGTATCGTCCCGCGCAAATTCAGCCCGATCGCGCTACTGTTGGCGGGTGCAAACAATGGAAGAAACGGCGCGTGTTGTCGCAAGTCCCTGCATCGGAGTGTGCACGCTGGATCCGCACCGGCAATGCGCCGGCTGCGGGCGGCATATCGATGAGATCGCGCGGTGGTCGTCGATGAGCAACGAGGAACGCAGCCGCATCCTGCATCGCGTGCAGCCCCTGCGCGAACAACTGCAGCAATCGCTGCGTGGCTCGCTGGCCGACCACGAACGACTGATCCGCGCGCTGCATCCCTTGGCCCAACCACCTGCCGGCGACGGCTGGAACCGCAGTGAGCTGGTCGATCTGCTACCGCCCGGGCCTCCGGTGGAGGCGGCGGTGCTGGCCGGCATCGTGCCGCGCGCCAGCGGCGCACAGGTGATCCTCACCCGTCGAACCGAAACACTGCGCACCCATGGTGGCCAGGTCGGATTCCCCGGTGGCCGCACCGAACGCGATGACCGCGACGCGCTGGCGGCCGCGCTGCGCGAGAGCCAGGAAGAAATCGCATTGGCGCCCGGCCAGGTGCAGGCGCTGGGCTATCTCGATCCCTTCGTGACGATCACCGGCTACCGGGTCACGCCGGTGGTGGCGGTGGTCGATCCGGAGTTCGTGCCGGTCCCGCAGCCCAGTGAAGTGGCCGAGGTATTCGAGGTGCCACTGGATTACCTGATGGCGCCCGACAGCCTGCGCCAGGTCGAAATCAATCATCGCGGCCGGGTTCGCCACGTCCTTGAGTATGGCTGGCCGGGCCAGCGCATCTGGGGCGCGACCGCGGCCATCCTCTACAACCTGCGTCGCCGCCTGGAGCAAGTGCAATGAACCCGATCAAGCAGCCGTGGACTACCCTGGTCGATGTCGACACCTTGGCCGCTGCACTGGGCGAAGGCGTACGCGTGGTCGACGCGCGTGCCACCGCCAGTACCGCCGTGCGCGTGGTCGATGCGCGTGCTTCGCTGGCCGACCCGCAGGCTGCGGGCGGCCAGTACCTGGCAGGGCACATACCGACTGCGGTGCATGCCGATCTCAACCGTGATCTGTCCGATCTCAGCCGCGTCGGCCATGGTCGCCATCCATTGCCGGACAGCGATGCCTTTGCTGTGAAGCTGGGGCAGTGGGGCATCGGCCCCGACACCCAGGTCGTGGTCTACGATGGCAGCGACGGCAGCATGGCCGCCTCGCGCCTGTGGTGGCTGCTGCGCCTGATCGGTCACAGCAGGGTGGCCGTACTCGACGGCGGCATCGCCGCGTGGCAGGCCGCCGGCCACGCGTTGGAAAGCGGCCAGGCTGGGGTGAACGCGCTGCCTGATTACCCAGGCCGTTTCGACACCACCCAGATCGCCAACGCCGACGAAATCACTGCGCGGCTGAAGCATGCGCCGGGCTGGCTGGTCGACGCGCGCGCGGGTGAACGCTTCCGTGGTGAAGTGGAGCCGCTGGACCCGGTGGCCGGGCATGTGCCGGGCGCCGTCAACCGCCCGTTCGCATTGAACGTGCTCGACGGCCGCCTGCGCGACGCACAGGAGCTGCGCGCCGAACTGCAGGGCGTGATCGGCAACCGCGATCCGCAGCAGGTGGTGCTGATGTGCGGTTCCGGCGTGACCGCCTGCCACCTGCTGCTGGCGATGGAAACGGCCGGCCTGAGCGGCGCACGCATCTATGCCGATTCCTGGAGTGGTTGGGTGAGCGACAGCAGCCGCCCGGTGGCGACCGGCGCCTGAGCCGCGCGGGGTCGGATCCGTTTTCCAACGGAGAACGGCTCTGACCCCATCAACCGAAAATCGGGGTCAGAGCCCGTTGCGTAGCAACGGGAGCCGACCCCGTGTCGATTCGAAGGATCGCGGAGAACTGTCGAAGGCGGGGTGGGTCCGGTTGCGGGGGTGTCCGCGGCATGGATGCCGCGGCCAAGCCGCCATGGGTGAGGGCGCTTTGCTTGCGAAGCACTGCTTCGCAAGCGCCCGAACGCACAGCCGCCAGCGGCTGGGCCGGCCTGGGGCTTTACGGCGTCCCCCGCAATCGGATCCACCCCGCCATCCCCCGGAATGCCAGCTCTTGACGTTGACGTTGCCTCTGCAGGTGCAGGGCGCAGCCCTGCTGCTTACTCCAACCCCTGCAGCGGCACCTTCGCCAGCACCCGTGCCCACGGGAACAAGGGCCCCGGATCGCGCTTGCGTGCCACCCTCAGCGTCGGATCATCGCTGGCCGGCACCTGCTCCAGATCCAGCTGGTCGTGTCCGGCAATCCGCCGCAGCGACGGATAGCGCGCCACCAGCGCCAGCAGCAGCCGCTCCAGCGCTTCCAGCTGTGGCTCGGTGTAGGCCTCGTCCATCGCCTGGTGGCGGCTGTCGAACCAGTCCGGATAGCGCCCGCGGTTGACCAGCTCGATGCCCAGCGTATGCGCGTTCATGCCGCGCACGTGATGGGCCACGCGTTCCGGCGCCACGTACTGCACCACGCTGCCATCGCGGTCGATGTAGAAGTGCCCGCTGTTGCCGGCGCCGCTGTCGTACAGCACGCGCTCGCCGTACTCGCGGGCCATCGCCAGATCGGGCAGCTCGGTGCAGTGGATCACCACCATTTCCAGCGAGGCGGGATCCCGCAGCGGCAGTCGGTCGTGATAGGGCAGGGGCTGCAGCTGCAGGCCGGGCAGGAGCGGGTTGGGCATCCGGCGATGCTAGCATTGCGGCATGAACCTGCCTTCCCTTTCCTCGTCGGCCCGCGCCCACGGAGCACGCGCATGAGCCGCGGCCACTGCATCCTCTCCCATGGCTTCGAGAGCGGCCCGGAGGCGACCAAGGTCACCGCGCTGGCCGAGGTGGCGCAACGCCTGGGCTGGACCCACGAGCGCCCCGACTACACCGACCTGGACGCGATGAGCGAGGTCAGCCGGGTGGGCGACGTGCCGACCCGCCTGCGTCGTCTGGTTGAACGCGCCGCCATCGCGGCACGTCAGGGGCCGGTGGTGCTGGCCGGCTCCAGCCTGGGCGCCTACATCTCCGCCATCGCCTCGCTGCAGGTGCCGGTAGCCGGCCTGTTCCTGATGGTGCCACCGACCACCATGGGCCCGATGCCGGCGCTGGACGCCGCTGCGGTGCCGACCACGGTGGTGCAGGCCTGGCATGACGATGTGGTACCGGCTGCCGGCGTGATTGCCTGGGCGCAGGCGCGTTCGGCGCAGTTGCTGCTGGTTGACGACGGTCACCGCCTGGAGCGCCACGTGGAGGCCTCCGCGCAGGCCTTCGAGCGCCTGCTGCGGCAACTGTGAAGCCAGGGCGCACGGCGCGCCCGCCCGCATTGACTACAATGGCAGCCCCGCCGCCCCCGGCGCGGGCCTGCCGGCCGTGCCTACGGCCCTCCTTTCCGACCGGCCCGGCCCCTGTGCCGCGCCCGACCACCTGCGAACCGATCCCGTGAAATTCTTCGTCTCCTGCGCCAAGGGCCTGGAATACCTGCTTGCCGATGAACTGTCGGCCCTGGGCCTTGGCAAGGCCACCGCCACCATTGCCGGCGTCAACGCCGACGGCGAACTGGCGCAGGCGCTGCGGATCGTGATGTGGTCGCGCCTGGCCAGCCGGGTGCTGTGGCCGATCGACGAGTTCGACTGCCCGGACGAGCAGGCCCTGTATGACGGCGTGCGTGCACTGCCGTGGCACGAGCACATCTCGCCGGAGATGACCCTGGCGGTGGATGCGCACGTGTCCGGCGACAAGATCACCCATGCACGCTTTGCCGCGCAGCGGATCAAGGATGCGATCGTCGACCGCATGCGCGACGAAGGCCTGGAGCGGCCCTCGGTCAATACCGATCTGCCCGACGTGCGCGTCAACCTCTCGCTGCGCAAGGGCCGCGCCTCGCTGTCGATCGACCTCGGCGGTGGCCCGCTGCATCGCCGTGGCTGGCGCGGTGCCGCCCACGAGGCGCCGCTGAAGGAAAACCTGGCCGCCGCGCTGCTGCTGCGCGCGCAATGGCCGCGCCTGCATGCCGCCGGCGGTGGCCTGCTGGACCCGATGTGTGGCAGTGGCACGCTGCTGATCGAAGGCGCGCTGATGGCCGCCGACGTTGCCCCAGGCCTGATGCGGCATGGCAGCCTGCCGCCGAGCCGTTGGCTGGGCTTCGACAAGGCGGCCTGGAAGTCCATCCAGAGCGAAGCACGTGAGCGCGAAGCGGCCGGCCTGGCCGCGCTGAAGCCGGTCATCCACGGCAGCGACATCGACCCGGCTGCGATCCAGGCGGCCCGCGAGAATGCCGAGGTCGCCGGCGTCGCCCACGCGATCCGTTTCACCCGCGCCGATGTCGCCGACCTGGCCGCGCCGGAACAGGAGATCGGTGCGGTGGTCTGCAACCCGCCGTACGACGAGCGCCTGGCCGCCGATCCAGCGTTGTATCGTGCACTGGGCAATGCCTTGCAGAAGGCGGTGCCGCAGTGGCGCGCCAGCCTGCTGTGTGGCAATGACGAACTGGCCTTTGCCACCGGCCTGCGCGCCAGCAAGAAGTACCAGATGTTCAACGGTGCGCTGGAATGCGCGCTGATCGTCTGCGATCCGATCGCTGTGCCGGGCCGTGATCCGGCACAGCCCCGCGAGCTGAGCGAAGGCGCGCAGATGGTGGCCAACCGCCTGCGCAAGAACCTGAAGAAGTTCAAGAGCTGGCGTGCCCGCGAGCACATCACCTGCTTCCGTGCCTATGACGCCGACCTGCCGGAATACGCGGCGGCCATCGACGTCTACGAGGAAGAGGGTGGCAGGCGGCGGACCTTCCTGCATGTGCAGGAATATGCGGCACCGGCGGCGATTCCCGAGAACGACGTGCGCCGCCGCCGCAATGAGCTGCTGGCCGCCGCGCGCGAAGTATTCGGCGTGCCGCCGGAGCAGGTGTCGATGAAATCGCGCGAGCGCGGCAAGGGCGGCAGCAAGTACGGCCGCTTCGAGCAGCGCGACGAGTTCATCGTGGTGCGAGAGAACAACGCGCTGCTGCAGGTGAACCTGTTCGACTACCTCGATACCGGCCTGTTCCTTGACCACCGCCCGCTGCGCCGGATGATGGCCGAGCAGGTGCATGGCAAGCGTTTCCTGAACCTGTTCTGCTACACCGGCGTGGCCAGCGTGCAGGCCGCCGTGGCCGGTGCCGCCAGCACCACCAGCGTCGACCTGTCGGCCACCTATCTGCAGTGGTGCTACGACAACCTGGCGCTGAACGGGCAGGGGGGCAACCAGCATCTGCTGGTCCAGGCCGATGCAATGGCCTGGCTGGAAGGCGACCGTGGCCAGTACGACGTGATCTTCTGTGACCCGCCGACTTTCTCCAACTCCGCCCGCGCCGATGACTTCGACGTGCAGCGCGAACAACTGAAGCTGCTGCGTGCGGCGGTGGCGCGGCTGGCACCGGGTGGCGTGCTGTACTTCTCCAACAACTTCCGCCGCTTCAAGCTGGAAGAGAACGCCATCGCCGAGTTCGCCCAGTGCCGCGAGATCACCGCACGCACGATTGGTCCGGATTTCGAGCGCAACGCGCGCATCCACCGCGCGTGGGAACTGAAGCGATTGGGGTAATCCCGGTAGTGCCGGCCGCTGGCCGGCAACTGCGTCAGAACCGTGGAAGGTCCGCGGGATGCCGGCCAGCGGCCGGCATTACCGCATCTGGTCCTTAGGTCCACGCCATGCGTGGATCGGCCTAAAGCACCAACAATCGCCCCGACGCATGGGCCAGGGGCCAATGGCCCTGTTCGTACAGCGCAAGCACAGGCTCCCAGTGTGCCGGCAGGCCGAGATGCATCTCCAGCAGGCGTTGCCGGAAGGCGAACATCGCCCCATCGCGCGCCACCAGCTGCAGGTCATGTGCACCGCAGCGCAGTGCCGGCAGATCCAGTGCCGAAAGCGCGCGCATCAACGTGCGGTTGAGTTCGCGTCGGGCGTCGGCGAGTTCGGCTGGATGGGGCAGGGCGCCGTGAAACGGATCCGAATCGCCCAGTGTGGTGGGCATCCATTCGAAACCATCGGTATCGATGGTCCGCAGTGCTTCGGCCAGCGACCGAACGGCGACGACGCCGGCCGTTATGGGCAGTGTTTCACCCAACCGGGAAAAAAAGCCGATTCCAGAAATCCGCTGCAGCATGCTATCCATACGGGCATTGTAGATCCACGCCATGCGTGGATGCCGCTGTCCCCGTCCTGCGGCTACAGCAATTCCAGCACCAACCCCAGCACCGGCAGCGCGATCGCCAGCGGCGCAATCCATGTTGGACGATACGGGTACAACCCGAACGACAGCGTCACGCCGGCCAGGGTCATTGCCCCCAGCCACAGCACCGGGCCCATCGCCCAGCCGTGGTCGGCCACGCACAGTGCGAACGCCGCCGACAGCAGCGCCCAACCCAGCACCCGCCACTGCATCCGCCGTGCGGGTGCGGCCGCGGCCTTGCCATGCAGGTCGTGCTGGTGCTTTTCCATCGACAGCGACAGCGCGGTGAACGCAGAGAACGACAGCGCCAGTGCCAGCAGCATCATGCGCTGGCCTCCGCTTCGGCCGCTTCCGCAGTGTTCACCGATGCCTTCGGTGCAGCCGCAGCGGCCGCACGTTTCTTCTTCTCGGCCGCACTCAGCGGTGGCGTCCAGCGCTGCATGCGCCAGCCGCACAGCGCCAGCATCGCGCCGAACGCGATCATCGAAAGATCGACGCCGGCCAGTACCCAGTCGCCGCTGCGCAGTGTGATGCCCAGATGCGCGTGCGTGGTCAGCGCATTGACCACCGGCACCAGTGCGAACGCGGCCGCACCCAGATAGAGCTGCCACGCCCACATCATCCGCTTCGGCCAGATGAAGGCGGCCAGCAGCGCGCCGCCCCAGGCGTAGAAGAACACGTTGGCCTCGGCACTGGAGCGCTCGGCGATCTGCAGCGGCAGCAGGCGGTTGCCCCAGAAGTACGCCGCGAAGGCGATCGGCAGGCCGGCCACGGTGCCGATGTTCAGCGCATCGACCAGGCGCAGGCCGAATCCGGTACGCCCGTTCTTGGCATGCCTGGGACGCTCCTTCACCGCCCACAGCACCACGCCGCTGGCGACCATCAGGCAGCCGACCAGGCCGGACAGGAAGAACAGTGCGCGCAGACCCCAGTCGGCGAAGCGCGCCAGGTGCAGGCCATACAGCACGCCACGGGTGGCGGTGGCGCCGCCGGACGGCGGCGTCTCTTCCAGCAGCGCACCGTTGACCATGTCGTAGCGCAGCGCCGGGGTGTCGGTGGACAAACGCCTGCCGTCGCGTTGGCGGATGTCGATCACCGCATTGGCAGCGCCCGGGTTGGACACGGTGAAGCCGGCCACTTCCACGCCGTGCCAGTGTGCACGCGCGCTGTCCAGCAGCTGTGCGATCGGCAGCGGCGTGGCGCGGCCTTGTGCCGGCGCGGTCACCTCTGGCATGCCGCCGAAGGCTTCGCTGAAGAACTTGTCCTCGTCCTGCGGGTAGGCAACTTTCACCCCCCACGGCAGGTACATGATCATCAGAGTGACGATGCCGGTGTAGGTGATCATCGCGTGGTACGGCAGGGCCATCACCGCGCTGACGTTGTGGAAATCCAGCCAGGACCGCAGGCCCTTGTCCTTGCGGAAGGTGAAGAAGTCCTTGAAGATTTTCTTGTGGGTGATGACGCCGGTGATGATCGCCACCAGCATGAACATCGCGCAGAACCCGACCAGATAGCGCGCCCAGTACACCGGGATGTAGTGCAGGTCGAAGTGCAGGCGGTAGAAGAAGTCGCCGCCACGGGTCTCGCGCGCCTTCAATGCCTGGCCGGTGTTCGGGTCGAGCGTGGCGTCGCCGAAGCCACCGCGACGGCCACGACTGGGGTCAGCCAGTTCCGGTGGCAGCCGCCAGAACAGCTGCATGGCCGGGTTGCGCGGCTGCGGCAGGGTGACGAACCAGTTCTCGGCGTGGCTCGCATTGGCCTGCAGGTAGTCCACCGCGCGCTGCGCGGCCACGTCGATGCTGACGTTGCTGGACGGCAGCTCCGGGCGCATCCAGCGACTGATTTCCTCGCGGTAGTAGCTGGCCGTGCCGGCCATGAAGATCAGCAGCAGCAACCAGCCGACCAGCAGGCCCGTCCAGGTATGCAGCCAGGCCATCGACTGGCGGAATCCGTTCTTCATGCCCAGGCTCCCAACAGGCGTGCGACCGCCGCCATCAGCAGGGCGGGGGCGAGGATGCCGACCCAGGCCCGCAGCGCGCTGCGGGTGGCGAAGGCCCACAGCGCCGCGCAGGCAGCCACCACAATGGCCAGCAGCATGCCGGTCAGCACGGTCTGGCCGCGCGCGCCGGGCAACGCCACCGCGCAGAACACGCTGGTCATCGAGGCCAGCGCATAGCCGCCGAAAATCGCGGCCAAAGCGCGTGACAGCACGCCCCAGCGCGGGTTGGAGAACAAGGTGCGGGGGCTGGCGGGGGTGGGCGAGCGGTCCACGGCGTTCCTGCAGGTTGGAGAAGGGATGGAACGCGTCCGCGGCCCCCTTGCGCCCTGCGCATGTCGCCCAGCGTGTCCCATCGACGAAGCACTGCCCGCGCAGACGGGCAGCCCAGAAGTCGGGGCAGTACACGGGCGATGGGCACGTCTTCGTGCCCGTTTGGCTAAGCGTACAATCGATCAGTAAATGATATGTATTCGCATTTCATGAATCAAGCGTGCTGATCGTGGGCGTTGGCCGGGGCTACAACCTGAACGCCACGGTTGCCGCATGCAACAGCAGGCCGATCAACCCGCCCACCAGGGTGCCGTTGAAGCGGATGAACTGCAGGTCGCGACCCACGCTCAGTTCCAGTTGCTCGACCAGGTGCCGCTCATCCCAGCCCTTCACGGTCTGCGCGATATGCGTGGTCACGCCCTCGCGCAGGCGCCCGGTCAGGCGCTGCGCACCTTCCAGCAGGTGCTGGTTGAGGGCCTCGCGCAGGGCCGGGTCGGCCTGCAGGCTGCTGCCCAGCGACGCCAGGCTGCGCTGCAGGTGGCCGACCAGTGCCGAGTCCTCGCGTTGCAGGTCGGCGCGCAGGCTGGCATGGATGCGCGCCCACAGCCCCTGCACGTAGTCCTGCAGGGCGGGGTGGTCGATCATGTCCTGCTTGAGCTGTTCGATGCGCTCGGCCAGCGCCGGGTCTTCGCGCAGGCGCTGCACGTAGTTCTGCAGCCAGGTCTCGTAGTCCTGGCGCAGCGGATGCTGCGGCTCGGCCAGCACCTGTTGCAGTTCTTCCAGTACCGCCCGCGCCAGGCGCTCGGCCAGGCTGTCGCCGATCTCGTCGATCGGCTTGACCCAGTTCACCGTGCTCGACAGCGTAGGCCATTCGCGCTGGATGTAGCGCACGATCAGCTGCGAGGCGCGTTCCTTCACCTCCGGCTGCTCCAGCCAGCGCCCCAGCCGCTGCAGGCCCTCGTCCAGCACGCGCTGGTGGCGTCCATCGGCGGTCAGCAGGGCCAGCAGTTCACCGGTGGTGGCAGCGGCATTCCACTGCCGCAGCTGCTGCACCACGAAGGCGTGCAGTTGCCGGCGTACCGCGGTTTCGTCGAAGAAATCCAGTGCCTGCAGCGCCCAGCTGCGGGCCATGTCGGCCAGCATCCGCGAGCGCGCCGGGTCGGACAGCCAGCTGCCGAGACGGCTGGCCGGATCGAACACCTGCAGCTTGGCCAGCAGCACACCTGGCTCCAGGAACTGGTCGCGCACGAACAGCGCCAGGCTGTCGCCGATGCGCTCCTTGCTGCGCGGGATGATCGCGGTGTGCGGAATCGGCAGGCCCATTGGCCGCCGGAACAGCGCAACGACCGCGAACCAGTCGGCCAGCGCGCCGACCGCAGCGGCCTCGCAGAAGGCCGAAACCCAGGCCCAGATGCCGCGTTCGCCGTACCAATGGCTGACCGCGAATCCGGCCAGCATCAACAGCAGCAGGCCCAGTGCGAGGGCTTTCAGGCGCCGCAGCTGGGCGCGGCGCGGATCGTGGGCAGGCGTCATGCCGGAAGTCTAACCGGCACGGCATGAGCATCTGGTAGTGCCGGCCGCTGGCCGGCATCTTCAGTTCACCCGATACCTTCGTGGGGTTGCCGGCCAGCGGCCGGCACTACCTGCTTGCGCAGCGCGGCCAGCTGCGCGCGCAGGGTGTCGTTCTCGCGGGTCAACGCGACCACGCGGCGGCGCAGGGCCGGGGCATCCTCGCCCAGCTGTTCCAGCGCCAACAGCACTTCGGCGTCGCGGCTGGCGATCTCGTCCTCGCTGGGCTCCTCGAAGTCCATCTCGGCCGCGTCCGGCTTCGGCGCGCGCGGCTTGCGCTTGGATTCGCGCACGCGCTTGGCCGCCTGCTTCAGCTCGTCCTTGCCACCGGCGGCGGCGGCGCGCTGCTCCTCTTCGGGCAGGTCGGCCACGGCTGCAGCGGCGCTGATCGAGATCACGCCGGCCTTCACTGCCTCCACCACTTCGGGGGCAGCCTGGGCGTGGATGCGCTCGATCATGCCGACCTGGCTGGTACTCAGCTTGGCTTCGCGGGCCAGCTCGGCGCGGCTGAGCTTCGGTGCCGGCTCCCACGGCGGGCTGTCCTCGCCCGCCTCGTCGGCGGTTTCGGCGGTACCGTCGCTCTCGCGCTGCAGCTGCGCCTGCTCGACCTGCTTGCGGGCAGCCAGGATGTCGCGCTTGCGCAGCGCCAGCACACCGCGCTGGAAATCGGACACGCTGCGGCGGCCCAGATGCTGCTCGATCATCCACAGGTGCACGTCTTCCATGCTCTGGAAGCGCGTGTTCTGCACGGTGTTGAAGGGCAGGCCATGCTTCTGGCAGATGCCGAAACGGTTGTGACCATCGACCAGCACATTACCCCACAGCACCAGCGCATCGCGGCAGCCTTCGGCCAGGATGCTGCGCTCCAGCGCGTCATGTTCGTCCGCGGTCAGCGGGTCGATGTAGGCCTTGAGTTCTTCTTTGACGACGATATCCATGGGCACGGCAGCGAGCAGGAGCGGAACCGCCCATTGTACCCGCTCGCCACCACCGGCCCGGGCTCAGGCGGTGGCCCCGATCATCTCGCCCAGCGTGCCGGTGATCTGGTCGATCTGTGCCTTGTCCACGATCAGCGGCGGCGACAGCGCGATGATGTCACCGGTACAGCGCACCAGCAGCCGGCCGTCGTGGAAGCAGCGCCGGAACACCTCGTAGCCGCGGCTGCCAGGTGCATCGCGGCGCGGCGCCAGCTCGACCGCGCCGACCAGGCCGAAGTTGCGGATGTCGATCACGTTGGGCAGGCCCTGCAGCGCGTGCAGCCGTTCCTGCCAGTACTCGCCCAGTTCGATGGCGCGCTCGAACAGGCGCTCCTCGGCGTAGACGTCCAGTGTTGCCAGCGCTGCGGCGCAGGCCAGCGGGTGTCCCGAGTAGGTATAGCCGTGGAACAGCTCGATGGCCTGTGGCGGGGCCTGCATCAGCGTGGCATGCACGGCGTCGCTGGCCAGCACGCCGCCCAGCGGCACCGCGCCGTTGCTGACCGCCTTGGCAAAGGTCAGCAGGTCCGGGGTGACCCCGAAGCGCTGTGCGGCGAAGGGCATGCCGACCCGGCCGAAACCGGTGATGACCTCATCGAACACCAGCAGGATGCCGTGGTGGTCGCACAATTCGCGCAGGCGCTGCAGGTATCCGGGCGCGGGCAGGATCACCCCGGCGGAGCCGGCGATGGGTTCGACGAAGACGGCGGCAATCGTCGAGGCATCATGCAGCGCGATCAGCCGTTCCAGGTCGTCGGCCAGCTCCGCGCCCTGGCGCGGGAGGCCCCTGCTGAACGCGTTGCGTTGCAGGTCCAGGGTGTGGCGCAGATAGTCCACGCCCCCCAGCTGCAGGCCGAACGCCCTGCGGTTGTTGGGCAGACCGCCCAGTGCCATGCCACCGAAACCGACGCCGTGATACGCCTTCTCGCGGCTGATGAAGCGCGTGCGCTGGCCCTCGCCACGCTGGCGGTGGTAAGCCAGCACGATCTTCATCGCGGTATCCACCGCCTCCGAGCCGGAGCTGGTGAAGAACACATGGTTGAGCGGGGCCGGAGCCAGTGCGGCCAGCCGTTGTGCCAGCGCGAAGGCCGGCGGCGAGCCCATCTGGAAAGCGGGCGAGTAGTCGAGCGTGCGTGCCTGCCCGGCGATGGCCTCGACGATGCGCGGTCGCGCGTGGCCGGCGTTGCAGCACCACAGGCCGGCGGTGCCGTCAAGGATCTGTCGGCCATCGATGTCTTCGTAGTGCATGCCTTCGGCGCGGACCAGCATGCGTGGTGCCGCCTTGTACTGGCGGTTGGCGGTGAATGGCATCCAGTAAGCGTCCAGTGACTCGGGGCGCTGTGTGGTCAGGTCGTGCAGGTCGCTTCCGGGACGCTTCATGCCAGCTCCGTCGGGTCCGATGCGACGAATGTAGCGCAGCCACGTCACGGCGGAGTCGCGGTGACCCCGGTATAACCAAGGCTCGTTGAATGCTGGAGCTTCCCATGGCCGATTTTCCCGACCGCAGCCATTGGCAGGCGCTGGCCCTCCAGCTGTCGATGCCAGGCCAGGCCTTCATCGATGGCCGCTATGTCGATGCAGCCAGCGGCGCCCGTTTCGACTGCGTCAGCCCGATCGACGGTCGCGTACTGGGGGCGGTCGCCGACTGCGACGCGCAGGACGTGGAGCGCGCGGTACTGGCCGCGCGGCGCAGCTTCGAGGCGGGGCACTGGTCGCAGGCAAGCCCGTCCCATCGCAAGCGCGTGCTGCTGGCCTTGGCGGCGTTGGTGGAAAAGCACGCCGACGAGCTGGCCCTGCTGGAAACCCTGGACATGGGCAAGCCGGTGCGTGATGCGCGCCGCATCGACCTGCCAGGCGCGGTGCGCTGCCTGCGCTGGACCGCCGAGGCCGTGGACAAGCTGTACGGCGAGATCGCGCCGACCGGCCCGCACGAACTGGGACTGGTCACGCGCGAGGCCGCCGGGGTCGTGGCCGCGATCGTTCCGTGGAACTTTCCGCTGCTGATGGCCTGCTGGAAGATCGCGCCTGCATTGGCCATGGGCAACGCGGTGGTGCTCAAGCCGTCCGAGCGCTCGCCCTTGAGTGCGTTGCGGCTGGCGGCGCTGGCCGCCGAAGCGGGCCTGCCAGAGGGCGTGCTGAACGTGCTGCCGGGGTACGGTGCGCGCGTCGGTGAGCCGTTGGCCCTGCACATGGATGTGGACGTGCTCGCCTTCACCGGCTCCACCGCCACGGGCGCGAAGCTGCTGCAGTGTTCAGGGCAATCCAACCTCAAGCGGGTCTGGCTGGAGTGTGGCGGCAAGAGCCCGCATGTGGTGTTCGCCGACGCCCCTGATCTGGACGCCGCCGCGAAGGCGGTGGCACAGGGTATCTTCTTCAACCAGGGCGAGGTCTGTACCGCAGGTTCGCGGCTTCTGGTACAGCGTTCGATCCGCGAGGATTTCGTGCATCAGGTGGTTGCCTATGGCCAGCACATGCACCCCCGCCATCCACTGGACCCCGATGCGCCGATGGGCGCGCTGGTGGATGCCGCGCACCTGGACAAGGTGATGGACGATATCGCGCGCGCCGAAGGCGAGGGCGCCCGGTTGCTGCTGGGTGGGCGGCGCGCCGAAGTGGAAGCCGGCGGCAGCTACGTCCAGCCCACCGTGTTCGACCAGGTGCGCCCGGAGCAGGCACTGGCGCGCGAGGAAGTGTTCGGGCCGGTGCTGGCCGTGCTGGGGTTCGAAGACGAGGCCGAAGCGGTGCGCGTGGCCAATGACAGCCGCTACGGCCTGGCCGCCGGCCTGTGGACGCGGGACCTGGGGCGGGCCCACCGCGTCGCGCGCCAGCTGCGCGCCGGCAGCATCTGGGTGAACGGCTGGGATGGCGGGGACATGACCGCTCCGTTCGGTGGCTACAAACAGTCCGGCAACGGGCGCGACAAATCGCTGCATGCGTTCGACAAGTACAGCGAGATCAAGGCCACCTGGATCCAGTTGTAACGACGCGATTGCTGGACGGCTGTTCGCTCTCTGTAGAGTCGAGCGATGCTCGACTGCCGTTCGTTCTTCTGTAGAGCCGAGCCATGCTCGGCTGCATCTCGCGAAGAGAAGAACCGTCGAGCATGGCTCGACGTTACAGAGGCGCCTGGCCCCTCGTTGGCATCGGTGTCGGCTGAAACCATCGTGCCGTACCGCCGCCTGCCCGTGGCAGAATCGGGCGATCTGCCATTTCCCATGTTGCCGATGTCGACGATCACCGCTGCCGCGCCGCCCGTGAATTCCCCCCGTCGTGTTCTGCTGGCCAGCCTGATCGGTACCACGATCGAGTTCTTCGACTTCTACATCTACGCCACGGCCGCGGTGCTGGTGTTCCCGCACCTGTTCTTCCCGGACAGCAGCGAACAGGCAGCCTTGCTGCAGTCGCTGGCAACCTTCGCGGTGGCCTTCATCGCACGCCCGGTTGGCTCGGCAGTGTTCGGCCATTTCGGCGATCGCATCGGCCGCAAGGCCACCCTGGTGGCTGCGCTGCTGACCATGGGGCTGTCCACGGTGCTGATCGGCCTGTTGCCGACGCACGCACAGATCGGGCTGTGGGCGCCGGCGCTGCTGGCGCTGTGCCGCTTCGGCCAGGGCCTGGGTCTGGGCGGGGAGTGGGGCGGGGCAGTGCTGCTGGCCACCGAGAACGCACCGCCGGGCAAGCGTGCCTGGTACGGCATGTTCCCGCAGCTGGGTGCACCGCTCGGCTTCCTGCTGTCGGCCGGCATCTTCCTGGTGCTTGGCCGTTGCCTGAGCCAGGCCGACTTCCTGCAATGGGGCTGGCGCATTCCGTTCGTGGCCAGCGCGCTGCTGGTCGGCCTCGGCCTGTGGGTGCGGTTGAACATCCACGAGACCCCCGACTTCAAGCAGGCGCTGGAGCGCAGGGCGCCGGTGCGGCTGCCGATGTGGACGGTGCTGCGTGACCACCCGGTGCCGATGCTGCTGGGTACCCTGGGCGCGTTCGCCACCTTCGTGCTGTTCTACCTGATGACCGTGTTCAGCCTCGGCCACGGCACGGCGGTGCTGGGTTACAGCCGCGAGCAGTTCCTGCTGATGCAGATGGCCGGCATGCTGTTCTTCGCGCTGGGCATCCCGCTGTCGGCGCGCTATGGCGACCGTTGGGGGACGCGCCGCACGATGATCGTGGCCAGCGTGCTGATCATCGGTTTCGGCGTGCTGTTCGCGCCGCTGTTCCAGCCGCACAGCCCGTGGATGGTTACCGCCTTCCTGTGCCTGGGCCTGTTCCTGATGGGCCTGACCTATGGGCCCTGCGGTACCTTCCTGGCCGAGATCTACCCGGTGGAGGTGCGCTATACCGGCGCATCGCTGTCATTCAACCTGGCTGGCATTCTGGGTGCGGCACCGGCGCCGTACCTGGCCACCTGGCTGGCCGAACGCTTCGGCCTGGTCGCGGTCGGCTACTACCTGTGCCTGACTGCGGCAGCGACGCTGTGCGCGCTGGTGGCACTGCACCGGCGCGCGCTGCGGTTCAGCCAAAGAAGCGCTTGAGCGTGCGTCCCAGCCAGCCACCGCCCTGGTGCTCGCGGGTGAACTGGTTCAGGTGTGCCTTGACCTGTTCGGCATAGGCCTGATCATCGCCGCGGATGTGGTTGAACAACCAGCGCGAGAGCATCGTGCGCAGTTCATCGCTGATGTCCTCGCCGGCCTGGAAGCGCAGCCGGTACTCGGCCACACGCTTGATGAAGATCTCATGCACGCGCTTGTGCGCGGCACAGAACGGGTAGCCCGCTTCCTCCATCAGCTCTTCCTCGAACGCGAAGTGCGACATGGTGTAGTCGACCACCTCGTCGATCACTTCACCCACTGCCGCGCGCTGCAGGCTGGACTGGGCCACGTGCAGGTGGTTGAGCATCTCGATGATGCGGCGGTGTTGTTGGTCGATCACATCGATGCCGATGTTCAGATCGTCCTGCCAGACCAGTAGTGCCATCCCCGGCTCCCCTTCATGCGTATGTCGGGGCCGACTGTAGAGCTGCCGTGCGGGAACGGCGTTGATCTGGATCAAAGCGAGCCGGTCAGGTCAGCGCAGGCTCGCGCGGACGCAGCGGGCTGGCCACCGTGGTGCAGCTGACCCGATTGCGGCCACCGGCCTTGGCCAGGTACAGCTGGCGGTCGGCCTCGGAGATCAGCCGGTGCAGCGCATCGCGCTGCGGGCGCAGGCAGCACAGGCCGATGCTGACCGTCATGCGCAGGGTAGCGGTGCCGATGTCCACCTCCAGTGCGGCGATGCGCTGGCGCAGCTCCTCGAAGTACAGCAGCGCCTCGTCCTGTTCCATGTCTGGCACCAGCAGGCAGAACTCCTCGCCGCCGAAGCGCGCGATCAGGTCGTGGCTGCGTGCATGCGCGGTCACCGCGCCGGCCACCGCGCGCAGCGCGTCGTCGCCTGCTTCGTGGCCATGGGTGTCGTTGATGTGCTTGAAGTGGTCGATGTCGATCATCGCCACCGCCACGCATTGGCCGTGCAGCTGCAGCTGCGGCAGCTGGCGCTGGCTCTGCTCCAGGAAGAAGCGCCGGTTGGGCAGGCCGGTGAGGAAGTCGCGGGTGGCCAGGTCCTGCAGGGTGCCGATCAGTTCCAGCTGGTCCACGTTCTGCGAGACGCGGCAGAAGAACTCCTCGCGCGAGAACGGCTTGCGCAGGAAATCGTTGGCGCCGTTCTTCAGGAAGCGCGGGATCAATGAGGCGTCGGTATTGCCGGAGATGCCGATCACCGCCACCTTGTCGCGCGAGCGCAGGGTGCGCAGGCGACGGGTGAATTCCACGCCTTGCATGCCGGGCATTTCCTGGTCGACCACCGCCAGGCGGATCGCCGGATGCGCCTCGATAGCAGCCAGGCCCTCGTTGCCGTCGGCGGCTTCGTGCACCTCATGCCCATACATCCGCAGCAGGGCGGCGGCATAGCCACGCGCGGACGGCGAATCGTCCACCACCAGCGCGGCGATGCGCCGGTTGCGTTCCAGCCGCTGCACCAGCCACACCAGGTAGTCGATGCTGCCCGGGGTATTCTTCAGCACGTAGTCGATGATCTGCTGCTGTAGTACGCGCTTGCGCAGGTCCTCGTCGTAAACGCCGCTGACCACCACCGTCGGCAGGTCGCGCTTGAGGAAGAACTCGACCACTGCATCGCGGTCGCCGTCGGCCAGCACCAGTCCGGTCAGCACCAGGAACCAGCCCCCGCCTTCGCTGAGCAGCCGGTCGGCCTCGGCCAGGGTGGAGGCGATCACCACCGGCAGTTCCAGGCGCTGCTCGATGGCTTCGCGCAGCATGCCGGTGAACGCACGGGAGTTTTCGACCAGCAGGATCCGCTGCGGCAGCGGATCGGCCAGGTCGCCATCGACGGCGGCCTGCGGCAGCACGGGCATGATGCGGTGGCTCACGAGGGAGGGGCTCGGCACGGATAGCGGCGGTTTCGGGTGTAACTTTAGCGGGGCAGTATGCCCTGCGTGTCGTTCGGCGATCAGGCGGGCGATGTGAATGACGCCGCTGTGCCCGCAATGGATTCGTGCAGGACGAACCGGAGCCGGTTGCCACGGCAATGCACCGTACCGCCGTAGGCCATTATCCGGCCGGCCAGACGCTCCGTGGCCTGCTGAACGGTCCCACTCGACAGCGTGCAACTGCGGTCAAGCAGGCCCACGACCACCACAATGCCGCGGCGGTCGCCAGCCTGGCCGCTCCGGGCGCGCACGCTGACCTGTCCCGACTCCAGCTCCAGCAGCAGCGACACCGCCTCGATCAGCGAGCGATAGATGGCGAGCTGCAGGTCAACAGTCAGCATGCAGGGGTTCCCCTCCAGCCGGGGCGGTATCACGCGATGGGAGTTGTCCCAGTTCTCGCACGCGCCGCCAACGCGCAGCGCGATATACAGCCCAACCTGCTCCAGCCCCGTGGGGTAGACCAGACTGGCCTGTTCACGGAACAGCCGCGAGTGCACGGATGAGGCGTGCTGCAGGCTGTTGGCCACCGCATGATGCCCCTGCGCCTTCAGCCAGCTGACCATCTCGCCGAGCGAGCTGTCCATGCCTTCGCCGAGTTGCCTGAGATGGGAGGCGCGCTCGCGAAGTTCACGCTCACGGATCTGATGCGAACTACGTGCCAAGCGCAATGTGGTTTCCTCAGCCAGTCCACGGGACCGTGCACGCTCGTGGTGATAGCTGATGCTGGATCCCAGGGCGAGCAGTGCGACACTCATCACGGCCATGTTCTGCTGGGTGGCGAAGGTGCCCAGGTCGAACGAGGACGGTAGGCCGGTGCTGGGAGTGGCGAAATGGAGTGGAAGGTTCAACAGCGGAATCGCGATGGCAGCGCCACGCCACCCATGCATGAAGGTCAGGGCGATCGCTGGTAGGGAGGACAGCAGCACCAGGTGGGTGCGTGTGGTGTGGGCGCTGATGGCCGTAAGCTGCATGCACAGGGCCAGGACCAGCATCACCAGGATGGCCGTGACCGTAGGTGCAGCAAAGCGGCGCGTCCAATTGGGGGCCGCCTCTCGTCGCGACCAGAGGAATGCCAGTGGCACGAGGGTAATGATGGCGGCGAAGTGGCCAAAGATCGTGCGATCAACTGCGCTAAGCAGGTTGCTCGGCGGCGGGTTCGACCACAGGGCGAATGAAATGCCCATATTGAGAACCGGGACGAACAACGCCGTGCAGAAGGTCAGCGACAGCAGCCAGAGGCCGGCGGCGGACTCCGATGGCATTCTCATGCGGTGCAGGTGGACCACCAGCATCGCCATCGGCATCAGCAGCGTCGAGGCCAGGATGACCCAGGCCAGGCCGTAGCTGTCGATCATGGGGATGCGCAGGGTTGCGAAGTAGGCGTACTCGCCAAGCAGCAGGTAGGGCCACAGGCGGGTCGGGACGATCAGGAGTGCCGCTGCCCGGATGCCCGCTGGCAGGAAGAACTGATCCAGCGAGAACTGACGCGAGATAAGGCAGCTCAAAGCGTAGATGGCCGCGAGTGCGATTCCGACGGGTCGGATCCGGAAGCTCAGTTCAATTGCTTCTTTGAATCGGTCCAAGCCCCGCCTCTTGCCTCCCGGCCAATGATGACTGGCCACGTCCGTAGACATTATCGACAGTCGGAGAAGGGCGCAATCGAGGTGTCTGGCCTGCCTTTGCGCTGCAATTGCCGGCTTCCTGCGCTTCGTGGCCCTACACGGTCAGCAGTGCGTCGGCATAGCCACCAGCGGACGGTGAATCATCCACAATCAGCGCGTCCTCGGTTCGATCACGTTGCAGCCGTTGCACCCGCTACATTCGGCAGTTGATGCTGTCCACTGTGTTCACTATCGCGCAATCGACAATGTCCTGCTGTTACACGCGCCTGTCCAGGTCATTTGTCGCAGATGCAGCTGACCCGCACCGTGGGCGGGTTTCGCTACGGGTATTGGCGATTTCGGACGCAGCATCGGCGTGGCATGGGTTTGCATCGATCCAGTCGATTATGTCCCATGGGCTTTACGGAGTGCGCCCGGTATATGCTGATGCGATTGGGGGTAGCATCCTGCTTGATCCGTATTGCATCCAACCTGGAGGTTAGTGTGGGAAATTTCCGAATTCATGCATTTGCTGGTGCGTTGATGTTGGTGCCGGTATCCGTTCTTGCTTTTGCCCCGAGTGACGACCATGGAATCAAGATGGCCGGCCAAGGACTCGGCCAGTCGATTCCGCAGGCACAGGACCTGAGCGTGGATCCCGGCTGGTTGGTCTATGGGTTCGAGCGCGATGGTATGGATTATTTCCAGGTAAACGATCTCGCGGGCCACGTGCACATCGTGATCGGCAATGCTGCGGGCACGTTCTGGGTACTGCCGGCAGGTGACCCATCTGCGAAGGTTTCGTTGCCTGAGCAGCGCCTGCCTGTTCCCGCCAAAGCCACCAGGACGGTTGTCTATCGGTCCCCCGCATTCACGCTGGTCAGATATGCAAGCGGAGCTGATGTCTTGTGGGCGGTAGAGGCACCCTGATACCGCCTGTTGCCGGGATATCGGCGAGCTTCAGTGTCAGACTGCATGGGCACCCGGATGTTCGCCGGGTGCCCATGACGCCATTGGCCAGCGGGATGAGCGGGACGTTCATGCGATACCGCTGCGTTGGTTCGATCCGATCGCTTGACTGTGAAATGCACTACTGCAGCGCAGAGGGTGCAGGGCAGCTGTACCGTGATGGAGCACTGGGCTGTGTCTCAAGTTTTGTTTCACGGTCGAGGAACAGGATCCTGACCCGGTTGCGATAGCAGTCAACGGTCCCGTCATAGGGCAGGGTTCGCCCGGTCAGCCGCTCGAACGCTGCCATGGTTGTCTGCTGGGAAAGGCGCCGACGCGACTCCAGCAGCGACACGACCATGAGGATTCCGCGCCTGGAGCCCATTCCGCCGCATCTTGCACGAATGCGAATCTGACCACCCTCATGCTTGAGAAGAATGGAGACTGCATCAATCAGTGTCCGGTAAGCGGCCAACTGCAGTTCCACGCTCAGGTTGCAGGGGTCGCCTTTCAGATCAGGGCGGAGAACGCGCTCCGTCAGCGTCCACGACTCACGGATGCCACCGGCCTGCAAAGCCACGTAAAGCCCAAGATGCTCCAGACCCGAGGGATAGACCATGCTTGTCTGTTCGCGAAGGAGCCGCGAATGTACATTCGAAGTATGCAGAAGGCTGCTGGCCACTGCGTGATGTCCCTGGGCCTTGAGCCAGTCGGCCAGCTCCACCAGTGAGGTATCAATGCCGTCGCCGAGCTTGCGAAGGTGCAGGGCACGCTCACGCAGCTCCATCTCGCTGGCCAATTGCGAGCTCCTCGCAAGATGGATGGCGTCCCTTTCCCCCATCTCGCGCAGCCTGTAACGATGGTAGAAGTGGGTGATGCGTGATCCGAGCAACAGCAATACGATGCCGCTGATCGCCATGATCTGCTGGGTGATGAAGGCCGCGGGATCGAATGCGGTGGGATGGGTGTTGGGCGTGGTCAGGCCGATGACCATGTTGAGCACCGGTACTGCAAGGGCGGCACCCTTCCAGCCATACAGGCAGGTAAGTGCGGCCGCGGGGAGTGCCAACAGCAGCAGGAGCGTTGCCTTCAGCGCAACCCAGTCTGCGGGCAGTTGAGTTGCTGCTATCCCGATCAGGAGCATCGATGAAAGTGCCGCCAGCATCGGGGTCTTTCGTGCAGCGTTCCACTCCTGCCCCACGTCCTGTCGCGCCCACAGCATGGCGATGGGGGCCACCGTTAGAATGCCGATGAAGTCGCCCACGCTGTAACGCGCCGCACTGGTCAGGAAGGGCGTGGAAGGGGGTGTTGGCCAGAGCAGATGGGAAAAGCTGAGGTTCAGCAGCGTAACAACGACGCTGGAAGCGGCGGCAATCAACAAGAGGCCGATCGTCTTCGACTCCGCCATCATTCGCCTTTGCAGCTTCACAATCAACATCACTGCGGGCATGAGGAACGCGGAGGCAACAATGACCCATGTCAGGCCGTACTTCTCGATCATTGGCACGCGGGACTGTGCAAAGTACGCATATTCGCCCAGCAGCAGATAAGGCCACAGGCGCGGCGGGCACAACAGTACGGCCGCCACCCGGATGCCGGCTGGCAAATAGAACTGATCCAGCGACAGCTGTCGGGTTGCCCAATAGGCAACTGCATAAAGCAAGGCAAGCATCAGGCCAGCCGGACGAATGCGCACCTTCAGCAACAATCCTTCTTTCCACCAGTCCAATCGCACGTCCCCCTCTCCTACGTGTCCCCTGTCAGCTTCCATTCGCCGCGGGGCCCGGTTTCTCAGGACGTTATCGGTCTGCGAACGATTATGCAATTGCACAGCGGCGCATTTAGGGAGTTGACCAACCATCCATCACAGATGTTGCGTGAAAATCTGTGACGTGTGCAGCACGATCAGCGCTGCGGTGCGCCTGTCAGAGCGTTCAATCCAGGAGATGCGGAATCTTCACCACAACGCATCCCGCAGCTTGTACCAGGACATCGCCGCCACCAGCAGCGGCGTGCGCAGCAGCCGGCCGCCGGGGAAAGGCGCATGCCGCAGGCGCTGGAACACGTCCAGGCGCTCGCTCTGGCCGGCAATCGCGGCGGCGATGACTTCGCCAGCCAGCCCGGCGGCGGCCACCCCATGGCCGGAGAACCCCTGCGCGAAGTACAGGTTGCCGTCCAGCCGGCCCCAATGCGGAGCGCGGTTGCGGGTGATGTCCACGTAACCGCCCCAGACCTGCTCCAGCGGCACATCGGCCAGTTGTGGAAACACCTGGTGCATGCGCCGCTGCATCACCCCGCGCAGGCCGGGCGGGGGCAGCGCCGAGTAACTGGCGCGGCCGCCGAACAGCAGCCGGTGGTCGTGGCTGAGGCGGAAATAGTCCAGTGCCCACGCGGTGTCGGCCACCGCCATGTTGTTGCCGATCAGGGCGCGGGCGCGCTCGGCCCCCAGCGGCGCGCTGGCGCCGATATAGGTGCCGACCGGCATGATCCGCCGTTCCAGGTCGGGCAGCAGGCCCTGCAGCCAGGCATTGCCGGCCACCACCAGATGCGCAGCGCGCACCCTTCCCTGCGCGGTATGCAGGGTGGGCTGCGGTCCGCGCTGCACGCGGGTCACTGCGGAGTTCTCGTGGATCACCACGCCGGCCGCACGTGCCGCATCGGCCAGGCCACGCGCATAGGCCAGCGGGTGCAGGTGCGCGCTGTGCGGATCGAACATCGCGGCGCGGTAGCGCGGGCTGTCCAGCTGTGCGCGCAGCGCATCACGGTCCCACCACTGCATCGGGTAGTCGTAGTGGCGCTGAAGATGCTCGCAGTTGGCGCGCAGGTCGCGCTCATGGCGCTCGCGGATGGCGACGCTGGCGTGGCCCTCCACCCAATGGCAGTCGATACCATGGCGATCGATGCGCCTGCGCATCGCCTGTACGGCGTCGCGCGACCAGTCGAACAGGTGGCGCGCATCGTTGCGGCCGAGCTGACGCTCCAGTTCGTCCACCTCGCAGCCATAGCCGACCAGCGCCTGGCCACCATTGCGGCCGGACGCGCCCCAGCCGACCCGCTGTGCGTCCAGCACCACCACACGCTGGCCACGCGCGGCCAGCTCCAGTGCGGCGGTCAGGCCGGTATAGCCAGCGCCCAGCACCGCAACGTCGGCCTGCACCTGCCCCTGCAACGCGGGCAGTGCGGGCGGTTCGGGCAGGCTGGAGGCATACCAGCTGGGCGGAAAGGCGGCGCTCACTGCAGGCCTCGCGGGTGCAGTGCGGGAGGGCGGAGCAGGGCAGGTCGATCAGCGTTCACCCCGGTAGTTTCGCCGATGCATGGCAGCTGTGGTGTGACGGCAGCGACTTGCCGCCGTTGCCAGGCGACGGGTAACGTGTCGGCACGCCAAGGAGTCTTCCCATGCGCCGCCTGCCCTGGGTGGGCCTGCCCACCGACAGCACCGTGCTCGGCCACCACCGTTTCGCGGTGGCCGGCGAGAAGTACGTGCGCGCGCTGGCCGAGGCGGCCGAGGTGACCCCGGTGGTGTTGCCGAGCCTGCAGCCACGGTTGCCGGCCAGCGACTGGCTGCTTGGGCTCGATGGCCTGCTGTTGACCGGCGCGGTCAGCAATATCGAACCGCAGCACTACGAAGGCGGCCGCAGCTGGCCAGGCAATCCGCATGACCCTGCCCGCGATGCCAATGCCTTCGCGCTGCTGCACGAGGCGCTGGCGCTGGACCTGCCAGTGCTGGCGATCTGCCGGGGCTTCCAGGAGCTGAACGTCGCACTGGGCGGCAGCCTGCATCCGCAGGTGCATGCGGTGCCCGGCCTGGCCGACCATCGCGAAGACCCGCAGGCGCTGGTGGAAGTGCAGTATGGGCCGGCCCATGCGGTGACCCTGGCCACCGATGGCTGGCTGGCGCGGTGGCACGGCAGTGGCCGCGCGCAGGTCAATTCGGTGCACGGACAGGGCATCGCCCGCCTCGCGCAGGGCCTGCAGGTCGAGGCCATGGCCGATGACGGACTGGTCGAGGCAGCGCGCAGCCTGCACCATGGATTTGTGCTCGGCGTACAGTGGCATCCGGAGTGGCGTGTCACGCAGACGCCGTTCTATCACGCTATTTTCCGTGCGTTCGGCCAAGCTTGCCGGCAGCACCAACAGAACCGACTGGATTCCCGATGAGTTCCCGAACGCGCCCGCGCAAGACGGCCACGCCCCCCGCACCGCAGGAAAGCAGCCTGCTGCGCTGGCTGAAGGAGCGGCGCATCACCGAGGTGGAATGCCTGGTGCCGGACATCACCGGCAACGCCCGCGGCAAGATCATTCCTGCCGACAAGTTCTCGCACGATTACGGCACGCGCCTGCCGGAAGGCATCTTCGCCACCACCGTCACCGGCGAGTTCCCTGACGATTACTACGACCTGACCTCGCCGTCGGACTCGGACATGATGCTGCGGCCCGATCCGGATACGGTGCGCATGGTGCCGTGGGCAGCCGATGCCACCGCGCAGGTCATCCACGATTGCTACACCAAGAGCGGCGAACCGCACGAGCTTGCGCCGCGCAACGTGCTGCGCCGCGTACTGGCGGCTTATGCGGAACTGGGCCTGCGCCCGGTGGTGGCGCCGGAGCTGGAGTTCTTCCTGGTGCAGAAGAACACCGACCCGGACTTCCCGCTGCTGCCACCGGCCGGTCGCTCGGGGCGCCCGGAGACCGCGCGGCAGTCGTACTCGATCGACGCGGTCAACGAGTTCGACCCGATCCTCGACCTGATGTACGACTACGCCGATGCGATGAAGCTGGACGTGGACACGCTGATCCACGAATCCGGCGCAGCACAGCTGGAGGTGAACTTCACCCATGCCGATGCGATGGACCTGGCCGACCAGGTGTTCCTGTTCAAGCGCACCATGCGCGAGGCGGCGATGCGCCACGGGGTGTACGCCACGTTCCTGGCCAAGCCCATGGAGAACGAGCCCGGTAGTGCCATGCACATCCACCAGAGCCTGGTGCGGGTGAGCGATGGCAGCAATGTGTTCGCTGGCGAGACCGATGCTGAGGGTGAGTTCAGCCCGGTGTTCGGCCACTACCTGGGCGGTCTGCAGAAGTACGCGCCGCAGGCGATGGCGTTCTTCGCGCCGAACGTGAATTCCTACCGGCGCCTGGTGTTCGGCGAGGTCTCGCCGAGCAACGTGCACTGGGGCTTCGACAACCGCACCTGCGGCCTGCGTGTGCCGCTGGATACGCCGGAAAACATGCGCGTGGAGAGCCGTTTCGCCGGCTCCGACGCCAACCCCTACCTGGCGATGGCCGCGACCCTGGCCTGCGGCCTGCTCGGCATCCGCGAGCGGCTGGCGCCGGACGCGCCGGTGACCGGCAGCGCGAAGGAACTGGGCTACAACCTGCCGCGCTCGCTGGGCGAGGCGCTGGACGGGCTGGAGCAGTGCAGCGAGCTCCAGGCCCTGCTGGGCGAGCGTTTCTGCCGCGCCTACATCTCGGTCAAGCGCAAGGAATACGAGACCTTTTTCCGCGTCATCAGCTCGTGGGAGCGCGAGTTCCTGCTGCTGAACGTCTGAGCATCTGGAATAGAAAAATCCGCCGCCGGGGGGTAGGCTGGCACCCGTCGCCGGCCCCGCCGGCCCCCCTTCCCGCATTCTGGAGCACCCGATGAAGCTGCGTATCCTCACGCTCGGCCTGGCCTCCGCCATGCTTGCCGCCTGTGGCGGTGGCAACGGCGGCGCGCAGGACAGCCAGGTCCTGAACGTCTACAACTACAGCGATTACATCGCCGAGGACACCATTCCGACCTTCGAGAAGGAGAGCGGCATCAAGGTGACCTACGATGTGTTCGACAGCGATGAAATGGTCGAGACCAAGCTGCTGGCTGGCAACAGCGGCTACGACGTGGTGGTGCCGACCCTTAACTTCTTCGGCCGCCAGATCCAGGCCGGCGTGTTCCTGCCGCTGGACAAGAGCAAGATCCCGAACCTGGCCAACCTCGATCCGGCGGTGATGAAGCGCATCGCCACCCAGGATCCGGGCAACCAGTACGGCGTGCCGTACATGATCGGCACCACCGGCATCGGCTACAACGTGGACATGCTGAAGCAGCGCTTCGGCGGCAGCACCGATATCGCCAACAGCTGGGACCTGGTGTTCAAACCGGAAAACATCAGCAAGATGAAGGACTGCGGCGTGACCATCCTGGATACGCCGGCCGACATGATCCCGATCGCGCTGCATTACCTGGGCCTGGATCCGCACAGCGGCGACCCGGCCGAGCTGCAGAAGGCGGCCGACCTGCTGAAGTCGATCCGCCCGTACGTGCAGAACTTCCACTCCTCGCAGTACGTCGGTTCGCTGGCCAATGGCGGCACCTGCCTGGTGGTCGGCTGGTCCGGTGACATCATCCAGGCCCGCGACCGCGCCGAGGAAGCCAGCAATGGCGTGCACGTGGCTTATTCGATCCCGAAGGAAGGTGCGCCGCAGTGGTTCGACATGCTGGCGATCCCGAAGGACGCCAAGCACCCGGAAGCGGCTTACAGGTTCATCAACTATCTGCTGGAACCGAAGGTCGCCGCGGCCAACACCAACTTCATCCACTACGCCAACCCGATCCCGGCCGCGACACCGCTGGTGGACGAGGCGATCCGCACCGACCCGACGATCTATCCGCCGGCTGACGTGGCCGAGAAGATGTTCACCTACTCGATCAACACGCCGGAGACCGACAAGCTCTACACCCGGCTGTGGACCGAGGTGAAGACCGGCCGTTAAGCGGGTCTGGCGCCGCCGGGCGTTGCCCGGCGGCCGCCTTGCTTCACCGTGCCGGAATCGGTACCGCCGCCCTCGCCAAGGTGCCCCAGGATGGCCGGCAGCAGGTCGCGTGCATCGCGGCCGCCGTTGCACAGGAACGACGAACTCATCCGCTGCAGGTTGTGCATGCCGATGAAGAACAAGCCCGGTTGCGGGGAAACGCCAAACTCGCCCAGCGGATAGCCGTGGGCATCCAGCGCGCCCTGCACATCGAGCCAGGGCCACTCGGCGACGAAACCGGTGGCCAGCACCACCGAGCGGATGTCTGTGGACGGCAGATCCAGCTCGCACGGGGACGGTTCCGGCTCCCAGTGCAAGTAGACCTCTTCGGGAATGTAGCGGGCATCGTCGGTGCGCGGTTCGGGCCGCGTGGCGTAGTACGCGCTGGCCAGCGAATCGAGATAGGCATACTCGGCCCGCGTCGCTTCGATCGCGGCGCGAAGTTGCGGGCGGACATCGGCGAAGCGGGCGGTGTTCCCATTGAATTCCTGCAACCGGCCCAGCAACCTGATGCCTGCACGGTGCATCGCCAGCAGGCTGATCGAACTGCCCAGGCCGGCGCTTCCCTTGCCGGAAATCAGGGGGAACTCCGCGGTGCGGGCCTTGCGCAGCGCGTCCGGCTCGCCTGCCAGTACGGCCGCCGATTGGCTTACGTGTTGATGGATGCGCCCGGCCATGTCCCACCAGGTCATCGAGTCCTTGCCGCGCAGCCGACGGGTGTGCGAATGACGCTCGGCCAATGACCAGTACACGCTGCGACCACCGTCGCGCAGGTCCCGGGCGATCTGCGCGCCGGACTGGCCGCCGCCGATGACCAGCACCGCGCCCTCGGGTAGCTGGCCGGGACCGCGGTAGTCGCTGGAGTGCAGCATGGTGAGGCCTGGTGCGGGCGCGAACGGGGCCCGGGGCAACCGCGCCCGGCGGTATTCACCGGTGGCAACCACCACCGCCTGGGCATGGATCAGTCCCCGGCTGCTGTCGATGGCATAGCCACCGGACTCGGGCCCGACCCGATGGACCACGCACCCTTCGCTGATCGGCAACGAGCGCTCGTCGGCATAGTCGCGCAGCCGTCGGATCACTTCCGGGGCCCCCATGAACCCTTCCGGGTCATCCCCGGCATAGGCATGGCCATGCAGGGCCATGGTCGCGTTGGCGGTGTTGGTCTGGAACGAATCCCAGCGCCGCTGCCAGCTGGCGCCCACGGTTTCGGCCTCCAGCACGCGATGCTCGACGCCGGCCTCCTGCACGAGCGCGCTGAGCGACAACCCGGCCTGGCCGGCGCCGATGATGACCAGCGGCAGCCTTGCAGGCTGGGAGTCCGGCAGGCAGGACGGGAAAGGGGAGGGGCTGTCCGGGGAAATCACCAGTGTGGGTCCATGCAAGGCCTAGATCCGGGGCATTGCGCGGGGAATGTCCCGGGCTTTCAATGGATCCCGTTCTGAAAAATGTTGCAGATCGGGCTGCCGCCCGTGGTGTCTGGCCGGGACGGCTGCAGGGTCGTCCAGGGGAGCCCGGGCCTTGGGGCGGACAGGCCACCATCGCGGGGAAAACCGACACGCCCTCGGGGGCCCTGGGCGGGCCAGCGGCCGCTTTCACCCACTCCCGTCATATCCCCTTCGGCCCCCGGCCGTTAGAATGGCCGCCGCTGTCCACCGCCCGCTCCCGGAGCCCCCATGCCCGTTGAAGCCCAGCCGGTAGCCGCCGTCGTCGACACGACCGGTGCGCCCGGCTATCTCTCCATTCGTGATCTGCGTAAGGAATTCGACGGATTCGTCGCCGTCGACGACGTCAACCTGGACGTGCGCAAGGGCGAGATCTTTGCCCTGCTCGGTGGCTCCGGCAGTGGTAAATCGACCCTGCTGCGCTGCCTGGGCGGCTTCGAGACGCCCACCAAGGGCAGCATCACCGTCGATGGCCAGCGCCTGGACGCGCTGCCGCCGTACCAGCGGCCGGTCAACATGATGTTCCAGTCCTATGCCCTGTTCCCGCACATGACGGTCGAGCAGAACATCGCCTTCGGCCTGAAGCAGGATGGCCTGGGCAAGGACGCGATCAGCAAGCGCGTCGGCGAGATGCTCGACCTGGTGCAGATGGGCCACCTGGGCAAGCGCAAGCCGCACCAGCTGTCCGGTGGCCAGCAGCAGCGCGTGGCGCTGGCGCGGTCGCTGGCCAAGGGGCCGAAGCTGCTGCTGCTGGACGAACCGATGGGCGCGCTGGACAAGAAGCTGCGCTCGCAGATGCAGCTGGAACTGGTCAGCATCATCGAATCGTCGGGCGTGACCTGCGTGATGGTCACCCACGACCAGGAAGAAGCGATGACCATGGCCACCCGCATCGCGGTGATGGATGCCGGCTGGATCCAGCAGGTCGGCAAGCCGGACGAGGTCTACGAGCAGCCGGCCAACCGCTTCGTCGCCGAGTTCATCGGTTCGGTCAACCTGTTTGACGGGGTGATCGACGAGGACCTGCCCGAGTACGTGACCGTGCGCTCCCCGCTGTTCCCGGCGCCGATCTACATTGCCCATGGCATCACCTGCTATGAAGGGCAGCCGGTCGCGTTCGCGCTGCGCCCGGAGAAGGTGATGATCGGCAAGGACGAGCCGGAAGGGCACACCAACAAGGCGCAGGGCGTGATCGAGGACATCGCCTACTTCGGCAGCCACTCGGTGTATCACGTGCGCCTGCCCAGCGGCGCCAAGGTGCTGGCCAACTTCGCCAACTCGCAGCGCTGGGCCAGTGATGGCTTCACCTGGGGCGACGAGGTGTGGGTGCACTGGCGCGACAACGACGGCGTGGTGCTCACCTCATGAGCGTCGCCGGCCTGAAGCGCTGGCTGCCGGGGCTGCGTGCCACGGTGATCGGCATTCCGTACCTGTGGCTGCTGCTGTTCTTCGCAGTGCCGTTCCTGATCGTGCTGATGATCAGTTTCTCGCTCAGCCGGGTCGGCTCGCCGCCGTATACCTGGCTGCTGCAGTACGGTGACGGCGGGTTCTCGCTGAAGCTGAACCTGGAGAACTACCTGGCGCTGTTCCGCGATTCGATCTATGCGCAGGCCTTCCTGAGCTCGATCAGGATCGCGGCCATCTCCACCTTCCTGACCCTGCTGATCGGCTACCCGATGGCCTACGCCATCGCCCGCCTGTCGCCGGCCGCACGCAACGTGGCGATGATGCTGGTAGTGCTGCCGTCGTGGACCTCGTTCCTGATCCGCGTGTATGCGTGGAAGGCGATCCTGGACCGCAACGGCCTGCTTGACCAGTTCCTGCAGTTCACCGGCCTGCAGACGCTGATGACGTCGATGGGCCTGCCGAAACTGCAGTTGATCGATACGCCGACCGCCGCCTACATCGGCATCGTCTACTGCTACCTGCCGTTCATGGTGCTGCCGCTGTACGCCAACCTGGTCAAGCACGACCACCGCCTGCTGGAAGCGGCCTACGACCTGGGTGCCAGGCCATGGCAGGCCTTCCTCCGCATCACGCTGCCGCTGTCGAAGGCCGGCATCATCGCCGGCTGCATGCTGGTGATGATCCCGGCAGTGGGTGAATTCGTGATTCCGGAAATGCTGGGTGGGTCGGAGACGCTGATGGTCGGCCGCCAGCTATGGAACGAGTTCTTCAACAATCGCAACTGGCCGGGTGCCTCGGCGATGGCGGTGGCGATGATCCTGTTGCTGCTGGTGCCGATCCTGCTGTTCAACCGATCCCAGCAGCGCCTGCTGGAAGGGAAGCAGGCATGAGCCCGCGTACCGCCAAGGGCCTGGGGCTGGGCGTGCTGCTGCTCGGCTTCGCCTTCCTGTACCTGCCGATCCTGCTGTTGATGTTGTATTCGTTCAACAGCTCGCGGCTGGCGATGGTCTGGGCCGGGTTCTCCACCCGCGCCTACAGTGACCTGTTCGCCGACCGCGCGCTGATGGATGCGATGTGGACCAGCCTGGTGGTGGCGTTCTGGACCGCCTGTACCGCCACCGTGCTGGGCACGCTGGCGGCGATGGTGATGACCCGCTTCAAGCGCTTCCGTGGCAAGCCGCTGTTCGGTGCGCTGGTCACCGCGCCGCTGGTGATGCCGGATGTGATCCTGGGCTTCTCGCTGATGGCGCTGCTGGCCTCGATGGGCGCGATTCCCGGCTTCCCGGCGCGCGGCCTGGCCACCATCTGGATCGCGCACGTCACCTTCACCCTGTGCTTCGTCACCGTGGTGGTGTCTTCGCGCCTGCAGGAAATGGACCTGTCGCTGGAAGAAGCGGCGATGGACCTCGGGGCCAGCCGGCTGACCGTGTTCACCCGCATCACCCTGCCGATCATCGCGCCGGCGCTGGTGGCGGGCTGGCTGTTGGCGTTCACCCTGTCGCTGGATGACGTGGTGGTGGCCAGCTTCGTCGCCACGCCGGGCTCGACCACGCTGCCGATGAAGGTGTTCGCGTCGGTGCGCATGGGCATCAGCCCGAAGATCAATGCACTGGCCACGCTGCTGGTGTCGGCGGTATCGATCGCCGCGGTGATCGGCTGGTACATCAATGCCCGCGCCGAGAAGCGGCGCCAGCGCGACCTGCAGCTGGCGCGGCAGGACAACGGCTGAGTACACGATCCGTCCACTGTGCCGGCAACACCCGGCTCACGGCCGGCGGCGCACAATGGGGGTCTTCCAGATGGAGATCCCCCATGACCGTCGAGATCGTCGACCCGGCCACCGGCCAGGTGACCTACCGCCATGAACTGATGGGCGCTGCCGACATCGAGCAGCGCCTGCAGGCCGCCGCCGATGCGTTCCCTGGCTGGGCCGAGCGTTCGCTGCAGGAACGCGGCGCGATCCTGCGCCAGATCGCGGCGCAGCTGCGCACGCGCCGCGACGACCTGCAGCAGGCGATGACCCACGAGATGGGCAAGCTCAAGGCCGAAGCGCTGGCCGAGGTCGACAAGTGCGCGGCGGCCTGCGAGTACTACGCCGACCATGCGGCCGACTATCTCAAGCCGCAGCTGATCGACACCGAAGCGCAGCGCAGCTACGTGCGCTACGAGCCGATCGGCTGCGTGTTCGCGGTGATGCCGTGGAATTTTCCGATCTGGCAGGTGTTCCGCTTCCTCGCACCGGCGTTCATGGCCGGCAACGTGGCCCTGCTCAAGCACGCCAGCAACGTGCCGCAGTGTGCCGACCTGATCCTGGCGGTGTGCCGTGATGGCGGCCTGCCGGACGGCGTGTTCGACGTGCTGCACATCGACAACGACCAGGCCGCCGACGTGCTGCGCGACGCACGGGTGAAGGCGGTGACGCTGACCGGCAGCGAGCGGGCAGGGCGCTCGATCGCCTCCAACGCCGGCAGCCAGTTGAAGAAGTCGGTGATGGAGCTGGGGGGCAGCGATGCCTTCGTGGTGCTCGACGATGCCGACCTCGACAAGACGGTTGCGGCAGCAGTGAAGTCGCGCTTCGACAACAGCGGGCAGACCTGCATCGCGGCCAAGCGCTTCATCGTGGTCGAGGCGGTGGCCGATGAATTCACCCGTCGCTTCGTTGAAGCTGCGGCCGAGCGCCAGTACGGCGATCCCGATGAGCGGGGCACCACGCTGGCGCCGATGGCCCGTGCCGACCTGCGCGATGAACTGCACAAGCAGGTACAGGCCAGCGTGGCCAAGGGTGCGCGGGTGCTGATAGGCGGCGAGCCGATTGCCGGCACCCACGCCGGCTATCCGGCCACGGTGCTCGACCAGGTCGGCCCGGGCATGCCGGCCTACGACGAGGAACTGTTCGGTCCGGTGGCTGCGGTGATCCGGGTCGCTGATGAGAGCGAGGCACTGCGCGTGGCCAACGACACCCGCTTTGGCCTGGGCGGCAGCGTGTGGACGCGCGATCCGGTGCGCGGCGAAGCCTTCGCGCAACGCATGGAATGCGGCGCCGCGTTCGTCAACGCGATCGTCAAGAGCGATGCGCGGCTGCCGTTCGGCGGCAGCAAGCAGTCTGGGTTTGGCCGGGAACTGGCCGACCACGGCATCCATGAGTTCATGAACATCAAGACCGTTTACGTAGCTTGATGCCGAATGGCAATGCCGGCCGCTGGCCGGCATTGCCCTGGTTGCCGGCCAGCGGCCGGCACTACCACCAGCGGGTCACAACCACTTCGCGCGCTTGAACAACCGGTACAGGCCCACGCAGACGCCGCCCACACCAACGATCATCAGTGGGTAGGCCCACGGTTGGCTCAGCTCCGGCATGTGGCTGAAGTTCATCCCGTACCAGCTGGTGATCAGCGTCGGTGCCGCCAGCAGCGCGGCCCACGCACCGAGGCGCTTGACCGTCTCGCCCTGCGCCAGCGTCACCAGCGACAGGTTCACGCTGAGCGCGGTGCCCAGCATCTCGCGCAGGGTGTCGATCACATCACTGATGCGTACCGCGTGGTCGTGCACGTCACGGATGTACAGCTTCACTTCGTCCGGAACCAGCTCGCCCTGGTAGCGGCGCAGCTGGGCCAGCACATCCTGCAGCGGCGCCACCGCCATCCGCATCTTGTTCAGTTCGCGCTTGAGCTCGTACAGGCGCACCACGGTGCTGCGCTTGTAGTTCTCGGCGAAGATGTCCTTTTCCAGCAGGTCCAGGGTGTCGCGGAAGCGGTGCACGATCGGCAGGTAATTGTCGACCACGAAGTCGGTCACCGCGTACAGGCAGTACGACGGGCCCATCTTCAGCAGCTGCGGCTCACGCTCGACCCGAGCACGTACCGGCGCGTAGGACAGCGAGGCGCCGTGGCGCACCGTTACCAGGAAGCGCGGGCCGAGGAAGGCATGGGTTTCGCCATACTGGATGCGCTCGTCGACCATCTGCGCGGTGGTCACCACCACGAACATCGAATTGCCGTAGGTCTCGACCTTGGGCCGCTGGTGCGCGTTGCGCGCATCCTCGATGGCCAGGTCGTGCAGGTAGAATTCCTCCTGCAGTTTCAGCAGCACATCGTCGTTGGGGTCGTACAGGCCGACCCAGACGAAGCCATTGCCACTGGCAATGACATCGCTGATGGCGTCCAGGGTGATGTCGTGGCGTTTGCCCTCGTCATCGTAGTGGACGCAGTTGATGACGCAGGCGGGGTTGGCTGAAGCCGGGGCGGAAGCGGAGGCGGGCAATGACATGCCCGCCATCGTGCGTCAGCGCCGTGTTTCGGACAAGTGAGGATGGCGCCCCAGTACCCACGCCAGCGCGACGTGGACGGGCAGCAGCAGCACGATCCACTGCACGTTGTACTGCGCCTGCAGGCTCAGCCAGTGCAGCACCAGCGCCGCCACGGCCTGCACTGCCAGCAGCCACAGCACGACCCTGAACATGCGGCCCGGCACGCGCCGGCGCAGCAGGCGGATTGCTCCGGGCAGCAGCAGCACGGCCACCGGCGAAAGCAGCAGCAGGTTGCGGTTGGCCCAGGCGGCGTAGTGGATGCTGAAGCCCCACAGGAACACCAGCACGCCACCGAACAAGGCGCACAGCAGCCAGAACGGCAGGGCCAGCCCGGCCAGCAGGCGCGGGCGGTTGCGCAGCACCAGCACGCCGCCGGCCACGGCCAGACCAAGCAGCAGCCACGGCCACCAGCGACGCGCGAATTCCTTCGGCTCCGGATCAATGCGGTGCGGCAGCAGTTCCTGTTCGGACTGCACCAGCGGTCGGCCATCACTGTTGCGTGCCTGGCGCAGCGCATCGGCCAGGCGCATCGGCACGAACGCTTCCTGCCAGCGCGACAGCGGCTGG
Source organism: Stenotrophomonas sp. BR163 (assembly GCF_047520985.2). Classification (NCBI taxonomy): domain Bacteria; kingdom Pseudomonadati; phylum Pseudomonadota; class Gammaproteobacteria; order Lysobacterales; family Lysobacteraceae; genus Stenotrophomonas; species Stenotrophomonas sp. BR163. The sequence continues at coordinate 122,446 of NZ_JAXBRE020000006.1, forward strand.
TCGGCGAACGGCCCCAGGCCGACATCGAAGCCCAGCCACATCCACGGGGCGGGCGAGGCCAAGCGCACCGACTCGCTGCGGTAGGTGTTGCCGCGCGAACGCCCCGACAACTGCGACTGCAGGCCACCGCCCAGTGCCTTGTCCACCGTGTCGCGTACCATCGTGGCGCAGTTGGCGGTGTAGTAGTCGTAGTGGTAGCGCGCGTTTTCCGGCTTGGCCCGCTCGGCCAGGTCAGCGGCCAGGGCACGCGCCTGGTCAGGGCGCAGGTCCAGCCACTGCACGCTGGCACCTCGGCCGGTCTCGTCGTAGTACGACAGGTCCTGCTGCAGCGGTAGCGCCACCAGGTAATACATCATGTCGCCGCGCACGAAGCGGCTGATGAAGTCGTCCTCGGACGGATCGAAGTACCCGAAGTTGTACGAGGTCGCTTCGCCACTGGCCGGATCGACCACGACGATGGCGTCATGCCCGAAGCGTTCGAAGAACACGGTGCCCGGCTGCATGGTCACCACGCCGATACGCGGGACCGGGGCCTCGGCGTTGGCGGTGGCGGTGGCGGTGGCAGGTGCGGGCACGGCTGCCGCCGGCTGCGCGAAGGCCGCCAGCGGCAGGGCCATGGCCAGCACCCACAGTGCCAGCCACACCATGAGGATCAGGCCGCGGCGCTTCAAGTGTCGTCCTGCGCGTCCGGCGGAAGCACGGTCACGTGGAAGGCCTGCACCCGGCGCGCATCGGCGCGGGCCACGCGGAACATGAAGCGGTCCAGCGCCAGCTCATCGCCGACTTCCGGAAGGTGGCCCACGGCCTCGGTGACCAGGCCACCGATGGTGTCGTAGTCCTCGTCGGAGAACGTCGCGCCGAAGCGCTCGTTGAAGTCGCCGATCGGGGTCAGCGCGTCGACCACGTACTGGCCGTCGGACTGGATGGCGATCTGCGCGGACGGATCCTCGGCCTCGTCGTGCTCGTCGTCGATCTCGCCGACGATCTGCTCCAGCACGTCCTCGATGGTGACCAGGCCGGCGACACCGCCGTACTCGTCGACCACGATGGCCATGTGGTTGCGCGAAAGGCGGAACTCCTTCAGCAGCACGTTGAGCTTCTTCGCCTCCGGAATCAGCACTGCCGGGCGCAGCAGTTCACGTACATTGGCCGGACCATTGTCGGCAACCACGCCGCGCAGCAGGTCCTTGGCCAGCAGGATGCCAAGGATGTCGTCCTTGTTCTCGCCGTGCACCGGGAAACGCGAATGGCCGGATTCGACCACCTGCTTCATCAGTTCCAGGAAGGGCGCTTCGACCGGCAGCGAGACCATCTGCGAGCGCGAGATCATCACGTCGCCCACGGTCAGCTCGGCCACCGAAATGGCGCCTTCCATCATCTTCAGGGTATCGGCGGCGATCAGACCCTCTTCCTGCGCGGTGTGCAGGACAGCGACCAGCTCGTCGCGGGTGTGGGGTTCGCCGGAGAAGGCCGAGGTCAGGCGTTCAAGCCAACCGCGCTTCTTTTCACTGTGCTCCGCAGGGGAGCTACTACTGTCGTCTTCTGACATCTCTGGAAAAAAGGCACCCGGCAGGCCGGGCGTTGGCCCAAGTCTAGCAGGATGTGGCGGCCTGTCAGTGACCGTCGCTGCCCGGTCCGGTGATCGGCGGCGGGGCCAGTTCAGGCCGGGCAGGGGCTTCTTCTTCAGGCAGGTCCAGGCTGTAGGTACAGCCGGCCAGGGTCTTGCCCGGGTGGGAGGCTACGGTGGAGACGCTGAGGATGATCGACTCGATCTGAGACTCGCCGGTCTTCGGGTCGGTCACGTCGCGGCTGACCAGCTCGCGACCGGCCATGAACTTGCCGTCCTGGTCGTAGCCGATCTCCAGCGCCAGGCGCTTGGCCAGCGGGCGTGGGTCGGCCTGGTCGAGGACGGCCATGATGCTGGCGCCGGCCACCGCCACCCGCTCGGTGGTCACGTCGAACACGCTGATCGGCTGGGCCAGGCGATACTCGCTCATGAACTGGTTGCCCTGGGGCAGCGGCTGCAGGCCGTGGGCGACGGCTTTCAGTGGATCAGCCAGCAGGGGCGCCAGCGCGGCCTGCTCGGCCACACCCTGGCGGCATTCGATCAGGGCCGGCAGATCCAAGGCAGCGGCCGGGGCGGACGCGACGAGCAGCAGGGGCAGGGCAATACGCAGCAGCACAAAGAAATTCCCGTTGTAGAGCCGAGCCCATGCTCGGCTGCATTTCGGTCAGGTTTGCGGGGGGCGATGCGTTGGAGCCGAGCGTAGGCGCGGCTGTATAGGCCTCAGCGCTCGCCGGCGTAGGGATCGGCGATGCCCAGCTCGGCCAGGATCTCGCGCTCCAGCTGTTCCATCGCCTCGGCCTCCTTGTCGTCCTCGTGGTCCCAGCCAAGCAGGTGCAGCACGCCGTGCACGGTCAGGTGCGCGTAGTGGGCGTTGAGCGCCTTGCCCTGTTCGTCGGCTTCGCGGGCCACCACCGGTGCGCAGATCACCAGGTCACCCAGCAGCGGGAACTTGACGCCCTTGGGCAGGCCTTCGGGCACTTCGGCCGGGAAGCTGAGCACGTTGGTGGCGTAGTCCTTGCCACGGTAATGGCGGTTCAGCGACTGGCCTTCCTTGGCATCGACCACGCGGATGGCCAGATCGGCCTCGCGGATGCGGCCCTTCAACGCAGCGGCCACCCACTTGCGGAAGCTCACTGCCGCAGGCAGCCCGGTACGCGGCAGGGCATAACTGACGGCGACGTCCAGTCGCACGGGACCACGGGTCATGGCGTTGCTCCAGGCTGGATCTGATGCAGGTCGCGGCGGTCGTAGGCGCTGACGATGCGCGCCACCAGCGGATGCCGGACCACGTCGCGGGATTCGAAGAAGGTGAAGCTGACGCCCTCGACCTCGCGCAGCACATCGATGGCGTCGCGCAGGCCGGACTTCACGTGCTTGGGCAGGTCGGTCTGGGTCAGGTCACCGGTGACCACCGCGGTGGAGCCGTAGCCCAGGCGGGTCAGGAACATCTTCATCTGCTCGATGGTGGTGTTCTGCGCCTCGTCCAGGATCACGAACGCATCGTTGAGCGTGCGGCCGCGCATGTAGGCCAGCGGCGCGATCTCGATGACGTTCTTCTCCAGCAGCTTGACCACCTTCTCCACGCCCATCATCTCGTACAGGGCGTCGTACAGCGGTCGCAGATAGGGGTCGACCTTCTGGCTCAGGTCGCCGGGCAGGAAGCCCAGCTTCTCGCCGGCTTCCACCGCCGGGCGCACCAGGATCAGGCGCTGCACCCGCGACTCGTTCAGTGCTTCGACCGCGCTGGCCACGGCCAGGAAGGTCTTGCCGGTTCCGGCCGGGCCGATGCCGAAGTTGATGTCATGCGTGGCGATCTGGTGCAGGTAGCGGCCCTGGTTGGCGCCGCGGCCGCGTACCGTGCCACGCTTGACCTTGATTGCCACGTCCTGCGCTTCGTAGGAGCGTTCGGCGATCTGCTCGACGTTGGCCTGCGCCAGGCGCAGGTGGATGGCGTGGTTGTCGAAGGTGGTTTCGCCGGCTTCGGCGTACAGCGCTTCAACCAGCTTCTGCGCCTCGACGATGGCTTCGTTGGGCCCGCTGATGCGGAACACGAAGCCACGATTGGCGATCTCCACGCCGAGCTTCAGCTCGATCTGGCGCAGGTGCCCGTCGAAGGGGCCGCACAGGTTGGCCAGTCGCTCGTTGTCTTCCGGCGACAGGGTGAAGTCTCGATGATCGATGCTTTTCATTGCTTGGGGTGAGGCGGGGTCGCCGTCCACCGCGATGGACTCGGGGTGACAAGGTTACGCGCGTACCGGGCATGCGGCCAGCGGCGGGCCGATACGCGTTTTTCCACACCCGGTGTGGACGGGGGGCGCGAAAAGCTGTGGATAGACCTTCGCAGTGCTTGTGCCACAAGGCGTATGAGGTGGTGGTGAAAAAACCGTCACGGTCGGCCGGCGCCCGTGACGGCAGCGCATCTTCCGCTGCCAGGCAGCCAGTACGGCTGCCCCCGTCCGGTTCTCCACACCGGCTGTGGAATGATGCTGAATCAAGCTGTGGATAGGTGGCGAGGAACCTTGCAGCAAAAGGCTTGTCCGCGCGTGGCGAAAAAACCGTCAGGGCTGATCGGAATCATTGAGGGTGCACGGGGCAGGTGGCACCGTGTCGCCGTCGCAGGAGGGAATGGCATGGGCATCGGCAACGGGACGCGTGGACTCGGGCTGGCGGGCATCGGCCTGCTGGCGGGCTGTGGGCAGTCAACGCCAACGGCGCTGGGCACGCTGGAGTGGGACCGGATCACGGTGCCGGCGCCGGCGGCCGAGGTGATCGCCACGGTGGAGGTGCGTGAGGGCCAGCGGGTCAAGGCCGGGGCCGTGCTGATGCAGCTCGACCCCGCCCGCGGCGACGCGCAGTTCGCGGCGGCGCAGGCCGACACGGCGCGCGCGCAGGCCCAGCTGGAAGAGCTGAAGCTCGGCCCGCGCCAGGAACAGATCGCACAGGCCCAGGCACAACTGGCCGCGTTGCGCGCGCAGTCTGCTGAAGCCACTGCCTACTATCGTCGGGTGCAACCATTGGCACGCCAGCGCCTGATCGCCGCCGCCGAGCTGGACCGTGCACGGGCGGCCGCCGGCCATGCCGCGGCCAGCGTGCGTGCCGCCGAGCAGGCCTGGCTGGAACGGGTGCACGGCAGTCGCGCGCAGGACATCGCCCAGGGCCAGGCGGCCGCCGACGCCGCACAGGCGCAGCAGGTGGTGCAGGGCGTCAACCTGCGCAAGCTGCAGCTGCGCGCACCGCGCGATGGCGTGATCGATGCCTTGCCCTACCGGCAGGGTGACCAGGCACCGATCGGGGCGCCGCTGGCGGTGATGCTGGTCGGCGAGCGCCCCTATGCGCGCGTCTACCTGCCGCAGCCGCTGCGCCTGCAGGTCAAGGTCGGTCAGCCAGCGCAGATACAGCTGGAGGGAGGGGGCACCGTACTGAAGGGCCATGTGCGCGCGATCCGCAGCGAGCCTTCTTTCACCCCGTACTACGCACTCACCGGCGATGACGTCGAGCGCCTGAGCTACCTCGCCGAGGTCGACGTGGATGCAGCCAGCGACATGCAGAAGCTTCCGGCCGGACTGCCGGTGCAGGTGCGCTTCTGAACACCGGTGCGGACATCGCGGTGCATGCGCAGGGCCTGACCCGCCGCTTCGGCGATCTTCTGGCCGTGGACAAGGTCGACCTGACCGTCCCGCGCGGGCAGGTGTACGGCTTCCTGGGCCCGAACGGGTCAGGCAAGTCGACCACCATCCGCATGCTGTGCGGCCTGCTGGAACCCAGTGCGGGGCAGATCGAGGTGCTGGGCCTGGCGGTTCCCGAGCAGGCCGAAGCACTGCGCCGGCGCATCGGCTACATGACCCAGCGCTTCTCGCTGTACGAAGACCTGTCGGTACGCGAGAACCTGGAATTCCTCGCCGCCATCCAGGACCTGCCGCGCAACCAGGCCCGGCAACGGGTCGATGCGCTGCTGCAGCAGTACCGGTTGCAGGACCGGCAGCCGCAGCTGGCCGGTACGCTCAGCGGCGGGCAGAAGCAGCGCCTGGCCCTGGCCGGCGCCGTGGTGCATTCGCCCGAACTGCTGTTCCTGGACGAGCCGACCAGCGCGGTCGATCCCGAGTCGCGCCGCGATTTCTGGGAGGCCCTGTTCGAACTGGCCGACGCGGGAACCACGGTGCTGGTGTCGACCCATTACATGGACGAAGCCGAGCGCTGCCATCGCCTGGCGATCCTTGATCGCGGCGCACTGGTGGCCGACGGCACGCCGGCCGAGCTCTGTTCACGGCTGCAAGGACGAACGCTGCAGGTCACGTCATCGCAGCCACGCCAGGCCAGCCGCGTGCTGGCCGAACTGCCCGGCGTGCTGAGCGTGGCGCAGATCGGCACCCATCTGCGCGTGCTGTGCAACGAAGGCGCAGCAGATGTCGCGGCGCTGCGGCGCGCGCTGGCCAGCGCCGACCCGCAAGCGCATATCGAAAGCGTGGCGCCGAACCTGGAGGACGTGTTCGTGGCCGCCACCCGTGGCCGTGGCAGGGAGCCAGCGGCATGAACCTGCGCAGGCTGTGGGCGATCATGCTCAAGGAGCTGCGGCAGCTGCGCCGCGACCGCATCACGCTGGCGATGATCGTCGGCATTCCGGTGATGCAGCTGCTGCTGTTCGGCTATGCGATCAACCTCAACCTGCGCCACCTCGATGCGGGTATCGCCGACCAGGCCAACAGCGCCGCCTCACGCGCGTTGGTGCAGGACATGGTCGCCACCGGGGTGATCACGCCGCGTACTGAAGCGTACAGCCCGGGCCAGCTGATGCAGGCGCTGCGCCGCGGCGAGATCAGCGTAGGCATCGTGGTGCCGGCCGACTTCGAGCGTCGCCGCTTCGATGGACGCGAAGCGGTACAGGTGCTGGTCGATGGCAGCGATACCGTGGTGCAGAGTGCGGCGATCCAGCTGGCGCAGGTGCCACTGGATACGCGCCCGACCAGCAATACGCGGCCGTTGCGCGAAGGCAGCATTGCCAGTGGCCAGGTCAGCGTGACCAGTTTCTACAACCCGCAACGGCGCTCGGCGGTGAACATCGTGCCCGGCCTGATCGGGGTGATCCTGACCATGACCCTGGTGATGTTCACGGCGGTGGCGGTGGTGCGCGAGCGCGAGCGCGGCAACATGGAACTGCTGATCGCCACGCCGGTATCGCGCAGCGAACTGATGGTCGGCAAGGTGCTGCCCTATGCAGCCATCGGCCTGCTGCAGACCACGCTGGTGCTCGTGCTGGGCACCTGGCTGTTCCAGGTGCCGATCCGCGGCAGCCTGCTCGACATCTACCTGGCCGCAGTGCTGCTGGTGCTGGCCAACCTGGCGCTGGGCCTGCTGATCTCCACGCGCGCGCGTTCGCAGTTCCAGGCGATGCAGATGACCCTGTTCCTGTTCCTGCCGTCGATCCTGTTGTCGGGTTTCATGTTCCCGTTCGCCGGCATGCCGAGACCGGTGCAGTGGCTGGCCGAAGTGCTGCCGCTGACCCACTTCCTGCGCCTCGTGCGCGGCATCATGCTGCGCGGCGCCTCGCTATGGGAGCTGTGGCACGACGCGCTGGCGCTGCTGGCCTTCATCGTGGTGATGATGACGCTGGCGATCCTGCGTTTCCGCAAGCGCCTGGATTGAGGCCTGTCATTCGGTAGTGCCGGCCGCTGGCCGGCATCATTTCCGGTGGGTGCCGACCGTTGGTCGGCACACCCTAGCCTTATTCCGCCACCACGCGCGCGCGCAGCGAATTGGTCAGCGCTTCGGTGATCACCACATCCACGAACTGCCCGATCAGGCGCGCAGGCGCCGGGAAGTTCACCGAACGCATGTTCTCGGTCTTGCCGGTCAGTTCGTTCGGGTTCTTGCGCGACGGCCCTTCCACCAGCACGGTCTGCACGGTACCGACCATCTTCTGCGAGATGCTGGCGGCGTGCGCATTGATGCGCTCCTGCAGGCGCGACAGGCGCGCATGCTTCTCGGCATCGCTGATCGTGTCCTCCAGATCGGCCGCCGGCGTACCCGGTCGACGCGAATAGATGAAGGAGAAACTGTGGTCGAAGCCGATGTCCTCGATCAGCTTCATGGTCTTCTCGAAGTCGGCATCGGTCTCGCCGGGGAAGCCGACGATGAAGTCCGAGCTGATTGAAATGTCCGGGCGCACCGCGCGCAGCTTGCGGATCTTCGACTTGAATTCCAGCGCGGTGTAGCCGCGCTTCATCGCCGACAGCACGCGGTCGCTGCCGGCCTGCACCGGCAGGTGCAGGAAGTTGGCCAGCTGCGGAACGTCGCGGAACGCATCGATCAGCGAATCGCTGAACTCGAGCGGGTGCGAGGTGGTGAAGCGGATGCGGCCGACCCCATCGATCTCGGCGATGGTGCGGATCAGCAGGCCGAGGTCGGCAAACTCACCGTCTCCATACGGGCCGCGATAGGCGTTGACGTTCTGGCCGAGCAGGTTGATCTCGCGCACGCCCTGCGCGGCGAGCTGCGCCACTTCCACCACCACGTCCTCGAACGGGCGGCTGACTTCGGTGCCGCGGGTGTAAGGCACCACGCAGAACGAGCAGTACTTGGAACAGCCTTCCATGATCGACACGAACGCCGAGGCACCTTCGGCGCGTGGCTCGGGCAGGCGGTCGAACTTCTCGATCTCGGGGAAGCTGATGTCCACCTGCGGGCGCTTCTGCTCGCGGCGTGCGCGGATCAGTTCCGGCAGGCGATGCAGGGTCTGCGGGCCGAACACAAGGTCCACGAACGGGGCGCGCTTGATGATCGCTTCGCCTTCCTGCGAGGCAACGCAGCCGCCCACGCCGATGATGACCTCGCGGCCCTTGTTCTTCAGGCCCTTCCACACGCCGAGTTGGCTGAACACCTTCTCCTGCGCCTTCTCGCGGATGGAGCAGGTGTTGACCAGGATGACGTCGGCATCGTCCGGGCTGTCGGTCAGTTCCAGGCCATCGCTGGCGGCAAGCACGTCGGCCATCTTGGCCGAGTCGTACTCGTTCATCTGGCAACCGTGGGTCTTGATGTACAGCTTGCCCTTGACCTGGTCGGGCTTGCGCGGACCAGCGGGCAGGGCAACGAGCGGGGTACCGCCCGGGGTGGCGGGCGGAAAGACGTCTGGCGTCCCGGTCATGGCGCTTAATCCATTCGGGTGGCGGGAAAGCGGGCAATTCTACCCGCATCCCGCGCCAGCCGCCGCGCACTTGTAGAGCCGAGCCCACGCTCGGCTGCTCTTCCTGCTTCCCATGGGGCAGCCTGGCATGGCCTGGCTCTACTGAAGCCAGCCGAGCGTGGGCTCGGCTCTACAAGGAAAGCCAGCCGGCGCTGCTCCGGCCGGCGCTGCTTATGCCGCCGCCAGCTCCGCATCGATCTGCCGCGAACGGTCGAAGGCGGTCATCGCGCTCATCCGTGCGATGTAATCAGCCGTGGCCGGCGCAGGCTGCACCAGACCGAAGGCCGTGGTCCAGGCCAGCGCATTGCCCCACAGCACATCGGCGGCACTCATCGTCTCGCCGAGCAGGTAGCGACCCTGTGCCAGCTGGGCCTCGACCACCTGCAGCACGGTTTCGGCGTCGTTGTACGGCGACATCAGGCGCGGCGGCGGCTCGCGGTGCATCGCCTTGTCGATCATCGCCGGCTCGAAACAGGCACCGTAGAAGGCCATCCAGCGCAGGTAGGGCCCGCGCAGGGCATCGCCGATCGGCGGCGCCAGCCCGGCTTCCGGATACAGGTCGGCCAGGTACAGATAAATGGCCACCTGTTCGGTCACCAGCGCGCCGTTGTGGACGATGGCCGGCACCTTGCCCATCGGGTTGATGGCCAGATAGGCCGGGGCCAGGTTGGCGCCGGCCTTCAGGTCCAGCACCTGCATGCGGTAGTCGGCACCCAGCGCTTCGAGCAGGGCCACGGCGCCGCTCGAGCGGGATCGGGCGGCGTGGTACAGGGTGATCTGGCGTGAGGTCATGGCATTGCTCCTTGCGGTGGGTGGTGAACTGGAAGCCATCCTCGGGCACCATTGCGGACGACTTCTGTCCTCGATTCTTCATGCGCCATACCGCCCATCGACTGCTGCGCCTGATCGCCCTGCTGCAGGCCCGCCGCCAGTGGTCCGGGGCTGAGCTGGCCGAGCGCATGGGCGTGGACCGGCGCAGCATCCGGCGTGACATCGAGCGGCTGCGCGAACTGGGCTATCCGGTCCGGGCCTCGTCGGGGGTCGGTGGCGGCTATCAGCTGGGGGCCGGGGCACCGGTACTGCCGATGCTGCTGGACGAGGAAGAGGCGACCACCCTGGCGATCGCGCTGCGGGCCGCGTCCGCGACCGTCGCTGGCATCGACGACACCGCCCGGGGCCTGTTGTCCAAGCTCGACCCGCTGGTGCCGACCCGTCGCCGCCAGCAGGCCGGCGAGGTGCATGCGGCGACGGCCACCCTGTCCGACCTTCCCTCCACCGACGCACGCCTGCTGGGACGGCTGGCCCAGCATTGCCGGCAGGCGTCACGGCTGGCCTTCGAGTACCGCAGTGCGCAGGAGGCGGTGACCCAGCGCGAGGTCGAGGCGCAGCACCTGGTCAACTATGGGCGGCGCTGGTACCTGCTGGCCTGGGATCTGGGCCGGCAGGACTGGCGTACTCTGCGCGTGGACCGGATGGGCACCGTGCGCGAATGCGCCGGGCCGGGCATGCATCGGCGCACGCCCGCGCCCCCGGACGTGATGGTGCGGCAGGCGGTCAGCCAGGCGCCCTTCGCGCTGCAGGCCATCGTCCGCCTGGCCGGCAGCCGCACCGAGCTGGAAGGGCGCATCCCGCCGTGGTGTGGTGTGCTGGAGGCTGATGGCGCCGACCATTGCCTGTTGCGCATGGGCGCCGAGAGCGGCGGCATGATGCTGGCGCAGATCCTCAGCCTGGACCGGGTGCCGGTGGCGTTGTGGACCACACCGCCGGGCCTGCGCGATGAGCTGGCACAGCGTTTGGCCGGATTGGGCCAGGTGCTGGCTGTGCCGCCGGTCACAGGCTGAGCCGCGTCGCTTGGCAAGCCCCGGCGAAGCTGGGACACTCGCGGCATGAAGGGGATACTGGGGACAACGGCGATCATCATCGCTGCGCTGACCGCTGCGCCGGCCAGCGCCGGCACCCTGTACAAGTGCCAGGGCGCCGACGGGGTCACCAGCTACGTGAGCAAGCGAGTGGCCGGCGCGCGCTGCAGCAGCATCAGCTACAGCCGCGATACCCGCCCGGCACCGCGCCCCGTGGTGGCCGCACCGAAGCCTGCGCCGACCTCGGTGGCCAGCATCGAACGCAATCCGGTCGCTGTGGCGGCCAGCGCTGCTGCGCCCGCTGCGGTCGCGCCGACGCCTGCTGCACCCGCGCCTGCCGCGGCACCGACGGCCTCGCGGGCCGGGCGGATGGTCAGCGGCCAGGTCTATTCCTTCATGAAGGATGGGGTGCGCCACTACACCAGTGCGCGGCCGACCCAGGTGGCCAACCTCGGTCCGGTGCGCACCATCCGCTACAGTTTCATGGAGCGCTGCTACGCGTGCGGCGTCAACCCGCGCGTGGACTTCGGTTCGGTGCGCCTGAACACCACCGCGTTCCAGACCGAGATCACCTCGGCGGCACGCGAGTTCGGCGTCGAGGAGGCCGTGGTGCGTGCCATCATCCACGCCGAATCGGCCTACAACCCGACCGCGCTCAGCCGCGCCGGCGCGCAGGGGCTGATGCAGCTGATGCCGCCGACAGCCGCGCGCTTCGGGGTCAGCGACTCCTATGATGCGGGGCAGAACATCCGTGGTGGCGTGCAGTATCTTGCGTGGTTGCTGAAGCGCTTCAATGGCGACCTGACCCTGGCCGCGGCCGGCTACAACGCCGGCGAAGGCGCGGTCGACCGCCACGGTGGCGTGCCGCCCTACAGCGAGACCCAGTACTACGTGCGCCGGGTTGGGCAGCTGGCCGAGCGTTACCGCACCGCATTGTCACACCAGTAGTGCCGGCCGCTGGCCGGCAACCCCTGGGCAATGGCCGGTACCGACCGGCCGCTGGCCGGCAACCCCGTAATCAATGTTGTTGCAATGCGTTGTGTGGCGCGCGACGGTTCCGCTACACTCGCCCATGATTCAATGCGGCTCTGGCCCCCACCGGATCCGCTGGCAGCCTTAAAGCTACCTAATCAATATCGGAGTGCCGGATGGCCAACGATGGGGTACACGATCCAGTCAACACCGGACGTCGGCGTTTTCTTTCTGCCACCACTGCTGTGGTTGGCGCCGTCGGCGTCGGATTCACCGCCGTTCCTTTCATCAAATCCTGGAACCCCAGTGCCCGCGCCAAGCTTGCCGGTGCACCGGTGGTGGCCGACATCAGCGCCCTGCAGGAAGGCCAGCGCCTGATCGTGGAGTGGCGTGGCCAGCCGATCTGGATCGTCAAGCGGTCCAAGGCGATCCTGGATGCACTGCACGGGCTGGATGGCCGCCTCAAGGACCCCGAGTCCGGCGAGAAGGACCAGCAGCCGGACTACGTGCTGAAGCAGAACCCCGAGCTGCGCTCGATCAAGCCGGACATCTCCGTGCTGGTCGGCCTGTGCACGCACCTGGGCTGCTCGCCGGAAATGGTCGCCGAGATCCGGCCCGAGCCCTACGACCCGCAGTGGAAGGGCGGTTACTTCTGCCCCTGCCACAAGTCGCGCTTCGACATGTCCGGCCGCGTCTTCAAGGATGTGCCGGCGCCGATCAACCTGAAGGTGCCCGCGCACCACTACCAGGACGACAACACCATCATCATCGGTGTCGATCCGCAGGGGGCTGCCTGATGGCCAATATCCTCAGCCGTACCGCCAGCGGCGTCGCCGACTGGGTCAATGCCCGCGCGCCGGGCCTGATGCCGGTCTATCGCAAGCACGTCAGCGAGTACTACGCGCCGAAGAACTTCAACATCTGGTACTACTTCGGTTCGCTGGCACTGCTGGTGCTGGTCAACCAGATCGTCACCGGCATCTTCCTGACGATGCACTACAAGACCAGCGCCGCGGAGGCGTTCGGCTCCATCGAATACATCATGCGTGATGTGGAGTGGGGCTGGCTGATCCGCTACATGCACTCCACCGGCGCCTCGCTGTTCTTCATCGTGGTCTACCTGCACATGTTCCGTGGCCTGCTGTACGGCAGCTACCAGAAGCCGCGCGAGCTGGTGTGGATCCTGGGCATGCTGATCTACCTGGTGCTGATGGCCGAAGCCTTCATGGGCTATGTGCTGCCGTGGGGCCAGATGTCGTTCTGGGGCGCCAAGGTGATCATCTCGCTGTTCGGCGCGATACCGGTGATCGGCAACGGCCTGACCGAATGGATCATGGGCGATTACCTGCCCAGTGACGCCACGCTCAACCGCTTCTTCGCATTGCACGTCATCGCACTGCCGCTGGTGCTGCTGTTGCTGGTGGTGCTGCATCTGGGCGCGCTGCACGAAGTGGGGTCGAACAACCCCGATGGCGTGGAGATCAAGAAAGGACCGAAGGGCAACCGCTGGTCGCCGAATGCGCCGGCCGACGGTATTCCGTTCCACCCGTACTACACGCTCAAGGATGGTGTCGGCGCCGGCTTCCTGCTGATCATCGCCGCCTTCATCATCTTCTTCGCACCGGGCTTCGGCGGCCTGTTCCTGGAACACGACAACTTCACCGAGGCCAACCGCCTGGTGACCCCCGAACACATCAAGCCGGTCTGGTACTACACGCCTTACTACGCGATGTTGCGCGTGGTACCGAACAAGCTCGGTGGCGTGCTGGTCATGTTCTCGGCCATTGCGATCCTGTTCCTGGTGCCGTGGCTGGACAAGGCCAGGGTAAAGTCGGTGCGCTACCGCGGCTGGATCTCGAAGGTGATGCTGGGCGTGCTGGCGGTGTGCTTCGTGTGGCTGGGCGTGATCGGCTCCGGCCCGGGCACCGACGTGCATGAAACCTACATCGGGCGGGTGCTGACCTTCCTGTACTTCGCGTTCTTCATCACCATGCCGCTATGGACAAGGTTGGACAAGACCAAGCCGGTACCGGAGAGGGTGACCACGCATGACTGAGCGCTGGATGGTCCGGCTGGCCCTGACGGCCACCCTGATGCTGGGCAGTTTCCTGGCCTCCGCCGCCGAGGGCGGCACCAAGCTGCTGCAGGCCGGCAACGACCTCGGTGACCGCGCCTCGCTGCAGCGGGGTGCGCAGCTGTACATGAACTACTGCTCCGGCTGCCATGCGCTGAAGTACCTGCGCTACTCGCGGATGGCGCAGGACCTGGGCCTGACCGAAGAAGAGGTGATGAACAACCTCAACTTCACCGGCTCGGCGATCGGCGACCCGATCCCGGTGGCGATGCCCAAGGAGAACGCGGAGAAATGGTTCGGCAAGATGCCGCCCGATCTCAGCCTGATCTCGCGCGTGCGGGGCAGTGACTGGGTTTACACCTATCTCAAGTCGTTCTATCTGGACAGCAGTCGCCCGCTGGGCTGGAACAACGCGCTGTTCGCCAACGCCTCCATGCCCAACCCGCTGTGGGAGATGCAGGGGCTTCAGCATGCGGTGCACGGCAAGGCGGAAGCGCCCGGCATGGACCCGCCGGTGACCGGCCTGAAGATTGAAACGCCGGGAACGGTCGATGCCGGGCAGTACGACCAGGCCGTGCGGGACATCACCAACTTCCTCGAATACGCCGGCGAACCGGCCGCACTCAAGCGCCAGCAGCTGGGCGTGTGGGTGATCCTGTTCCTGGCCCTGCTGACCTTCCTGCTGTATCTGCTGAAGAAGGAATACTGGAAGGACGTTCACTGATTCTGCCGCCGGCCATCGCATGGGCCTATTGGCTTTTGTGATGGTCGGTTGCACACTCGGGGAGGAGTCGACCGCTGGCACGGTGCCGGCGGCGCCGATGCGGCAGGCGGTCTCCTGTCGTGGGAGAGCCTTTGATGGCGGCGAGCGTACGCATGCGCAATACACTGACGCTGTTTTCCTCGAACGACGACGTACTGTGCCACCGTGTACGCCTGGTCCTGGCGGCCAAGGGCGTCACCTTCGACTTCGTTCCGGTCGATCCGCAGAACCCGCCTGAAGACCTGATCGACCTCAATCCGTACCACTCGGTGCCGACCCTGGTCGAACGCGAGCTGGTGCTGTACGCCGCATCGGTGGTCAGCGAGTACCTGGATGAGCGCTACCCGCATCCGCCACTGATGCCGGTCGACCCGCTGTCGCGTGCGCGCATCCGACTGGCCATGCTGCGCATCGAGCACGACTGGGTGCCGCAGGTGCAGGCCATCCAGCTGGGCAACAAGACCCAGGCCGAGGCCGGGCGCAAGCGCCTGAAGGAACTGCTGACCGCCTCGCTGCCGCTGTTCAAGGCCAGCAAGTTCTTCCTCAATCCGGAAATGAGCCTGGCCGACTGCGCGATGGCGCCGATCATCTGGCGCCTGCAGTCGCTGGATGTGCCGCTGCCGAAGGATGGCAAGGCGATCGAGGACTACGGCAACCGCATCTTCCGCCATCCGGGATTTGTCCGCAGCCTGACTGAGCAGGAAAAGAAACTGCGCGATCTGCCGGTCTGATCCGTCCCCGCGTTACCCGTCTGCAGGCCGACCGACGTGCAGACGATCCGCCCCGGCGGGGCGCCGGACGCGTACACTTCACGCATGACCGAAGACTTCTTCCACATGACCAGCCACCGCCCGTACCTGCTGCGGGCGCTGGTGGAATGGATCAACGACAACCAGCTGACCCCGCACATCCTGGTCGACGCCGGCGTCCCCGGCGTGCAGGTCCCGCCTTCGGCGGTCAAGGATGGCCGGGTCGTGCTCAACATCGCCGAACGTGCTGTCGTGCGGCTGATGATCGACAACGAAATGGTGAGCTTCTCGGCCCGCTTCTCCGGAACCAGCTACCCGGTGCAGGTGCCGATCAGCGCCGTGCTGGCGGTCTACGCCCGCGAGACCGGGCAGGGCATGGCATTGCCGGATGACATTCCGGGCAGCGAAACCGCACCGACCAGCGATGAGCTGCTGCACGAGGAAGGCACGCCGCCGGACGATACGCCGCCGGCCAGCCCGCCGCCGAAGGGCCGCCCGAACCTGCGCGTGGTCAAGTAACCATTCCGACGCCGCCCGATGGGCGGCGTTTTCCTTTGCCCGTCTGGCGGTGGGTGCCGACCGTTGGCCGGCACATCTTCAAACCCTAGGCATCCTCGGCATCCTCCGCATCCGGCCGGATCTGGCTGATCCGCGCGGCACCGGGGCCGGTGAACGAAATCAGCTGGTCGCCACGCAGCACCATGCGGCCCACGTGGCGATCGATGCCATCGTAGGAATACTCGAACTTGAAGGTGCGCTCGAAACCGAGCCGGCCATCCTCACCACGCGACAGTCGCAGGCCGGTGGCGTGCACCGCCTGGTCCAGCCACTGCACGTCGGCGGCGCGGCAGGCGTTGCGTCCCAGCTCGACCGCGCGCTCGGCGGCCGAGCGTGCGGCGTTCCAGAAGAAGTAGATGATTCCGCCGGCAATCAGCAACAGCAGCAGGGTAGGCATGGCGTCAGCCGTCAGAGGTGGATCCGGCAAAGATGGCGGCGAATGCGCGCTGGATCAAGCGCTGCATTCACCGCCGCGGCTGTGGTTCGTCGGGCACTGGCTGCGCGGGCACGATCACCGGTTGCGGCGCCGGAGCGGTCTGTATTGGTGTGGCAGTTGGCGAGGGCATCACCACGGGTGATGTCGCGGTCAGCTGCAGCAGGGCCGCCCAGTCCTGGCGGTTGAAGCTGCATTCGTCCTCGCGGCCCGGCGTGCAGCTGGGGTCGATGCCGGTGCTGTTGCGTTCGCGTGCCGGGGGCAGCTTGATCAGCCCGGTGCGGTCCAGCGGCAGCAACCGCATCGCCACGGTGTTCATCACGTTGCCACCGACCAGGTACAGGGTCTGGTCGCCCCCCAGGTTGGCAGCCACCACCACTTCGCAATGCGATTTCCAGTGGCCCACCGAACCGTTGCCCAGCGCCTGCACCAGCCCGCTGTAGCTGAGCGTGCTGCTGCGGTCGCGCAGGAAGCACAGCAGATCGCCTGGCGCGGGCTTGGCCGTGGCCGGGTCGACCAGCCGGTACGGCACGCCCGAGGGGCCGCCCTGGTACGCGGCACGGATGTAGTCGATGTGGCGCGGCGACGTGTTGAAGCCGGGAACGCCGGCCTGCACCATCACCCAGGAAATGAAAGCGGCCGACCACGGATTGTCGATCAGGAAGGCGCGGCAGTCGCTGTCGGTGTAGCGCGTACCCAGCGGTGCCACGCAGCTGCTGGCACCGGCGATGCTGCCCATCGCGTTGAGCGTGCCGCTGTTGCGCCAGTAGCCGGCCACGCGCTGCCAGGCAATCAGCCCGTTGTCGGCCAGGTGTTCGTTCTCGGCCTCGGTGACACTCAGACTCGCCGCGCGGCCATCGCGATCGATGAAGGGCCGGAACCACAGCCGGTGCTCGTTGCAGGCGGTATTGCGGATGGCCACCGCCAAGGGGCTCAGGCCGAAGCGGGGAGGGACATCGCAGGCTTCAGCGGCTGCGGCGGACAAGGGGGCTGCCGCGAGCAGCAGACAGGCAGGCAAGAGCATCCGGCGCATGCGCGGCTCCTGTGGGGGATGCCCGCAGCGTCGCAGAGGCTGGCGTAGCCGAGCCGTGAAGGCGCCCGGGTCGTGTAGAGCCGAGCCTACGCTCGGCTCATCGCGCAAAGCGGGTGCCGGGTGCGCCGCAGATCGAGAAGCCGCCGAGCGTGGGCTCGGCCCCACAAGGTCGCGTAGGCCTCAAGCCGGCGGCGGGCCCAGCTTCAACGACAGATCGATGGCCTGCACATGCTTGGTCAGTCCGCCGATGGAGATGCAATCGACGCCATCCTCGGCGATCGAGCGCAGGCCGCCCAGGCCGACGCTGCCGGAGACTTCCAGCGGAATGCGTCCGGCCGTGATGCGCACCGCCTCGCGGCGCAGGTCGGGACTGAAGTCATCCAGCAGGATGCGTTCGCAGCCGGCTTCGAGCGCCTGGCGCAGCTGTGCCAGGTCTTCGACCTCGACCACCAGTGGCAGCGCAGGCCACTGCCGGCGTGCGGCGGCCACCGCCGCGGCCAGCGAACCGGCAGCACGGATGTGGTTCTCCTTCAGCATCACCGTGTCGTACAGGCCGAAGCGGTGGTTCTCGCCGCCGCCGCAGCGCACCGCGTACTTCTGTGCCAGGCGCAGGCCGGGCAGGGTCTTGCGGGTGTCGAGGATGCGGGTACCGGTACCGGCCACCGCAGCCACGTAGCGGGCAGTGGTGGTAGCGGTGCCGGACAGCGTCTGCAGGAAGTTCAGCGATGTGCGCTCGGCACTGACCAGGCTGCGGCTGCGCCCGTGCAGCAGGGCCAGCACGGTGCCGGCGGTGACGGCATCGCCTTCGGCGATGTGCCATTCAATGCGCACGTCAGGGTCGAGCGCGCGATGGGTGGCGTCGAACCAGGGCCGCCCGGCGATCACCGCATCCTGCTTGCACAGCAGGTAGGCGCTGTCGGCCTGGTCGGGGAGCAGGGCGGCGGTGACGTCACCGCTGCCCAGGTCCTCGGCCAGTGCGCGCGCGACATCGGCGGCGACAACGGCCGCATCCGGCGTCGGCAGCGTGCTCATGCGGTCGGGAAGTCGGCGATCTGGGCGGTCGGAATGGCTTCCTCGACCAGCAGCACCGGGATGCCGTCGTCGACGCGGAACACCTGCTTGCGGTCACGGCTGACCAGCGCCTCGCGCAGCGGCTGCGCCAGCGGGTTGCCATCGGCCTTGGTCACCGTGCCGGCGGAAATGGCCTTGTTGAGGGCTTCCAGGCCCTTGCCATCCAGCAGGGACAGGGGCTGGCGGGTGTCCGGGGACACCAGCAGGTCGAGCAGCTTGCGATCCATGGTTCTTCGTCTTGCGTGGAAGACGGCTAGAATACGTCTTTAAGGCAGGTGACGGCCAATGACCCCCAACCCGATCGCGCCGCTTGTCGGCATCGTCATGGGTTCCCGTTCCGACTGGGAAACCATGCAGCACGCCGCCCAGAAGCTTGAAGCCCTGGGTGTTCCGTTCGAAGTGAAGGTGGTGTCCGCGCATCGGACGCCGGATGTGTTGTTCAGTTACGCCGAGCAGGCGGGCCCGCGTGGCCTGCGCGCGATCATCGCCGGTGCCGGCGGGGCCGCGCACCTGCCAGGCATGATCGCGGCCAAGACCGCCGTGCCGGTTCTGGGTGTGCCGGTGCAGTCCAAGGCCCTCAACGGCATGGATTCCCTGCTGTCGATCGTGCAGATGCCGGCCGGCATCCCGGTCGCCACCTTCGCCATCGGCAACGCCGGCGCCTCCAACGCCGCGCTGTTCGCGGCGGCGATGCTGGCCAGCGACCAGCCGGCGATCGGCCAGGCGCTCGATGCCTTCCGTGCACGCCAGACCGAAGACGTGATGGCCCACGACGATCCGCGCCAATGAGCCTGACCGTCGGCATCCTGGGCGGCGGCCAGCTCGCCCGCATGATGGTCCTGGCCGGTGCGCCGCTGGGGCTTCGCTTCGAACTGTACGACCCGGCCGCCGACGCCTGCAGCGGCCCGCTGGCGCCGCTCACCGTGGGCGCCTTCGATGACCGCCAGGCCCTGGCGGACTTCGCCGCCAAGGTCGATGTGGTCACCTTCGATTTCGAGAACGTACCTGCCGACAGTGCACAGTTCCTGGCCGACCGCGTGCCGGTCTATCCGCCGCCGGCCGCGCTGGCGGTGGCCCAGGACCGGTTGAGCGAGAAGACCCTGTTCCAGCAGCTGGGTATTCCGCTGCCGGCCTTCGCCGACATCCGTAACCGCGACGAGCTGGCGGCGAAGGCGGCTGAGTTCGGCCTGCCGTGCATCCTCAAGACCCGCCGCCTCGGCTACGACGGCAAGGGTCAGTTCCGCCTGCGCAGCGAAGCCGACATCGACGCCGCATGGGATGCGCTCGGTGCCCAGGTGGAGCGCACCGGACTGATCCTGGAGGGCTTCGTGGCCTTCCAACGCGAGGTCAGCGTGGTGGCCGTGCGTGGCCGCGATGGCAGCTTCGAAGCCTGGCCGGTCACCGGCAACTGGCATGTCGACGGCGTGCTGTCGGCCAGCGTGGCACCAGCGGTGCTGTCCGACGCCGAGCAGCAGGCAGCGATCGGCTATGCCCGCCGCGTCGCCGAGCACCTGCAGTATGTGGGCGTGTTCGCACTGGAGCTGTTCTGTCGCGACGGCGAACTGCTGGCCAACGAGATGGCACCGCGCGTGCACAACTCCGGCCACTGGACCATCGAAGGCAGCGAGACCTCGCAGTTCGAGAATCACCTGCGTGCCGTGCTGGGCCTGCCACTGGGCAGCACCCGCATGCTCGGCCATGCCTGCATGCTGAACTGGCTGGGCGAGATGCCCGATCCGGCGCCGGTGCTGGGTCAGCCCAGTGGCCATTGGCACGATTACGGCAAGGAGCCGCGCGAAGGTCGCAAGGTCGGCCACGCCACGTTGCGCGACGATGATGCCGCTGCATTGGCCGATGCGCTGGACCAGGTCGGCCTGGAGCTGGACCGCCAGGCCCAGGTAGCGCCGGCAGTGCACGCGCTGCGCAACCGCTGAGCCCGGGCGTGCCGGCCAATGGCCGGCACAACCTTGTATGCCTGCAACGGTGTGGCGCGCCGGTGCAGGCATCGGCGCACCATTGCCGGTGGTAGCGTGGAGCTCCTTTCACAGGAGTCACGACCATGCTCGACTGGAATGCCTACCGCAAGGAACTGAAGGGCCGCATCGGCGAGATCGGCAAGCTCTCGCCGGACACGGTCAAGGGCTACGCCACCCTGGCCAATGCCGGTGCCCAGACCAACCACCTGGATGCCAAGACCCGTGAGCTGATCGCATTGGCGGTGGCGGTGACCACCCGCTGCGACGGCTGCATCACCGTGCACGTGGACGCTGCGCTGAAGCATGGCGCCAGCCGCGAGGAAATCGCCGAAGCACTGGGCGTGGCGGTGTCGCTCAATGCCGGCGCCGCGCTGGTGTATTCGGCGCGGGTGATGGACGCGGTGGCCGCGCACGAGAACGCGTGAAGCTTCATCTGTAGAGCCGAGCCCATGCTCGGCTGCTGTCCGGCCAGCCGAGCATGGGCTCGGCTCTACAGGCAGTCAGCGCAGCTGGCTTTCGGCGAACTCCCAGTTGACCATCTGCCAGAAGGCATCCAGGTAACGCGCGCGATCATTCTGGTAATCGGTGTAGTAGGCGTGCTCCCAGACATCGCAGCACAGCAGCGGGGTGCTTTCGCCGGTCAGTGGCGTACCGGCGTTGCGGGTGGCCTGGATGCCGAGCTGGCCACCGGGGTGCTGCACCAGCCACACCCAGCCCGAGCCGAACAGGCCCAGCGCGGTGCGGTTGAATTCCTCGCGCAGGCGCTGCGCATCACCGAACTGGCGCTTGACCAGCTCGCCCAGCCGGCCCTGCGGCTCGCCGCCGCCGCGCGGGCGCAGGCACTGCCAATAGAAGCCGTGGTTCCAGGCCTGGGCGGCCGCATCGAACAGCGTGCCCTGGGCATGGCGCACGATCTCTTCCAGTGACGCCTCCTCCCACTCGGTGCCGAGAGTGCCGGCGTTGACCGCGTCAACGTAGGCGCGGTGGTGGCGGCCGTGATGCAACTCAACGGTCTGCGCGGACAGGTGGGGCTGCAGGGAGCCGGGGAGGTAGGGCAGGGCAGGCAATTCGACGGGCATGGACAGGTTCGTGGCCAGGGGACGGCGGTAGCCTGTTCCATCCGCTTACAATGGCGGCTACCGTGGGCAGTCTAGCCGACCATCACGGTCGGTTTGTCCGGCGAAGCAAGGAGTGTGGTTGTGGCGGTAATGCAGCAAATCCAGGCCGAGGTCGATCGTTACCCGCTCGTGCTGTTCATGAAGGGCACCCCGCAATACCCGATGTGCGGCTTTTCCAGCCGCGCCGTGCAGGCATTGATGGCAGCCGGCGCCGTCACCCTGCGCACTGTCAACGTGCTCGAAGAGCCGGAGATCCGCGCCAACCTGCCGCGCTTTTCCAATCTGCCGACCTTCCCGCAGCTGTTCATCAACGGTGAGTTGATCGGCGGCTGCGACATCGTCATGGAACTGTTTGAATCCGGCGAGCTCAAGCGCATCGTCGAAGAGGCGACCCAGGGATGAGTGCCTGGCCGTCGACGTCACCGACTGACGGGGCGATCGATGGCCGCCCGTTGCAGGATCGCGTCGTACTGGTCGCCGGCGCCGGGGGAGGGCTGGGCAGTGCCGCGGCGGTCGCCGCAGCCGCAGCCGGTGCCACCGTGGTCCTGCTGGGACGCAAGCCGCGCCGGCTGGACCGGGTCTATGCCCAGGTCCAGGCGGTCGGTCCGGAACCGCTTCTGTACCCGTTGGACCTGGAAGGCGCCAGCCCCGATGACTATGCCGAACTGGCCCAGGCCCTGCAGCGCGAGCTGGGGCGGCTGGATGGACTGCTGGTCTGCGCCGCGCATTTCCCCGGGCTGACTCCGTTTGAACTGGCTGACCCGGCCAGTTTCGCCCGTGCGGTCCATGTCACCCTGACCGCGCCGGCCTGGCTGGCCCAGGCCTGCCTGCCGCTGCTGCGGCAACGCGAGGATGCCGCTCTGGTGTTCGCGGTCGATGCCCCCGACCGGGTGGGGCAGGCCTATTGGGGGGGGTATGGCGTGGCCCAGCACGGCCTGCGTGGCCTGATCGCCAGCCTGCACGATGAACTGGGCCGCAGTCCCATCCGGGTCAGCGGCCTGTACCCCGGCCCCCTGCGCACGGCGCTTCGGGCCCGCGCCTATTCCGTGGACCAGGACCCGGCTGCGCAAGGCCCGGAAGCCGCGGCGGCCGCTGCGGTGACCCTGCTGTCCGCCGCTGGTAGCGCCTGGCGCGGGCAGATTCTCGATGCCGGTGAGACGCCTCGGGAAAGGTGAGTCCTGTGGGAAGATGGAGTGAAGAACCCGTCACGATTGCGTTGCGAACCGGTGCCGTTTGTCGCACAACCGTCACATTGATGGCGTAGCGTGTTAATCTAGTGTTAACCGTTAGGGCTGCCTTCAGCCGAGCGGTAGGGAACCCCAGATAACTCTCCGATCAGCCACCCGCAGGGCTGCTTGGATGCGCTTTTTTCCGCCATCGCCAACTCGCATCGAGGCTACCGAAAAATGACCCACCCACTCCGGATGTCCAAGCTTACCCTTGGTCTCGTGGCTGCACTTGCCGCCGCTCCCGCCTTCGCCCAGAGCACCTCTGCCGGTGTCGGCGGCCAGGTGATGTCCGCCGCAGGCCAGCCTGTCGCCGGCGCTGAAGTCACCATCACCCACACCGAGTCGGGCACTGTTTCGCGTGCCACCACCGATGCGTCGGGCCGCTACAACGCGCGCGGTCTGCGCGTGGGTGGTCCGTACACCATCACCATCACCAAGTCCGGTGAAGGCACCAAGACCGAAGAAGGTGTCTACCTGAACCTGAACCAGGTCAACACCGTCAACGCCAACCTGGGCGGTGACCTGGCTGCGACCAACCTGGACGCGGTGAACGTTGTCGCCACCGCCGGCGGCCTGGACCTGTTCAGCGCCAACAAGATGGGCACCGGTACCAACGTCACCCGCGAAACGATGGATGCGCTGCCGTCGGCCAACCGCAACATCCAGGACTACGTCCGTCTCGACCCGCGCATCTCGCAGGTCAGCAAGGCAGACGGCGCGATCTCGGCGGGTGGCCAGAACACCCGTTACAACGCCATCCGCATCGACGGCATCAGCGCCTCCGATCCGTTCGGCCTGGGCTCCAACAACCTGCCGACCGAGCGTCAGCCGGTGTCGATGGATGCCATCCAGGAAATCAACATCGACCTGGCCAACTACGACACCACCATCGCCGGTGGCACTGGTGCGGTGATCAATGCCGTGACCAAGTCGGGTACCAATGAATTCCACGGCACTGTGTACGGCTCCTACCGCGACAAGGACATGGTCCGTTCGCGCCTGGAAGGTGACCGCCAGGACTTCAACGGCTTCGAGGACGAGAAGACCTATGGCATGACCTTCGGCGGCCCGATCGTCAAGGACAAGCTGTTCTTCTTCACCAACTATGAAAAGTACGAGCGTTCGGCCGCCGGCATCAGCCTGAGCGATACGCCGATCGGCAAGGGCACGATCACCCAGAAGGACATCACTGATGTCCAGAACTACCTGGGTAATCTGGGCTATGACCCGGGCAGCCTGTCGGCGCCGAACAGCAAGACCGAGATCGAAGAGTACGCAGTCAAGCTGGACTGGAACATCAACGAGAACCACCGTGCGGCCCTGCGCTACAACAAGATGGAGCAGAACGTCGTTCGCTTCCCGCAGGTCAGCAGCAGCGCCATCTCGCTGAGCAACTTCTGGTACCAGCAGCCGACCGAATACGAAACCTGGATGGGTGAACTGTTCAGCGACTGGTCCGAGAACTTCTCGACCGAATTCAAGGTTTCGCACAAGGATTACTCGGCCAACCGCGTTCCGCTGGTCGACATGCCGCAGATCCGCATCCGTTCGGGTAATGATTCGCTGTACGTCGGTACCGAGCAGAACACCCATGTCAACATCGTCGAGTCGAAGGAGCTGAGCGCCTTTGGTGCCGGTACCTGGTACATCGGTGACCACACCGTCAAGTTCGGCTTCGATTACTCGAAGAACGAGCTGATGAACTTCTATGGCCGCAACCTCAACGGCGTCTACGAATTCAACAGCGTCAACGACTTCCTGGCAGGCAGGGCTGCGCGCTACCAGCTGCGTGCGCCGCGTGCCGATGGCAGCCGCAGCGACATCCCGGCCGACTTCACCCTGAAGAACACCGGCGTGTTCGTGCAGGACACCTGGGCGATCAACTACAACCTGAGCCTGATGTTCGGCGTCCGCGTGGACATGCCTGACTTCAGCAGCCAGCGCCTGTACAACCCGCGCATCGAGCAGCTGTACGGCTTCAACAACACCAAGCTGGTCGACAAGAACCTGGTGCAGCCGCGTGTTGGCTTCAACTACACCTTCGACAGCGAGCGTCCGACCCAGCTGCGCGGTGGCGTGGGCCTGTTCGGTGGCGCCGCCCCGAATGTGTGGCTTGCGGGTGCCTACCAGAACACCGGCCTGAACTACATCGAGTATGACCAGCGCAATCCGCCGGTCGGCTCCTTCACTCCGGACGGCAACAATCCGTATATCCCGGCAGGTGGCCCGGCGACTGCGCGCCAGAACGTGGACATCATCGCGCCGGGCACCCGCCTGCCGTCGGTGTGGAAGGCCAACCTGGCGTTCGACCATGAACTGCCGTGGTACGGCATCGTGGCGTCGGCCGAACTGCTGGTGACCAAGGTCAAGGACGGCATCTACTTCGACCGCCTGGACATTGGCGCGCCGACCGTTACCGGTCCGGATGGCCGCGCGATCTATTGGAACCCGCAGGGCCGTAACCCGGCCAACACCCGCGGGGACCTGGGCATGACCACTGGCACCAACGGTGCGGTCGACCGTGCCAATCGCCCGAGTGACATGGGTGACGTGCTGGTCATGCGCAACACCGACAAGGGCCGTGGCGCCCAGGCCACCTTCTCGCTGGCCAAGCCGCTGACCGAGAACTGGGGCTGGTCGCTGGGTTACACCTATACCCAGTCGAAGGAAGTCAGCCCGCTGTCCAGCTCGCAGAACACCTCGAACTGGAACAACACGCTGATCTTCAACTCCAACGAAGACGTGGCCTACAACTCGCGCTACGCGCTCAAGGACCGCATCACCGGCACCCTGGAGTGGAAGCACAACTTCTTCGGTGACAACGCCACCCGCGTCGGCCTGTTCTACGAAGGTCGCTCGGGCCGTCCGTACAGCTACATCTTCTACAACGATGCCAACGGCGACGGTGCTACCACCAATGATCTGTTCTACGTGCCGAAGGGCCCGGGCGACGTGCTGTTCACTGGCGGCGCGACCATGGAAAAGGCGTTCTTCGACTGGCTGGCGCAGAACCCGGAGCTGGATGCCTACCGCGGCAGCGTGGTTCCGGCCAACCGGCATCGCGCCAAGTGGATCAACTCCTTCGATGTCCGCATCAGCCAGGAGTTCCCGGGCTTCGTGAAGAGCCACAAGGGCGAGATCGCGCTGGACATCATGAATGTCGGCAACCTGCTGAACAAGAAGTGGGGCCTGATCGACGATTACGGCTTCTACTCGACCCGCCGCGTTGCCAACTACGCGGGTATCGATCCGGCCACCGGCAAGTACGTGTACTCGTTCACCGGTGCCGACAGCTCTGCGATCCAGGAAAACAACAACGACAAGGGCAACACCGCCGTGTCGCGTTGGTCGATGCAGCTGACCCTGAAGTACAAGTTCTGATCCATCAGCGCTTGAAGTGGTAAGTGGAAACGGCCGGGGAAACCCGGCCGTTTTCCGTTCAGGCGAAAGTTCTTGCAGGGCGTGGGGCAACGGCGTAGCATCCAGAAATATGCGCGGTGCCAACGCCGCCGATGCGGTCCCGAAATGGCGGACGCGGGCGGTACACATCCAACGGTCGGGCTTCCCGGCCGTTTTGCTTTTTAAGGGGGCGGCAGTACAGTCGGAAACCTTGAAGGAAGCGAAAAATTGGATATGACCACGAACGAAAAATCGGCCCGTGCACTGCCGGTGCAGGATGCCCGGATCTACCCGCGCGGTGGGCTGGATGTGTTGTCGCGGGCCGAGGTGGCACGCCTGCGCGATGCCTCCGCCGGCGGCATGCATGAGCTGCTGCGCCGCTGCGCGCTGGCCGTGCTGACCAGCGGCAGCGCCTCGGACGATCCGCGCGCCGCGCGCGATCTCTACCCTGATTTCGACATCCAGGTAGCGCAGCAGGATCGCGGCGTGCGCATCGATCTGGTCAACGCACCGGCGATGGCCTTCGTCGACGGCGAGATCATCCGCGGTGTCGCCGAACTGCTGTTCGCCGTCGTGCGCGACCTGGCCTACATGGCCATCGAAATGGGCCCGGCCTACGCGGCCGAGCTGGAGTCATCCGAGGGCATCACCAACGCGGTGTTCGGCCTGCTGCGCAACGCGCGCATCCTCAATCCGGGTGATCCGAACCTGGTGGTGTGCTGGGGCGGACACTCGATCTCGCGCGACGAATACCTGTACACCAAGCAGGTGGGCTATGAACTGGGCCTGCGCGGCCTGGACATCTGCACCGGCTGTGGCCCGGGTGCGATGAAGGGCCCGATGAAGGGTGCCACCATCGCCCACGCCAAGCAGCGCCGTACCGTGACGCGTTACATCGGCCTGACCGAGCCGGGCATCATCGCCGCCGAGTCGCCGAACCCGATCGTCAACCACCTGGTGATCATGCCGGACATCGAGAAGCGCCTTGAGGCCTTCGTCCGCATCGGGCACGGCATCATCGTGTTCGCCGGTGGCGTCGGTACCGCCGAAGAGATCCTGTACCTGCTCGGCATCCTGCTGCGCGAGGAGAACAGGGACCTGCCGTTCCCGCTGATCCTGACCGGCCCGACGGTAGCGGCACCGTACTTCGAGCAGATTGATCGCTTCATTCGCCTGACCCTGGGCGATGCGGCTGCCGAGCGCTACGAGATCATCATCGGCGACCCGGTGGCGGTTGCGAAGAAGATGGCCACCGGCATCAAGCGCGTGCGCGAGCACCGCCTGGCGCAGAAGGACTCGTTCTTCTTCAACTGGTCGATCGAGATTCCGTGGGAGTACCAGCAGCCGTTCGTACCCACCCACGAAGCGATGGCGGCGCTGGACCTGCACCACGGGCGTGCCCCGCACGCGCTGGCGGCCGACCTGCGCCGCGCGTTCTCGGGCATCGTCGCCGGCAACGTGAAGGAAGACGGCATGCGCCGCATCGAGCAGTTCGGGCCGTTCCAGATCCACGGTGACCCGGACATGATGCAGGCGCTGGATGCGCTGCTGCGCGCCTTCGTCGAGCAGCGCCGGATGAAGATCTCCGGCGAGTACCAGCCCTGCTACCAGGTGCTGGCCTGAACCCGGGCCGGCGTGATGGGGATCGCGCCGGCACTGGCAGGGGAGGACGGGTCGTCAAGCCTTTGACGCCCGTCGCCCCGGATTGACCGTTCATCCTGCCGCCGCTTGCCGGTGGCGGGGCGATGGCCCATCGTGGCCACCAACACGCTGGGGAGCGTCCAATGTCTTTGCGCCGGCAAAACGGCTTCACGCTGGTTGAACTGATGGTCACGCTGGCCGTCTTCGTGGTCCTGGCGTCGATCGCCTACCCGAGCTTCCGCGGCATGATCCGCTCGAACCGGCTGGCGACCGCCAACAACGAGCTGATCGCGCTGGCCAACCTGGCCCGCAGCGAAGGCATCCGCAACAGCAACGGTGGCGGCGTCTGTGGCAGCGCCGATGGCAAAGCCTGTGACGGCGACTGGTCCAAAGGGGTACTGGCCTGGTCGGACCTGGATGGCGACGGCCAGATGGGCAGCAATGACGTCGCGCTGCGCTTTTCACAGGGCAATCCGCAGCTGAGCGTAGTTGGCCCGCCGGGCGCGGTCATCGCCTTCGACGGGCGCGGCCGGCGCAGGGCGGTCGCCGATCAGACGCTGGTGCTGTCGCCGGATGCGTGCAAGGCCGGCGAATCGAAAAGCACGTTGACGATCAACCAATCCGGCCAGGTCCGGGTGACCAAGGGAACCTGCTCATGAGCCGCCGCAACCTGGCCCGCCCGCGTTCGTCGCAGGGGGGCTTCAGCCTGATCGAAGTGATGGTGGCGGTGCTGATCCTGGCATTCGGGCTGCTGGGCTTCGCCCTGCTGCAGACCACCAACGTCCGCTTCGTGCAGAGCGCGAACTACCGTACCCAGGCGACCAACCTGGCCAACGACCTGATCGAACTGATGCGCGCGCAGCGCACCGACACCCTGGCCGGTGGCGCCTATTCCTCGGCCTCGTTCTCGGCCGGCTCGGTGAAGCCCAGCGGGGCCTGTGCCTGGCCCACTGGCGCTGCCGTGACGCCGCAGGCGAACGTGGCACGCTGGCAGTGCGAGGTCGCGCGTACGCTGGGCGAGAAGGCCAGCGCGCAGGTGACCTTCGTGCAGAGCACCGGCGAGGTCACCGTGGCCATCAGCTGGGGTGACCAGCGCTGGGATCCGAAGGACCCCGACAGCCTTACCACCTTCGGCCTGACGACCTTCCTGTGAACATGCCCATGAGTCCAATTTCGCGCGTCCGAGGCCTGTCGCTGATCGAACTGATGATTGCCATGGTCATCGGCCTGGTCCTGATGCTGGGCGTCACCCAGATCTTCATCGCCTCGCGTGCGGCATCGCGCCTGTCCGAAGGTGCGGCCCGTACTCAGGAGAACGCGCGCTTCGCGCTGGATTTCCTGCAGCGTGACCTGCGCATGGCCGGCCACTTCGGCTGCGTCAACGACCAGGCCCATGTCGTCAAGAACACCGGCGATGTCGGTTATCACCTGGGCATCAGCTCGGGCAGTGGCGACCCGCAGGATTTCTCGGTTCCGGTGCAGGGGTATGAGGCAGCAGGTACGGCGCCGGGCGCCACCCTGACCCTGGGCCGCGCGTGGAGCGCGGCGCAGTCGGTGCCGAAGAGCATCGCCAACCTCAAGCCGGCGCCACTGCCGGGCAGCGACATCCTGGTGCTGCGCCTGATGAGTCCGGAAGGGGCCGTGGTGACCGGCATCTCCGTGGCCGCGGGCGCGACCACGCTGACCGTCTCCAGTGATGGCATGGCCCGGCTGAAGGCCAACGCCGCAGGTGCGCCGACGGTCTTCGGCATAGCCGACTGCACCCGTGCCGACGTGTTCCCGGCCACCATCAGCGGTTCGACGGTGAAGGTGGACAAGGTCGACCTGAGCAACTATTCGATCAACAACGCGATGACCATGCTGTATCGCGCCGATGGCATGGCGTACTACATCGCGACCAATCCCAATGGCGAGCCGGCGCTTTACCGGGCACGCGCGAATGGCGCCGGCGGCTACGCCGATGGCGAGGAGCTGGTGGAAGGCATCGAGAACATGCAGTTCCTGTACGGACTGGATGCCACCCCGGATATCGCCCTGCCCACGCCGCCGACCGGTCGCATCGTCGACCAGCGCGTGGCCAGTGCGGTCAGCACCGGTACCGATGCCACCGCCGCAGGGCAGTGGCGCCGCGTCGGCATGGTGCAGGTCGGCCTGCTGGCGCGCAGCCCGCAGCGTGCGTCGGCCGAGGCGCCGGGCAGCGCGGCCACCTATCCGGCCATCCTCGGGGTGGGCTTTGCCCCGGCCGATCCTTACGACCAGCGCCATCGGGGCGCCTATGAAGCGTCCGTTGCGCTGCGCAACCGCTTGTTCGGGAACTGACGACCATGCGCACTCATCCTTCCTCCCGACGCCGTCCCTTCGTTGCCCAGGCACGACAGCAGGGTGCCGTTCTCTACGTCGCGCTGATCATGCTGGTGCTGCTGGCCCTGCTGGGCGTCATCGGCATGCAGGTGGCCGGCATGCAGGAGCGCATGGCGGCCGGCTACCGGGCGACCAACATGGCGTTCCAGAACGCCGAAGGCGCGGCACGCAGCGCCGAGAACGCGGTGGAGAACATCGCCAATCGCAAGGATGCCGGTGCCAATCCGGCCGTAGCGTCCGCCGACATCAGCCAGCAGTGCGATGACGGCTTCGATCCGTCGGCCTGGGTCGCGAAAACCAAGCTAGGCAGCAAGCCGGCCATCTATGTCCGTGAGATCCAGGGTTGCATCCAGGGGGAGGGTGCGCTGGACATGGGCAAGTCGGTGGAGAAGCCAACACCGGTCTACCAGATCACGACCTATGCCGGTGACACCACCAGTGATGCGACGTCGCGTGCGGCGATCGATACCGTATTCAAGCTGTGAGGGTGGGGAGCCCATGAACACTCGCAACCGCAGGATCCTGGCAGGCGTTGGCCTTGCCGTGTTGGCCGCTGGCGGCTATCTGGCGCATACCTTGTTTGCCGCACAGGCGCAGGGCGTGCTGGCACAGGAGCCGATGAACGTGCAGACCCGCGCGACACCGGCGTTCATCATGGCGGTGGACGATTCGGGTTCGATGAACTTCGAGCGCATGTTCCCCGGTGGTGACGGCCGCATGCGCTGGAACAGCAACACCAACAGCTTCTTCAACAACGACGGAAGCTTCTTCAGCGTGGGCTCGGCGTGTGCCAACAACTCGGTGGACTGTTACCTCTACCTTTACCCGCACGCGGAATTCAACAAGGAATATTCACCTGGCCGGGCCATTCCGCCGTTGGACATCTACGGTTTCGCGCGTTCGCATGTCTACAACGCCAGTTACTTCAATCCGGCAGTGACCTACCGGCCGTGGACCAATGCCGACGGCACGCTGTGGCCGAATGCCTCGATCACCCAGACCCGCGCCGATCCGCGTTCGGCCCAGCGCGGTTACAATGCTGTCTACAACATGACGACCGACCGTTCCACGACGGCGGAACAGTTCCAGTTTGTCAGCGGTATGCGGATTCCCGACCTGTCCGGCACCGGCAACTCCTACTACACCGGTCGTGGCTGGAGCACTGCGGCGACCAGCATCACCAGCAGCACCACCTATGCGGTGACCTATTTCCCGGCCACGTTCTACCTGCCTGCGGCGGCACCGGCTCCGGCGGGCTACAAGACGGACAATACCAGCCGGCCGCTGATCGCAGGCGCCTGTGGTCCCAGCTGCGACATGCGCCGCTACCAGATCAAGCCGGGCAACTACTCGAGCCCGGCCGCCTACAACGCCGCGATCCAGAATTTTGCCAACTGGTTCCAGTACCACCGCAACCGCGTGCTGGCGATCGTCGGTTCGTCGACTGCGGCGCTGGTGAGCGTCGATACGATGCGCGTGGGCTACTTCACCATCAACAAGCTCAGCAACGCGACCATGTATGACATGGTCACCAATCGTGCCGATCTCTACAAGCAGATCTACACGCTCACCGGCAATGGCGGCACGCCCAACCGCCGCGCGGTTGAATATCTGGTCGACCAGTTCCGTCGTACCGATGCCGACGCCCCCGTGCAGCTGGCCTGCCAGCGCAATGGCGGCATGCTGTTCACCGACGGCTACACCAACTCCGGCAATGCACCCAACGGATCGTTCGGTGATGCGGACTCGGTGAATTCCACGCACCTGCCGTCCATTCCGTTCGCCGATGGCTACAGCAATACCATCGCCGACATCGCGGCGGCGGCCTATGCCGGCGCCCGCACACCCCTGCGCACCGGCACCAGCTTCCCGGCCGGCCAGGTGCCGGTCAGTGACAAGTGCAGTTCGCTGGACAAGAGCAGCCCGGACTGGAAGCGCCTGGACTGCCAGACCGACCTGCACATGAACTTCTACGGCGTGACCCTGGGCGCGCAGGGCAAGATATATGGCGTCAACCAGGCAGCGACCGACGATCCCTACAAGAACCCGCCGAACTGGGCTGGCAACGGCAACCCGCTGAATGTCGACGACGGTACGGTCATCGATGAACTGTGGCACGCGGCCGTCAACAGCCGTGGTGAGTTCATCAATGCGCAGACGCCGGCCGACGTCACCGAGGCCATGCGCCGGGTACTGTCCTCGATCACCGGTGGTGCGTCGCCTTCAGGCACGATCGGTATCAGTGGTGCACGCATCGGTACCGGCTCGTTGGCGGTCACCCCGCGTTATGACATCACCAACAGCGGCACTGATTGGTCGAGCAAGCTGACCGCGTCCAGCGTCAAGGTCAACGCCGACCAGGTGGCCGAGCTCACCGAGGTGTGGGAAGCCTCCAGCCGCCTGACATCGTCCGGCCGCCGGATCGTCGCCAACAAGCTGGGTTCGCCCGTGGATTTCAACAGCGCCCGCATCAGCCTGCAGGACCTGTGCAGCAAGCCTGACGGCAAGTACGCGACGATGCTGGTGTGCTCCACCGACAAGCTGACGGCGATAAAGGCTGATCTGGCCAGTGCCATCAACTATCTCAGTGCCGACAGCTCGACCGAAGTCCGCAACGGCGGCAAGTATCGCGACCGCACCACGCCGCTGGGTGACATCGTCAATTCGGCGCCGGTGGTGAGCTCGCCGCTGGACGACTACGGTTACCGCCAGCTCGGGGGCACCTACGCAAAGAGCTATACGGACTACCTGGCCACCAAGGCCAAGTCGCAGCGGTACATGGTCTATGTCGGCGCCAATGACGGCATGCTGCACGCCTTCGACGGCGGCATGAAGGCCGACGCCAAGCAGGACGGCACCGGTGGCACGGAGAGCTTTGCCTACATCCCGGCCACGGCGCTGGGCCACATGGCCAACCTGCTGTTCCCCTACAAGTCCGACACGGCCGACCAGACCTTCCGTCATCGTTACTACGTCGATGGTCCGGTGACGGTGTCCGATACGTTCAACGGCACCGCCTGGCAGACCAGCCTGGTAGGCACCACGGGTGCGGGTGGCCGTTCGGTGTTCGCACTGGACGTCACCACGCCGGGCAGCTTCGGCACCGGCAACGTGCTGTGGGAAATCAGTGACATCAATTCGTCGCTGCGGGATGAGGTGCGCAACAACATCGGTTTCGTGCTGGGCAAGCCGGTGATCGTGCCGGTGAAGAGTGGCACCGGCGTGGCCTGGAAGGCGATCTTTGGTAATGGCTACGGCAGCGCCAACGGCAAGGCGGTGTTGTTCGTGGTCGATATGGCCAGTGGCGACATCCGGATGATCGAAGCCGTCGAGGGTACCTCGGGCGCTGGCATCTCCGGTGACAACGGATTGGGCAATGTGGTCGTTGTCGATCGTTGGACCGGTACCAACCAGGATGCGCGCGGTCGTGATGGCCTGGCCGACACCGTCTATGCTGCCGATCAGCGTGGCGCCGTGTGGAAGTTCGACCTGACCAGCAGTGCGAATACCACGTTGACCGTGCCGATGTTCACCAGCCAGGTTGCCCAGGACTCCTCCAACAGGACCTACCGTCAGCCGATCACCGGTGGCATGACCGCCGCGACCGGTCCTTCGGGCGGCGTGATGCTTTACTTCGGCACCGGCAGCTTCTCCTTCACCAGCGACAAGGATGACAAGTCGCAGCAGGCGCTGTACGCCGTGAACGATCTGTCGGGCAAGACGGTGACCTCGACGGTGACCGCTGCCAACCTGGTTCCGTACACGGCCGCGGCCGCCGCTGCAGGCGTTGATGAGCGCAAGATCACCGCGGGTGCGGCGCCGGCCAACGCCCGCGGCTGGATGATCCAGCTGCCTGCCGGCAACGGTGAACGCGCAGTAGGTAACCCGATCCTGGTCAGTGGCATTGTCTTCATGCCGACCTATGTACCCAACATGGAAACGGTCGGCTGTTCGACCAGTGGTTCGAACTGGCTGTTCGGGTTGTCGTCGATCAGCGGCCTGCCGATGCTGGAGAACGTCCGTTATGGCTCGCCGACCGGCAGCCGACCCGCCTCCGGCACCGCGGCCATTGCATTGAAGACAGGAGGAACCGCGCCAGTGCGTGACGTCTCGCTGTCGGTGTTGCCACGTCCGACGGACAACAAGGCACCGCCCGGTGGCAGCTCCTGCTGGATGGCGGTGGGTGCTGCGGGCAGCCAGTCGCTGTATCTGCCTTACCCGTGCGGTCGCCAGTCCTGGCGCCAGCTCCAGTAACCCAAGTGCGAGGATCCACGCCCATGTTGCACACTCCCATGCCTCGCCGCGCGGCCGGCTTCACGCTGATTGAATTGATGATCGTGGTGATCGTCATCGGCATCCTGGCGGCGATCGCCATTCCGTCTTACCAGGAGTACGTGCGCCGATCGCATCGCGCCGTGGTGAAGGCGGACCTGGCCGAGTATGCGCAGCGTGCGGAGCGCTACCACACCAGCAACAACTCCTACACCGGCTACGCACTGCCGACCAAGGTGTCGCCGCGTGATGGAGGGACTGCGCGCTACAACCTGGATTACAAGGGCGACGGCACCAGCTTCACCATCACTGCCACCCCGCAGGGCACGCAGGCCAAGGACAGCTGTGGCAAGTTGAGCGTGGACCAGGCCAACCGCAAGACGGCCGACGGCGGCGTTGCCAGCTGCTGGTGAAACAGGTGTTGATCTTCCTGTAATCGATCAGTACAATGCGCCTCCCCGCCCGAATAGCTCAGCCGGTTAGAGCACTTGACTGTTAATCAGGGGGTCGTTGGTTCGAGTCCAACTTCGGGCGCCAGATATTGCAAAAGCCGCGAGAAGTCGCGGCTTTTGTTTTTCTGCGCAAGCGTTCAGCAGGGGGGTGCCGCGATCTACGCGCTCGCTTCGGACGCGGCCGCCGTTGTTGACGATCAATGCGCCATGCAGCTTGTTGCCCGCGCAGATGCGCAGGGTCAGATTGGCCCCCGGGCTGCGTCCATCTGCCTGGAAGAACAGCTGCGGGCGCCCGCTGCTGGCCTGGGCAAGGATCGATATGTCCGAACGCCCGGTTTGGTGGCTCAGGATCGCCTCCGGCGAGGCAGGCTCCCCGCGCTGGTCGCCGCTGCGGTAGATGATCCAGCCGGCGCTCCAGTCGTCACTGCAGTGCTGGCCGTCGACACTGGCGCAGAGGCCGATCAGCTCCCGTCTGCGCACTGCCTCGCTGCGTGCGCCGGACAGGCTGGCATGCAGGGTCAGTTGCAGTGCATCGGCGCGTTGCCGCAGCAACAGGGGCTGCAGCGCCGGCCAGGACGCGGCCAGCAGCACCGCCAGCACAGTGACGACCACCAGCAGTTCGGTCAGGTGCACGCCCCGCGCAGAGCGGGGGCCGAGCGGGCAGGGGGCTTGGGCAGTGCGCATGCATCCAGCCTCCGCGCCCGGCTGTGCGGCCGCCATCGGGAATCCCCGTAGGGGTCTGCCCGGCAACCCCTCAGCCGGCCGTCACTCCTCGCCCCGTATACTCACCCTTCCCGGGAACTGGCAACACCATGAGCGACAGTTTTGAACTTGTCTCGCCGTATTCGCCGGCGGGCGACCAGCCCAACGCCATCGCGAAGCTGACCAGCAACTTCGAGGCCGGCATCGCCAAGCAGACCCTGCTGGGCGTGACCGGCTCGGGCAAGACTTACACCATCGCCAACGTCATCCAGAACGTTCAGAAGCCGACGCTGATCATGGCACCGAACAAGACGCTGGCGGCGCAGCTGTATGGCGAGTTCAAGGCGTTCTTCCCGCACAACGCGGTGGAGTACTTCGTCAGCTATTACGACTACTACCAGCCCGAAGCCTACGTGCCGTCGTCGGACACCTTCATCGAGAAGGACAGTTCGATCAACGAACACATCGAGCAGATGCGGCTGGCCGCGACCAAGACCCTGCTGTCGCGCCCGGACGCGATCGTGGTGGCCACGGTGTCCGCGATCTATGGCCTGGGGGCGCCGGAAGACTACCTTTCACTGCGCCTGATCCTGTCCAAGGGCGAGCGCATCGACCAGCGCGACCTGATCAACCACCTGACCCAGCTGCAGTACACGCGGAATGAGTACGAGCTGCAGCGCGGTACCTTCCGCGTGCGCGGCGAAGTGATCGACGTGTTCCCGGCCGAGTCGGACAGCGAAGCACTGCGCCTCGAACTGTTCGATGGCGAGGTCGAGAAGATCACCCTGTTCGACCCGCTGACCGGCGAGACGCTGCGCAACATGCAGCGCTTCACGGTCTACCCGAAGACGCACTATGCGACCACGCGCGAGCGCGTGCTGGCGGCGATCGAGACGATCAAGGTAGAGCTGAAGGAGCGGCTGGAGCAGCTCTACGCGCAGAACAAGCTGGTGGAAGCGCAGCGCCTGGCCCAGCGCACGCAGTTCGACCTGGAAATGATGGCCGAGGTCGGTTACTGCAACGGCATCGAGAACTACTCCCGGCACCTGACCGGCAAGAATGCCGGCGAGCCGCCACCGACCTTGTTCGACTACCTGCCGCCGGATGCGCTGCTGGTGATCGACGAATCGCATGTGACCATCCCGCAGATCGGCGCCATGTTCAAGGGTGACCGCTCGCGCAAGGAAACCCTGGTTGAGTTCGGTTTCCGCCTGCCGTCGGCGCTGGACAACCGCCCGCTGCGCTTCGAGGAATGGGAGGAGCGCTGCCCGCGCAGCATCTACGTGTCGGCCACGCCCGGGCCCTATGAACTGCGTGAAGCCGGTGACGAGATCACCGAACTGGTGGTGCGCCCAACCGGCCTGATCGACCCAGTGGTGGAGATCCGGCCGGTCGGTACCCAGGTCGACGACCTGATGAGCGAGGCCAACGCGCGCATCAAGGCGGGCGACCGCGTGCTGGTCACCACGCTGACCAAGCGCATGGCTGAAAACCTCACCGAGTACCTCACCGAACACGGTATCCGCGTGCGCTACCTGCACTCGGACGTGGATACGGTCGAGCGCGTGGAGATCATCCGCGACCTGCGCCTGGGCAAGTTCGACGTGCTGGTCGGCATCAACCTGCTGCGCGAAGGCCTGGACATGCCCGAGGTATCGCTGGTGGCGATCCTCGATGCCGACAAGGAAGGCTTCCTGCGCTCCACTGGCTCGCTGATCCAGACCATCGGCCGCGCCGCACGCAACGTGCGTGGCAAGGCGATCCTGTACGCCGACAAGATCACCCGCTCGATGCAGGCGGCGATCGATGAGACCGACCGGCGCCGTGCCAAGCAGGTCGAGTACAACGAAGAACATGGCATCGTGCCGCGCTCGGTGGCGCGCCCGATCGTCGATGTCCTTGAAGGCGCGCGTTCGGATGCCGCCGAGAGGGAAGCCAAGAAGGGTAAGGGCAAGGGCCGGGCGGGTGTGGCCGAAGAAGCGGCCGACTATCGTTCGCTGTCTCCGGCGCAGCTGGCGACCCGTCTCAAGGCGCTGGAGCAGCAGATGTACCAGCACGCCAAGGACCTGGAATTCGAGGATGCCGCACGGGTGCGTGACCAGATCCGGCAGCTGAAGGAAGCCAGCCTGGGCTGAACGTGGCAGTGCAGCATCATCTTCACAAAAGTGTTGCGCTTCACGGCCCGCATCCGTAATATACGCGGCCTGCACCGACGCAATCGCGGAAATGCAGAAGCAAAACGGGCGGTTAGCTCAGCGGTAGAGCACTACCTTGACATGGTAGGGGTCACAGGTTCGAACCCTGTACCGCCCACCACCTGCTCCCGGCGTTGCCGGTGAAGCCGTGGAAACGATGAAAGCCGGCCCCGGGGCCGGCTTTTTTCGTTCCGGCGAGCCTGGCGTTCCCGCGAAGCTGCATCCGTGCCGGTTCATTGGCATGAAATCAGTGGGTAATGCTGATCGAACGCTGGATGCGCCACTGGCCGTCGACGCGTTCCCACAGCTGCGCCACACGTACCGGGGCCGGTGCCGGATGAGGGCTGGCGCCAGTGTCGTCTGGCGATTGCTGGCTGCCCAGCCGCAGCACGCGGTCCTGGCGCAGGTGATAGAGCTGAAGGGGCTGCGCTTCATGCATGGCCTGCCGATCCTCGGTGCGCAGGATCTGGCTGCGCAGGGCATCCTCGGTGGGCCCGCAGCCGTCGCCGAACAGGCTGGAGAACAGCAGGATCAGGGCAAGCATCGGCATGGCACGGTGCTCCAGCGGGAAAGTGCGTGCAGGCTGGCAGGGTCGGCCGGGCATCGCAGCCGGCCTGCGACGAAGGCGGGAATTGGGCCGCCAAAGGCAGGCAGATGGCGATGAATCCGGGCCGCGCAGGCGTAGACTCGGCGCTGCTGCGCAAACGCGCCATTACTGCAAGGAGCTGCCGCATGAGTGATCACGTCCCGGTGTCGAGGCCCAATCCGCTCCTGGAACGCCTGTTCGGCGGCAACATGCTGGAAGGCACGTTCAAGGCCGTGATCTGGGTCGCAATCCTGTGCGCGCTGCTGGCGTGGACCACGCTGCGCTGAATGACGCCGCCGCGCCAGGCCTGCCGGGTGGCGGGTCCTGCTGACCCGATCACTCCCGCTGCCGCCGGTGCGGCGGCAGTGCCTGTGCGGGTGCTGTCAGGCGCTGAAGGCCTGGCGCAGGCTGCGCAGGGTGGCCTGGCGATGTTCCCTGGCCGTTGGCTCGCCCATCTCCAGCTCCTGCAGGCGCAGTCCGACCAGAGTCATCGACAACGCATAGCCGCGTGCCGCGTCGGCAACGCGTGACAGGCTCACTGCACGGCGGGCCAGTGCATTCACATGTTCAAGGTCGGGCATCAGTCCCAGATAGGCGCGTTCTGCGCTGTCCAGGTCCGGTGCACGCAGGATCGCGTGGGCTTCTGCGGTGGGGGAGACGGAGGCCATGGGGGTCCTTGTCAGGGGCAGCGACAGCATCGTTCGGCCACGTTGCGGGTGATGGCTGCGCATGCTGAAGGGGCAACATTGTCAGAACATTGCGCCTGCAACCGCTGGCATGCATGGGCGCAAAACCATGGCCCCAGGCACTATGATCGGCAGCGTTTCCGGTTGACGAGTCCCTGATGCGCATACTCCTGGTCGAAGACGATCCTGATCTGTCCCGCGCCCTGCAATCGGGCCTGGAGCGGCAGGGCGTGGTCGCCGATGTGGTCGGCAGCCTGGCCGAGGCCGCGCTCGCGTTGCGCGAACCGGTGCACCAGCTGCTGCTGCTCGATCGACAGTTGCCCGATGGCGATGGTGCTGGATTCGTCGCGTCGGCGCGTGCGCTGCGGCCGAACCTGGCGGTGATCATGCTGACCGCCAAGGGCACGCTGTCGGACAAGGTCGAAGGCCTGGACGTCGGTGCCGATGACTATCTGGTCAAGCCGGTGGCGATCGAGGAACTGATGGCGCGCATCCGCGCCGTATCGCGCAGGCCTTCGGCGATGGTGACGCCGAGCCTGCGGCTGGGGCGGCTCGAGTTCGATTTCGAATCGCTGCAGGCACAGGTGGAGGGCCAGCCCCTGGCATTGCCACGTCGGCAGGTGCTGGTGCTGCAGGCGTTGGCGATGCGGCAGGGCCGCACGGTGACCCGCAGTGCCCTGGAGGCTGCAGTGTACGGGTTCGATGATGAGATCCAGTCCAATGCGCTCGATGCGCATATCTCCAAGCTGCGCAAAGCGCTGCAGCAGGCCGGGGCGGGGGTGGAGATCCACGTGATCCGGGGCGTCGGCTACCTGCTGGCGGAGGCCTGAGATGGCCCGTCCGATCCGTTCGATCACCCTTGGCCTGGCTTGGCGCCTGTTCCTGGCACAGGCCTTCACCGTACTGTTCGCGGTGGTCGCGTTGATCCTGACCTGGGGTGACAAGGACTCCTGGGGCATGGACATGTTCGTTGCCGAGGCGGTGGCCAAGGCGGTGCACAGCGAAGGTGGCCGCCTGGTGCTGGACCAGGCGCGCTGGGACAAGCTCGATGCCAACGCCGGGGGAAATCTCTGGTTCGCCGCGGTGGATGACAAGGGCATGTGGCTGGAGCGCGGCACCATCCCAGCGATCCACGCGCCGATGCTGGCGCGGCTGCCGACCGTGGGCGCCACGGAACTGGGCTCGCTGGTGCCCCCTTACCTGGACGTGGCGCGGGTGATGATCCGCAACGAGGACGGGCGCCGCATCACCGTGATGGTCGGTGGCGCGCCCAAGGGCGGGCTGCTGGATGGCGCGCTGATGGTGCTGCGCCTGATCGGCCTGTGGTTCTTCCTGCCACTGATCGTGGTCACCCTGCTGGTGATGCCGACCGTGATCCACCGTGCCATGCGCGGTGTGCGCCGTTCTGCGCAGCAGGCCAAGGAACTCGACATCGGCCAACCCGGTGCTCGGCTGGATGCGCGGCTGGTCTCCACGGAAGTGGCGCCGCTGGTGGAAGCGTTCAACGATGCCATCGACAAGGTGCAGCAGGGCTACGCCGCGCGCGACAAGTTCCTCGCCGACGCGGCGCACGAGCTGCGCGTGCCGATCGCCGTGGTGCAGGCGCGCCTGGCGCAGCTGCCACAGGGTGAGCTGAAATCGCAGTTGCTGACCGACGTGGCGCGGCTGGGCAATGTTGCCGAGCACCTGCTCGATCTGCAGCGCCTTGACCGCAATGTCGGCGCATTGCAGCAGCTGGACCTGGCGCTGCTGGTGCGTGAGGCCGCCGCAGACCTGGCGCCGCTGGTGGTGGGCGCCGGCTATGGATTCGAAGTGGACGCGCCGGAATCGCCGGTGTGGATCCACGGCGACAGTCTGGCGCTGGGGCGGGTGATTGCCAACCTGGTGCACAACGCGATCGTGCACGGTGGTGGCCGTGGCACCATCTGCGTGCGGTTGGATGCGCGCGGCTTGCTGGAGGTCAGCGATCAGGGCGCGGGCATTCCAGTGAGCGACCGCGAGGCGATCTTCGAGCCGTTCCATCGCCTGCGCGCGGCGGGCAGCGGCAGTGGCCTGGGCCTGCACCTGGTGAAAGAGATCGTGCAGCACCACGGTGGCTCGGTCAGTGTCGGTGAGGCTGCGGGAGGCGGCGCAAGCTTCCGGGTCAATTTCCATCGCGGCAGCGTCCGGCGCTGACGCGTTTGCGGGGCAAGTCCCGATAGGCAAGCTGCCGCCGGTAGCGGCAGGCTGGACCCATGGCCGTCCAGCTTTCCCCGTCTCCCTTGCTGGGCAGTGGCGCCGCTGCGGCGCTGACACTGGGGGCGCTGGCCTGCGTGCAGCTGCCGCGGCTGCCGCCGCTGTGGGTCTGCACGGTGATGATCGTGCTTGGCATGGCGGGGTGGGGCCTGCGTTGGCGGGGGCGCCTGCCCGCGGTCGTGCTGCTGGGCGCCGGATGGACGGCGATGCACGGGCACTGGGCAATGCAGGAACAGCTGCCGCCAGGCCAGCCAGCACGGGATGTGGTGGTCAGTGGACGGGTCATCGACCTGCCGGACCATGGAGCCGCGCACACCCGCTTCCTGCTGCAGGTCAGCGAGAACAGCGAACTGCCATCGCTGCGCGGCAAGCGCCTGCAGGTCACCTGGAACGATGCCTGGCGTGCCGCTGATGGCACCGACGCCGGGCGTGGGCGCCATCAGGTCCTGGCCGGCGCGCAGTGGCATCTGGCCCTGCGCGTGCGGGCGCCGCGTTCGCGGATCAATCCCGGTGGTTTCGACGGTGAACGCCATGCGCTGCTGCGCGGCGTGGCCGGCAACGGCACGGTGCGGGCGCCGGCCAGTGCGCGTGAGCTTCAGGCTGCACATGGCCTGCCGGCATGGCGTGAACGCACCAGCGCCGCCATCGCCGTGCAGGTGGCCCATCCGGCTGCGCGCTTCGTGCAGGCGCTTGCCCTGGGCGATACGCGTGGCCTGTCCGACGCCGATTGGGATCAGTTGCGGGCGCTGGGCCTGACCCATCTGGTGGCCATTTCCGGGTTCCATGTCGGGGTGGTGGCGGGACTGGGGGCGTTGCTGTGCCGAGGGCTGTGGTGGCTGTGCCCGCTGCTGGGCCGGCATTGGCCACGCCCCCAGGCGACGGCCTGCGCCGCGGCCCTGTCCGCAGCGGGCTATGCGGTGCTGGCCGGCGGTGAATTGCCGACCGTGCGCACCGCACTGATGATCGGGCTGGTGGCGCTGGCGCGCAGCGGGCGGCGCCCACTGGGTCTCGTGCAGGGGCTTGCCCTGGCGGCGCTGGCGCTGCTGCTGCCGGCGCCCCTGTCAGTGCTGTCCGCGGGTTTCTGGCTCAGCTTCGGCGGCGTCCTGTGGCTGGTCTGGTGCCTGCCGCAGGGACGTCCGCGTGGGGTGGTCGCCAACCTGCGCGGGTTCCTGGCCGCACAAGGGGTGGCCAGCGTCGGCCTGTTGCCGCTGGGCATCGCCTTGTTCGGTGGCACCGCCTGGCTGGGGCCGCTGGTGAACCTGCCGGTCATCCCGTGGTGGACATTGCTGGTGGTGCCCTTGTCACTGCTGGGCACCGCCCTGCAGGTGCTGCATGACGGCGCCGGGTGCTGGGCGTGGCGTGCAGCGGCGTGGTTGTTCGAAATCAGCTGGCAGGCCCTGCAGCCACTGGCGGCGCATCCACAGGCGATGTGGTGGTTGGCCGAGGCACCGGCCTGGGCAGTGCCGGCGGCGCTGCTGGGCGTGTTCTGGTGGCTGCTGCCACGCGGTGCCGGGGGCGGGCTGGCTGGCCTCCTGCTGTGCCTGCCGCTGCTGTGGCCATTTCGCGAGCGGCCGGCCGAGGGGGAGCTGGAGCTGCTGGTACACGACGTCGGGCAGGGCACGGCGGTGTTGTTGCGTACCGCGCGGCATGCGCTCTGGTACGACGTGGGACCGCCGATCGGGGGTGAGGGCAGTGAGCGGGTCCTGGTTCCGTCATTGCGGGCGCTGGGGCAGGCACGGCCCGACCGCGTGCTGATCAGTCACGACGATCTCGATCATGCCGGCAACCTGCCGAGCCTGCGCCTTCAGTTGCCGGAGCTGCCCCTGTTGGCGCCGCCGGGCAGCGCGATTGCCGGGGCCGGGCGCTGCCAGCGCGGCCTGCGCTGGCGCTGGGACGGCGTCGACTTCCAGGTGCTGCACCCGGATGCCGGCAGCCAGCGGGCCGGAAACGAGGACAGCTGCGTGCTGCGCGTGGCCAGCGCGCATGGTGGGGTCCTGTTGCCCGGGGACATCGGCCGCCCGGCCGAACAGGCGCTGCTGCGGGCGTCTCCGGCGGCGCTGAAGGCGGATGTGGTGCTGGTGCCGCACCATGGCAGCGGCGGCAGCTCCAGCGCGCCCTGGGTGGCGGCGGTGTCAGCCCGGCTGGCGCTGGTTTCGGCCGGGCACCAGAACCGCTTCGGCCACCCGCGCCGGGACGTGGTCCGGCGCTGGCAGGCGCAGGGAGCCGAGGTGGTGTCCACTGCGGAGTCCGGGGCGATCCGCGTATGGCTTGGCGCACAAGGGCTGCAGCTGCGTGAACAGCGTATCCATGCATCCCGGTGGTGGGATGCCGCTGGGCGGGCGCGGTCGGCTGTTATCCTATCGCCGATCAAACAAGCGGCCGTTGGGCCGGAGGGTTGAAACGTGTGGGAACTGGTCAAGGCCGGTGGCTGGCCGATGGTGCCGCTGCTGCTGTTGGGCGTACTGGCT
This sequence comes from Stenotrophomonas sp. BR163, assembly GCF_047520985.2. Taxonomy (NCBI): domain Bacteria; kingdom Pseudomonadati; phylum Pseudomonadota; class Gammaproteobacteria; order Lysobacterales; family Lysobacteraceae; genus Stenotrophomonas; species Stenotrophomonas sp. BR163. The sequence continues at coordinate 166,022 of NZ_JAXBRE020000006.1, forward strand.
TTGGCGATCATCCTGGAGCGTTTCTGGTCCCTGCGGCGGACTGAAGTGCTGCCGCCCGGCCTCGGCCAGGAAGTGCGCAACTGGGCCGCACGCGGCAAGCTTGACCCGGCGCACCTGCAGACCCTGCGTGCCAACTCGCCGCTGGGGGCATTGCTGGCGGCCGCGCTGGAAGCCCGCAATCGTCCGCGCGACCAGATCCGCGAGCGCATCGAGGACACCGGCCGCCACCTGGTGCACCGCATGGAACGTTTCCTCAACGCGCTGGGCACCATTGCCTCGGCCGGCCCGCTGCTGGGCCTGCTGGGCACCGTGATCGGCATGATCCAGATGTTCCTGGGTATCCTCGACCATGGGGTGGGCGACGTGAACCAGCTGGCCGGCGGTATCGGCAAGGCGCTGGTGTGCACCGCCACGGGCATGATCGTGGCCATTCCGGCACTGATGTTCCATCGCTACTTCAAGGGCCGCATCCACGGCTACGTGGTGGAAATGGAGCAGGAAGCCAGTGCCCTGCTGGACACACTCGACGGTCGCCCCGGGGTGATGAACCCGGTCGCGCCGGCGCGACCGGCCAACGCCGCTGCGGCGAAGGCCTGATCGATGCGTATTGGCAATGACCGCTCCCAGGATGAACCGCATATCGATCTGGTCCCGCTGATCGACGTCATCCTGGTGCTGATCATCTTCTTCGTGGTCACCACCACCTTCGATGCGCGCTCGACGCTGCAGGTGCAGCTGCCCACCGCCAGCCAGCAGCCCAACAACGAGCCGCCGCGTTCGCTCAGCGTGCTGATCAACGCCGAAGGCCGTTATTTCATCAATGACCAGGAAGTGCTGCGCAGCGACGTCGAGTCGGTCAAGCAGACCATCGCGTCCGTGGCCGGCAGTGACCGCAGCCAGCCCGTGCTGCTGCGCGCCGACGCACGCACTCCCTACCAGGCCGTGGTGACCGCGCAGGACGCGCTCGGTCAACTCGGTTTCCGTCGTATCGCCATTGCAACTGCGCCAGAGGTGCGTCCATGAGTTCCCATCACGCGCCGGTGTGGCCGATCTACAAACGTCTGCTGGGCTACACCCGCACCTACTGGGTGTTCATGGTGGGCGCGGTCATCGCCATGGTGGTCGAGGCCCTGGCCGGCTACCACTTCACCAAGCTGATGGAGCCGCTGGTCAACGAAGGTTTCGTCGACCCGCAGCCGCGCGCGGCCGTGGTGCTGCCGCTGACCATCCTCGGCCTGTTCCTGATGCGCAGCGTGGCCACCTGGGTCAGTGATTACACGCTGGCCAAGACCGGTCGCAGCGTGGTCCGCGACCTGCGTGAGCAGGTGCTGCAGAAGTACCTGCACCTGCCGTCGTCGCACTTCGATACCGAAGCGACGCCGGTGATGGTCAGCCGCCTGAACTTCGATACCGAGCAGGTCACCCAGGCCAGCGCCGACGCGCTGAAGACCGTGGTGGCCGACACCCTCACCATCATCGCGATGCTGGCGGTGATGCTGCAGATGAGTGTCAAGGTCACCCTGGCGATGCTGCTGGTGGTGCCGCTGATCGGTGGCATCGTGTCCTACGTGGGCAAGCGCTACCGGCGCATCAGCCGTGGCATCCAGGACGGCATGGGCACCATGGCGCAGACTGCCGAGCAGTCGCTGGCCGCGCAGCAGGAAGTGAAGGTGCACGGCACCCAGCAGCATGAGATCTCGCGCTACTCGCGCCTGGCCAACCGCATGCTGGCGCTGAACATGAAGGTCGAGGTCACCCGCGCCGCCGCCTCCAGCGTGGTGCAGTTCCTGGCTGCACTGGCGCTGGCGGTGATCGTCTGGGTGTCGACCCGCGAAGCCCTGGCGGGCCGGCTCAATGCCGGCCAGTTCATGGGCCTGATGACATCGATGATGGCCATCATTCCATCGCTGCGCCGCCTGACCAGCGTACAGACGTCGATTTCGCGCGGTGTGTCCGCTGCCGAGCGCCTGTTCGGCATCCTCGACATGCCAGTGGAGCGCGACCAGGGGCAGCGACGCGTGCAGCGCGTGCGGGGCGAACTGGCGTTCGACCACGTCATGCTGCGTTACCGCGAGGACAGCGGCATCGCCCTGGACGACATCAGCTTCGTTGCCAGGCCAGGCACGGTGACGGCCATTGTCGGCCGTTCCGGCAGTGGCAAGACCAGCCTGATCCGGCTGGTGCCACGCTTCTACGAGCCCAGCGGCGGTGTCATCACCCTCGACGGCGTGGCACTGGACGACTACCCGCTGGCCGACCTGCGCCGGCAGGTGGCAATGGTCGGGCAGAAGGTCATGCTGTTCGATGACACCATCGCCGCCAACATCGCCTATGGCATGGAAGCGACCGACGAGCAGATCCGCGCGGCGGCCGAGGCCGCCAACGCGTGGGAGTTCATCGCACGCATGCCGCAGCAGCTGCAGACCCCGGTGGGCGAGAACGGCGCGCTGCTGTCCGGTGGCCAGCGCCAGCGCCTGGCCATTGCCCGCGCGATCCTGCGCGACGCCCCGATCCTGATCCTCGACGAAGCCACTGCGGCGCTGGACAACGAATCCGAGCGCCTGGTGCAGGACGCGCTGCAGCGCCTGATGCCCGAACGCACCACGCTGGTCATCGCGCACCGGCTGTCGACCATCGAGCATGCCGACCAGGTACTGGTCATGGATCACGGCCGCATCGTTGAACGCGGCACGCACAAGGAGCTGCTCGAACTGGGCGGCCTGTACCAGCATCTGCACAGCATGCAGTTCCGCGAAAGGCAGGACTGATGGCCGGCAAGGGCACCCAGACCCCGCCGTACTGGTATGACGGCACCCCGGTTCCGTGGGCGATGCGCCTGCTGGCGCCGCTGTACGCAGGTGTCACCGGACTGCGCCGGCGCGCCTATCGGCGTGGCTGGCGCAAGCGCCACTCGCTGCCGGTGCCGGTCATCGTGGTCGGCAACATCACCGCCGGTGGTACCGGCAAGACGCCGCTGACGATTGCCCTGGTCGAACGCCTGCGTGCGGCCGGCTGGAAGCCGGGCGTGGCCAGCCGCGGCTATGGTCGCGAAGACGCCGACAAGCCGCTGTGGGTGCAGGCCGACACGCCAACCGCGAAAGGCGGTGACGAGCCGGTGCTGATCGCCTGGAAGACCGGCGTGCCGGTGCGCGTGGACAGTGATCGGGTTGCTGCGGGCAAGGCGCTGATCGAGGCCGGCTGCGATGTGATCGTCTGCGACGACGGTTTGCAGCACTACCGGCTGGCGCGCGACATCGAGATCGAAGTGGTCGATGCCCAGCGTCGCTATGGCAATGGCCGGATGATTCCGGCCGGGCCGTTGCGCGAGCCGGTCAGCCGCGCCAGCGAGTGCGATTTCCGCGTGGTCAACCTCGGCCAGGCCGATGAGGAGACTGCGGCGCAGGCCTGTGGCTTCGGCCAGTGGCCAATGGCCCTGCACATCGACAGTGCGCAGCCGCTGGCCGGTGGCCGCGCGCGCCCGCTGGCGTACTTCAAGGGCCAGCGCGTGCACGCGGTGGCCGGCATCGCCCATCCACAGCGCTTCTTCGACATGCTGCGCGCGCGCGGGATCGGCGTGGTGCCGCATGCATTCGCCGACCACCAGGCCTACCAGCCGCAGGACTTGTCCTTCGGCAGCCAGCTGCCGGTACTGATGACCGAAAAGGATGCGGTGAAATGCCGGGCGTTCGGCAACGACTGGCACTACGCGGTTCCGCTGCGCGCCGAGTTGCCCGCCGCGTTCTGGGTGGCGCTGACCGATCGCCTGGACAAGCTGCGACCGAACTGAGCGGCGCCGCGGCGCTTGCATTCACGCGCCGCTGGCCGCATTCCCGTTGTAACGAGCCTGCCGAGAACCGCCCGCATGACCGAATTCGTCGTCGCCATTCCGGCCCGCTTTGCCGCCTCGCGGCTGCCGGGCAAGCCGTTGCGCCCGCTGGGCGGTGAGCCGCTGGTGCTGCATGTGGCGCGCCGCGCGCTGCAGGCCGGTGCCCGCGAGGTCTGGGTGGCGACCGACGACCAACGCATTTCCGGTGCGCTGTCCGGGTTGGCCGAGGTGAAGGTGGCGATGACCGCGACCACGCATGCCTCGGGCACCGATCGCCTGGCCGAGTGCGCACGCATTGCCGGCTGGGCCGATGACACGGTGGTGGTCAACCTGCAGGGCGACGAACCGTTCGCGCCGGCGACCGGCATTCGCGCGGTGGCAGATGCGCTGGTCGCTGGCACTGCGCCGATGTCGACGCTCGCCACGACCGTCGAGGACGCGCACACCCTGTTCGACCCGAACGTCGTGAAGCTGGTGCGCAACGTGCGCAACGAGGCGATGTACTTCAGCCGCGCGCCGATCGCCTGGCACCGCGACGGCTTCGCACGCAGCCGCGACACGCTGCCGGACGGCCACCACTGGCTGCGCCACATCGGCATCTACGGCTACCGTGCCGGTTTCCTGCAGCAGTTCGCCGCGATGCCGCCGGGCCAGCTGGAGCAGGTCGAATCGCTGGAGCAGCTGCGCGTGCTGGAAGCGGGCTACCCGATCAGCGTGGCGATCTCGCCCGAGCCGTTCCCGCCGGGCATCGATACGCCCGAGGACCTGGAGCGCGCCGAGGGGCTGCTGCAGGCGATGGCCGCGCGATGAGGCTGCTGGTCGTCTGCCTCGGCAACATCTGCCGTTCGCCGATGGCCGAAGGGGCGCTGCGCGCACGCCTGGATGCCTCGCCGCTGGCCGGGCGGGTGCAGGTCGATTCGGCCGGCACGGGCGACTGGCACGTGGGCGAGCCGCCGGACCGCCGCGCGATCGCCTGCGCGGCCGGGCACGGCGTGGACATCGGCGGCCTGCGCGCACGCCAGCTGCAGGCCGTGGATTTCGAACGTTTCGACTGGATCCTGTGTGCCGACGAGGCCAACCTGCGTGATGCCGGGCGCCTGGCGACGGCGGCCCAGCGTGAACGGCTGGCGTTGTATCTGCCCTGGTCCGGCGGGCAGGGGCGGGTAGCCATCCCTGATCCCTACACCGGCGGCAGCGATCATTTCGAACAGGTCTGGTCGCTGGTCGACGATGCTGCAAAACGTGCGGTGGCACGACTGTTGCATGACGCCGACTCCGGCATAATCAGGTCATGAACGTCCAGCCCGTCCCGGACCTGCCCGAATTCGCCACTTGGCTCAATGCCACCCCCTGCACCCTGACCGAACTGCGCGGCCGGCCGGTCGCGCTGCTGTTCGTCAATGCGGCCTCCGCCTGGAGTGCGCAACGCCTGGCCGAGTTCGGCCAATGGCTGTCGCGCCACCCGGGCAAGCTGCAGCCGCTGGTGCTGCAGGTGCCGCGTTTTGATTTCGAACGCGATGCCACGGCGGCACTGAAGCTGCTGCGCCGTCAGGGCCTGACCATGCCCGTGCTGCTCGATGCCGACTGGGATGGCTGGCGCCGCTTCGGCGTCACCGCCTGGCCGACCATGGTGCTGCTGGACGCGCAGGGCCGTGAACAGCAACGGCTGGTCGGGCAGGGCGCGCCCGGTGAACTGGAGCGCGCCTTGAACGCGCTGTGCCAGGGCGCACCTTCGGCGCCGCCGCGTGGCGGCAGCGAACTGCATCCGGAACCGCGCCAGGCCCTGCGCTTCCCGCAGGGGCTGGCGGTCAGCACCGAACGTCTGTACATCGCCGACAGCGGTCATCACCGCATTCTCGAATGCAGCCATGGCGGCCGCATCCTGCGTCAGTTCGGCCTCGGCACCGCCGATTTCATGGATGGCAATCTCGCCGAAGCGGCGTTCCACCGCCCGCAGGCGCTGGTGCTGGAGCGCGATTCGCTGTACGTCGCCGATACCGGCAACCATGCCGTGCGCCGCATCAATCTGCTGACCGGCATCGTCGACACGCTGTGCGGCAACGGGCGACCCGGCGCGCCGGTGGAGGGCCCGGTGGCGCAGGCGCGGCAGGTCTCGCTGGACCATCCGGTTGGCCTGGCCATCGCCGACAACCAGCTGCACATCGCAATGGCCGGCGACAACCGCATCTGGAGCTACCACCTGGGCCAGCGCAGCCTGCAATGGCGCGCCGGCAGTGGTTCCATCGACGAGCGTGATGGCAGTGGCCATCTGGCTGCCTTCGCGCAACCGACCGCGCTGGCCGTGGTGCAGCAGGTGCTGTACGTCGCCGATGCGTTGGGATCCTCGATCCGTGCACTGCAACTGCGTGGTGACCTGGTGCAGACACTGGTCGGGCAGGGGCCGTGGCGCTTCGGCAGTGAAGACGGCCCGCGCGCGCAGGCCAGCCTGCAGTTCCCGCAGGCGATCGCACTGGGCGCGGACGCCCCGCTGCTGTGGATCGCCGACACCGGCAACGGTCGCCTGCGCACGCTGCGCCTGGGCGGCGGTGAACTGACCACCCAGCCGCTGCCGCGCCGCCTGCACGGCCCGGCTGGCCTGGCCGTGGGCGCAGGTGCGGTGTGGATCGCCGAGACCGACGCCCATGCCGTGCTGCGATTCGACCCCGACAGCGGCGTGCTCAGCGAAGTCCCGATCAGCGAATGACCGACGTTCCCGCCCCGGCCTTCGACGGCAAGGCCTTCGCGGCCCAGCTCAGCACTGCCCCCGGCGTGTACCGCATGTACGCGGCCGACGACACCCTGCTGTACGTGGGCAAGGCGCGCGCGCTGCGCAACCGCGTCGGCAGCTATTTCAACGGCAGCCCGAAGAACGCGCGGATCATGTCGATGATCTCGCAGATCACGCGCATGGACGTGACCGTGACGCGCTCGGAAGCCGAGGCGTTGCTGCTGGAGAATCAGCTGATCAAGTCGCTGTCGCCGCGCTACAACGTCTCGCTGCGCGACGACAAGACCTACCCGCATGTGCTGCTGACCCGCGAGGACTGGCCGCGCATCGCCCTGCATCGTGGCCCGCGCGCCATTCCCGGCCGCTATTTCGGGCCGTATCCGGGCGTGACCGCAGTGCGCGAAACGCTGAACCTGATGCACAAGCTGTTCAAGCTGCGCAGTTGCGAGGACAGCGTGTTCCGCAACCGCTCGCGGCCGTGCCTGCAATACCAGATCGGCCGCTGCAGCGCGCCCTGCGTGGAGCTGGTGCCGGCGCCGGACTACGCCGAGTCGGTGCGCCGCGCTGCGCTGTTCCTGGAAGGCAAGAGCGACGAACTGACCCGCGAGCTGGGCGAGCAGATGCAGGCCGCCAGCGAGGCGCTGGAGTTCGAGCAGGCTGCGCGCCTGCGCGACCTGATCTCCTCGCTGCGCAGCATGCAGACCCGCCAGTACGTGGACGGCCGCGCCGCCGACCTGGACGTGCTGGCGGTGGCCATGCAGGGTTCGCAGGCCTGCGTGCTGCTGCTGGCCTTCCGCGATGGCCGCAACCTCGGCACCCGCCCATTCTTCCCGCGCACCAACGGCGAGGAGAGTCCGGAGGAAGTGCTGGCCGCGTTCGTCTCGCAGTACTACATCGAATTCGAGCCACCGCGCGAGATCCTGCTGGATCGCGAGATTCCCGACGCCGATCTGCTGGTCGCCGCGCTGTCCGCCTCGGCCGAGCGCAAGGTGCAGTTGAAGTGGAACGTGCGCGGCGAGCGTGCCGGCTACGTGGAGCTGGCCAGTCGCAACGCGCAGCTGACCCTGGCCACCGAGCTCAACAGCCGCAACGCGCAGCACGCGCGCAGCGACGCACTGCGCGAGATGCTGGGCCTGGCCGAGCCGGTCAAGCGGGTCGAGTGCTTCGATATCAGCCATACGCTGGGCGAGGCCACCGTGGCCTCGTGCGTGGTGTTCGACGCCGCCGGTCCGGTGCGCGCGCAGTACCGCCGTTTCAACATCAGCGGCATTGAGCCGGGCGACGACTATGCCGCCATGCGCCAGGCCATCGACCGCCGTTTCCGCCGCGCGGTGGAAGAGCAGGGCGTGCTGCCGGATGTGCTGCTGATCGACGGTGGCGCCGGCCAGTTGGCGCAGGCGCAGGCCGCGCTGGCCGACCTGGGCGTGGAAGGCGTGCTGCTGGTGGGCGTGGCCAAGGGCGTGGAGCGCCGCGCCGGCCACGAAGCGCTGGTGATGCCCGATGGCCGCGAGCTGCGCCCGGGCGCGGCCAACCCGGCGCTGCAGTTCATCCAGCAGGTGCGCGACGAGGCGCATCGCTTCGCCATCACCGGCCACCGTGGGCGCCGCCAGAAGGCACGGATGACCAGCAAGCTGGAGGATATCCCCGGCATCGGGCCGCGCCGCCGCGCCAGCCTGCTCAAGCATTTCGGCGGCCTGGTGGGCCTGAAAGCCGCTGGTGAAGCGGAAATCGCCAAGGTGGAAGGCATCAATGACGCCCTCGCGGCACGTATCTACGCTAACCTGCACGGGTTGGCCACGCCCGATGCGGCCGAGTAGAGAGAGAAGCACGCAAGCATGAAGTTGACCCTGCCCACCTGGCTGACGTTGTTGCGGATCGTGATGATCCCGGTGCTGGTGCTGGTGTTCTACCTGCCCTACACCTGGACCAACTTCGCTTCGGCGGCGATCTTCGGCCTGGCCGCGATCACCGACTGGCTCGACGGCTGGATCGCACGCCGTTACCAGCTGGAGTCGGCCTTCGGCGCCTTCCTCGACCCGGTCGCGGACAAGCTGATGGTGGCAGTGGCGCTGTTCCTGATCGTGCAGGGCCATCCGACGCCGTGGATGGCGTTCTGGGCGGCGGTCATCGTCGGCCGCGAGATTGCAGTATCGGCGCTGCGCGAGTGGATGGCCGAGCTGGGCCAGCGCGCCAAGGTGCGCGTGGCGATGATCGGCAAGATCAAGACCACCGCGCAGATGGTCGCGCTGCTGTGCCTGCTGTATTCGGTGGCCCCCAACGTGCCGGTGGAAGACATCTGGATGGGCTGGCCGGTGTTCCACATCGGCGACTGGACCCTAGCGATTGCCGCAGTGCTGACCCTGTGGTCGGGCCTGCAGTACCTGCACGCCGCCTGGCCGAGCCTGCGCGATGACGAGCGTGCCGCGCGCGAGCGTGCACGGCAGAAGAAGCTGGGCAACTGAGCCCCGGGGTCTGAGCCCCGGGGTCGGACCCCTTTCCGAAGGAAAGGGCTCTGACCCCATCGATGCGCCTATCCACGCATGGCGTGGATCTACTGGAAATGCCGCATCCACGGAGGGGGCGGATCCATCAGTTTGCCGAGACGCCGTAGTAGATCCACGCCATGCGTGGATACGCGGTGCCAGGTGCCTCGGTAGCCCCTCAAAAAGCGCTTGACGCCATTTCCAGAACAGGTAGAATTTCGCCTCCCAAGCGGGAATAGCTCAGTTGGTAGAGCGCAACCTTGCCAAGGTTGAGGTCGCGAGTTCGAGTCTCGTTTCCCGCTCCAGATTTAAGAAAAACGCTCCCGCAAAGGGGCGTTTTTCGTTATGCGCGGCGGTACCCGCGCAGATCAATCATTGTCCTGCGCCGTCGCGCGCCAACGCATGCCGGTGATGCGCGCTTCCTCGCGTGCCACCTGGCGGTCCGCGAACCACTCCTGCACATCACCGGCGAAACTCGCCGGGCGTCCCTTGCCCTGCACGCCCTCGGCAATCGAGGGCAGCTTGGAACGTGCCAGTTCTTCGCGCATGGCCTTCTGCGCATTGATCATCACCGCGTGGATGACGCACACACCGCGGTTGGCCCAGCGGGTGGGGCACCATCAAACAGCGCGCAGCGCCCACAGGGAGTTGGGTGTGTCCTGGCGTCTTGGCTCGGGCGTCGCTCGCGTGGATGCGGAGGGCGTGACGTTGGAAAACGGAGAACGCATCGACGCCGCCACCGTTGTCTGGACGGCCGGTGCACGTGCCAGTGCGTTGACTGCTCAGATTCCTGGCTAGCACGATGCGGTGGGTCGCCTGCATGTGGATCGCACTCTCAAGGCGAAGAGTGTCGACGCGGTGTTCGCCACCGGGGACTGCGCGCATGCCGCCACCGATGACGAGGGCAACGTGGCGATGATGTCCTGCCAGCACGCGATGAACCTGGGGCGCTCCGCCGGACACAGCGCCGCGGCTGACCTGACCGGGGAAGCGATGATTCCGTATGCGCAGCCCAAGTACGTGACCTGCCTGGACCTGGGGCCGTGGGGTGCTGTCTACACCGAGGGCTGGGACGCTAGGTAACGCTGTCCGGCGCTGAAGCCAAGGCGCTCAGGACCCGGATCAACACCGAATGGATCTATCCGCCCACGGGTGAGCGTGCGGAGATCCTGGCGTCTGCAGATTCGCTGCGGATTGTGGTGGCCTGACGGCGCAAAGAAGTCCTGCAAGCAACGTTCTCGGACGGGGGCGTTGCTTCTGCCCGATAGTGGATGCTGTGATCTTTCTCCACCTGGGATCTCGACATGGTCATCGTTGGTGTCAGCTTTGCGGACGGCACCTACCTGTTGGTCGTCGGACAAAACGGTTGTGCCTGGATGCAAGGTGGACGTCGGTGGCGAGTGAACAACGCAGGCAACTTTGAATGAATTGATCGTAGTGCTCGACAGCTGCGCAGAATGTCGCAAATGGTCAGCTGACATGGCAGAGACCTCGGCGTTGTGCGATATCCAGAGCATCGGTAGCGCTTTCGCAAGCGACCTCTCTCTCACAGTGAGTTCAGCCGGGCTTGCCCCTTGGTACAGTTGCCATTGCTGACGTGATGGGCCAGGAAGAACCAAGAAAGTACGAGTTGATGGAGAAGCTGTGTTGGTGGGCCCCTTGCGCTCAGCTGCTTTTCCATCTGCATATTGACTGCACGGCGCAATGCTCATCGCTCAATGGACGGGCGTTGGCATGCCAGCTTCTTTGATATGAATGGACGCCGAAACCTTCTATTCATCTACATCCGGAGTTCCATGATGATTCGACCGCTGGTTGCCGTCGGGATGCTTGTTTTTTCCGTCAATGCGCATGCGACTCCTCTGGGATATGACAAGCAAGCCGAAGTTTCCCTTATTGATGGGCGGCCTGCGATCTGCCTTCCGAAAAAGGCCCGATCACCTTTCCCCATAGGCTGGGCAACGTTGTCTGAAGCCAGTGATCAGAACGATGGGGTCTGGAGCATTGAACTGAAGGATGGTGCTGCACCATTGATGCTGAAACCCGGTGACTGCTTCTCATATGGGCGTGTGCCCAGCTCATACGCTGTCGAACCCTTGAGAGGAAAGGAGAGAGTGTTGGAATTGCGGCCAGGCTTGGCGTACGTGTTCAGGCTGAATTCTTCTGTGCACTCAGCAGAGGCCTATTCGGTGTTGTTCTGCACTGGCCGGAAGCAGACGGAAGGTCGCGAAATTGAATCCATCAAGAAGGTAGACGACAGGACGAGGCAGTCCTCATGCTGATTCATAAGGTCGGAGTCTGATGCGGCGGTCCTTTCGTAGCGCGCGGTGCTTCGTTGGCTGCGATGCATGGTGCGTGGATCAGTAGCGCTCCCTGACAATCCTTGTCATTTTTCTGATAGAGAGGAGCTTCGATCGGGTCCAGCGTAACGTGTAGGCGAACGCTCACTTCTTTAAGATTCTTACGATCGAGATTGACCTCTTTTCTCCCGTCGCAGATCAGTAACTTCCTCAACTCTTCCTTGGAAGAGCTGCTTCGATGAACGAGTTGCTTGCAGTGCTGGGTGAGTCGAAGCTCCTTGATCCCCGCATTCAGAGAAGTAGCGTCTTCGGTTGCATCTCGGACATGTAGATGGAAGCGGTACTCCCCTGAATTGATTGCGCTCTTTCTAGGTTCGTTCTGGAGTGTTAGTCCGACCGTTTCCAGTGGCAGTTTGCAAGCTCCGATGGAGTAATGCACGGGGATGTCTACACGTGATGGCTTGGATTCATCCGGGCTGGATAGATGAAATGCCTTTGTGACAGATCTCGGGCCGGGGATGTTGCTCACAAAGGAAGTTACTCCGCTGCAGTTCAGATCTTTCGCATCTCGTGGTGCATAGTGTGCGACAAGAGTCATGTGCAGCTGTGCCGGCAGTTGGGCTGTCAAGTTGAATGTTCTCGAAGATGCGCGCGTGGTCGTGGAAAGTGCAATTTCCTTGCTGATGACAGCCGCCGTCCGGCATCCCGATGTGATTAATGCCATCGAAACCAATAGCAGTGAAAGGGTGGTGCGGCTGGTTGCCAAGATGAGAGGTCCTGTCGAGGCCCAATGGGTTGTGCGAAGTGACATTCGATAGTGCTGCCAGAGCGATGGAATCGCGACATTTCGTTATAGATGCTCGAAGTAGGATCAAACATGCAACTAGTTGCAGAATATGCTGAATAGGTAATAATGAATGCATCAGGAGAGTAAGTTGCGTTTCCTGATGAGGTGATGCGCAAAGAGTCGAAGCAGAAAAGCGATCCCGAAACTGAAGACGTTTTCCCGTTGGCAAATTGCATGCTTCATCCCCACTTCACCCACACTCTATCGCCCCTCCATCCGCGCTAGCGAAGCTGCATCTCCGACTCTCCACGGCGATGCCGCAATGCCTCACACTTCCCCCGCCTACGATCACGATGTGGTCATCGTTGGCGCCAGTTTCGCCGGTGCCGCCTGCGCACTGGCTGCTGCCCAGTACGGCCTGCGCGTCTGCGTGCTGGAACGCAAGGCCGACCCCGGCGGGCGGCTGCACACCACCGGCATCGTGGTGAAGGAAGCGATGGAGCAGACCTGGCTGGGGCGCATGCCCGAACATCTGGTGCAACGGGTCGCCAACGTGCGCCTCTATGCGCCGAACCTGCGCAGCGTATTGCTGGCCGCACCGGGTTACTACTTCCTCACCACCGATACGCCGAACCTGATGCGCTGGCTGGCCAGCGAACTGCATGCGAACGGTGTCGACCTGCGCCTGCAGCAGTCCTTCACCGACGCCCATCGCCGCGGTGACGGCTGGCAGGTGGAAGGGGCAGGGAGCTGCGCCTATCTGGTTGGCGCCGATGGCGCGCGCTCACGCGTGGCCCGGCGCACCGGCCTCGGCCAGGTACGTGACAACCTCTACGGCGTAGAACGTGAGTTCGCCGGTCAGCAGGTGGCGCAGGGCGATGCGCTGCATTGCTTCGTCAGCAAGCGCTACGCGCCGGGTTACATCGGCTGGGTCGCGCAGAATCCGACCGGCCTGCAGGTCGGGTTGGCGTTGCGTCATGACCCGCGACAGGCGCGGCTGCCGGATATTGATGGTTTCCTTGAGCATGTGCGCGATGTGGTCGGCATCCCGCCATCTGCGCGTCCCTCGGCCACCCGCGCTGGCCTGGTGCCCTGCGGCCGACCGGATGGGCCGATCACCGGCCGGCGCGTGATCCTGACCGGCGACGCGGCGGGCATCGTCTCGCCGCTGTCCGCCGGGGGCATTCACTCCTCGTGGCGGCACGGCTGGGCGGTCGGCGAGGCGATGGCCCGCCATCTGCGTGGGCAAGGGCCGGAAGCGGAACGGGTGGCGCGGCAGGTGGCTCCGGCATTCCATGGCAAGCGCCTGCTGCGCTGGGCAATGGATCATCTGCAGGCCGACTGGCCGCTCAACGCGCTGCTGCACACGGCGGCCGCGCGGCGCATTGCCGAGCAGGTCTACTTCCACCGCCGCGGCCTGCGCACGTGACGTGCGCTTTGCCAATGTAATTCCAGAATTCTGTATTTATATGACTGAATTTCCAAATAAGACGCAGAATTCGGGAATTAAATCAATTGAATGGAATTGGGATTAATTCTATAATTTTGGGTGTTAAACGGCATAGAGAGGGGATGATGCACGCTATGTTGGATTTAAGCTTCAGCAAGCCCAGCGAGGTCGTCAAGCGACTCTGCGGGCGCTTGCGCACAGAGCGCATGGCGTTGGGCATGACACAGTCGGATCTGGCCGGGCGTGCCGGCATTGGTACCAACACCGTGTCCAACCTGGAGGCGGGGCGCAATGTTGGCTTCGAGGCGGTGGTCCGCGTGGCGATGGTCCTTGGTCGGATCAACGAGCTCGAAGGCCTGTTCCAGCCAAAGTTGGACAGCATCGAAGACATTCGGCGCTACGAAGAGGCTGCGAACCGCCTCCGGACGAAGAGGAAGCCCCGTAATGCCTGAACAGGTGAAGGTCTTCTACGAAGGGTGGGGAGAGCGATGGCACTGGGGAACGCTGATCTCCAGCATCGCCCTCACCGGTCGCCCGCTGGTCGCGTTCGAGTACAGCAACGAGGCCCGGCGAAGGGGACTGGAACTGTCTTCGTACAAGCTGCCGCTGGCCGGCCCTCCGTTGCGGCGGGATTTCCCGGACCATCAGCTGCAACTGCCCGGGCCTGTGTATGACGCGTTGCCAGACGGCTGGGGCATGCTGCTGATGGACCGCATGTTCAGGCGCCGCGGAATCAACGCAGCACGCATTGGCCCGCTCCAGCGGCTGGCCTATATCGGTGGCAACGCGATGGGGGCCATGACGTTTGAGCCCGTGGCGCCCGAAGGTGAGGCGCCGAAGGTCCATATACCGCTCGAGCAGCTTTCCGCGGAAGTGCAGCAGGTGCTCCACGGAGAAGGTGGTGAGTTCCTGCAGACCTTGCTGCTGGTGGGTGGTTCGCCCCAAGGTGCAAGGCCCAAGGCCCTGGTCTATCGCGATCCGCGATCGGGCGCGTTCACCACGGCCGTCACGCCCGGCTTCGAAGCCTGGTTGATCAAGTTCCCGGCCAGAGAAGAGCATGCCGAGGTGTGCGCCATCGAAATGGTCTACGCCGAGTGCCTGCGCAGGTGTGGCATCGAGACCCCGGACACGCAGTACTTCAGCCTGCCCAACGGGCTGGCCGCGTTTGCCAGCAAGCGCTTTGATCGCCACGATGGGTTGCGTGTGCCGATGCAGAGTCTTGCTGCATTCACGGGCGCCAGCTACCAGACGGCGGGGTCGTTGGACTATGTCAACTTCCTGCGCGCGACCCGGTTGTGCACCAATGACGTGCGGCAAATGGCCGTGGCCTTTGAACGTGCGGTCTTCAACGTTGCGTTCAACAACCGGGACGATCATCCGAAAAACTTTGCCTACATCATGTCGCCGGATGGGCAATGGCGTTTGGCTCCGGCCTACGACGTGACCTTCTGCGAAGGACCCAACGGATATCACCAGATGGACGTCATGGGGGAGGCACTGGAGATTTCCCGTGCTGACCTGCTTCGCCTTGCCGAAGAGGCAGAAGTGCAGCACGCGGACGCCAGTCTGGCGATTGGCAGCATTTGCGACGTGGCCAGCCAATTCACGGAAATCGCCAACAGCATGTACTCAAACGTTATTGCTCAAGACACCTTGATCATGATCCAGGGACGCATCAACGAGAACGTAGCTCTGTTGCGGGAAGTCCGGCGTGGCCTGCGGACCTGAGGGCCGGGTCCAAGGGCCTGAACGCCGCCCCACAATGCGGCCGAAAATTCCTGTTGACGCCGTGCAGCAATATCGACACAATAGCGCTCCTTCGACGCAGGTCGAACGAAATCTGCGGGAATAGCTCAGTTGGTAGAGCGCAACCTTGCCAAGGTTGAGGTCGCGAGTTCGAGTCTCGTTTCCCGCTCCAGATTCAAGAAGAACGCTCCCGAAAGGGAGCGTTTTTCGTTTGTCACACCGGTTGCACCACCACCGCGTCAGCGTGCCTTGCCGGGCAGGGCGCTGCACCAGGTCCGGGCATTCTGCCGGTCGAAACCGGGGCAGCGGTTGTCCTGCGGGATGTAGACGTAGGGAACGTCATCCTCGTAGGTGAAGTGGTAGTAGTAGGTGCGCTCCTTCCCATACAACCAGTAGTTCGACGAGCCGTCGTTGATCGCATACGGCTCGAAGGTGAGGATCGAGGATTCGGCGGGAATGAAGTTGCTGCGCTCCATCAGTAGCAGCAGGGCGTTCGAGACCAGTGGGGTGGTCAGGACGAGCACGATCACACTGACAGTCGCTGTCGTGATCGAGCCAATCAGCAGCCAACGGCGAGGGTGTTTCACGGTCGTGCAGCATCGAAGCAAGGAATTGCCGCAATGTGCAATACGCCGTGAAGTCGTCCAGTGTTCCGTGCCGGGAACGCATTGAAAGCGTAGTGAAAGGCTGGGTCGGCGTTGCCTGAACCGCACGCGTGCTGTGACCTTTTTCGGACGATTTCTCCATGTTCGCTCCACAATCGCACGGTAGCCTTCATGCTCCTTCTACACGTTGGCGGGCTGGTGGTCAGGCGTATCACTTCAGTGGCAGTGCCCAGGACAGGGCGAGGACTCTCCCTCCAGGCAGTGCTGCGCCCCGGCGCGTTGTTGGCAACCCTGGCCTTGGCGGGTTGCATGTCGGTGTCCGTCCCGGACCTGCCTGATCGCACCCCCAGCACCTGGACCCAGGTGCCGCAGGGCCAGGGCGTGGCGGTGGATGCCAGGCAGTGGTGGAAGGTGCTGGCCGACCCGGCGCTGGACGGCCTGGTCGACCGGGCCATCGCCGGCAACCTTGATCTGCAGCAGGCCACGTTGCGCCTGCAGTCAGTGCGGATCGTCGCCGGCACCTCGGATTCGCGCTTCCTGCCGGAGATCTCGGCCAGCGCCAAGCAGGTACAGGACGCCGCCGCGGTCGACACCTATTTCCATGCAGGCATCGAAGCGATCTGGGACCTGGGCCTGTTCGGCGCCGCCGAGAGTGCCCATCTCAGCGCGCAGGCCTCGGCCGGCAATGCCGAGGCGTTGCGCAATGCCGCACAAGTGGCGGTGATCGCCGACGTGGTGCGCAGCTATCTGGACCTGACCGTAGCGCAGGCCCAGCAGGATCTACTGGTCAGACAGCAGGCCGTGGATGATCGCGGCGAACAACTGGCACTGGTTCGCCTGCGCCTGCGCCTGGATGAGCCGGGCGAGCTGGAACGCCTGCGTGCACGCCAGGCCGCCACCCGTGCCGCCATCGCACAGGCTCGGGAAAACGCCGACAACGCGGCCCGCGCGCTGGCATTGCTGCTGGGCCGTGACGGCCCGGATCCGGCCTGGCGCGCGTATCGCACGCCGCCGACGCTGGGCACGTTCTCGCTGCAGCAGGTTCCCGCGGATCTGCTGCGCCACCGCCCGCAGATCCTGCTGGCTGAATCAGAGGTGATGCAGGCAGCGGCCAGCAAGGGTTCGGCGCGCGCAGCGATGTATCCACGGGTCAGCCTTGGCGGCTCCATCCTGTACGCGTACAACCTCACCCAGAACGCCCGTTCCAATTCCGACTCCAGCCCGTCGATCGGCCCGTACATCGATATTCCGCTGTGGGACTGGGGCCAGCGCCGCGCGCGGTTCCATGCCGACGAGAAGCAACTGGACGCCGCCTTGCTCGGCTACCGCAAGGCCGTGCTGGAAGGCGTTAGCGAAGTGGAAGGTGCACTGGGTAGCCTGGCGCGCCAGGACAGCAGCATCCAATCGCTGCGTGCGGCCAATGATGCCGCCAACCAGCAGGTCAAGCGGCAGGCGCGGCAGGTGCAGCTGGGCCTGTCCAGCGAGTTCGACGGGCTGGATACGCAGCGTGCCGCATTGGCCTCGCAGGCTGACCTGATCGGTGCGCAGGGCGCGCGCGTGCTGGCCTTTGCATCGCTGTACCGCGCCCTCGGCGGTGCCCCGCTGCCTGCCGAGGGTGAGGGCGAACCACAATGATCGCACTCGCGCGCAAGACCCTGGCCTATGAGTGGCGCCGGTTCCTGCCGGTGGTGCTGGCGATGTGTTTCGCCGGTGTGCTGTTGATCGTGCAGGCCGCACTGGTGCTGGGCATCTTCGGTACCGCCGCGATCTACGTGAAGGCGTCCTCGGCCGATATCTGGGCTGGTTTCCCCGGCACCCAGAGCGTCAATTACGGCCATGCAATCAGCGCGGATGTGGAAAGCCATCTGCGCATGGACCCGGATGTCACCCGCGTCGAGCCCTACGAGTGGGTCGATGGCGAATGGCGGTCCGGCGCGCAGGGCACCGGCAATGTGTCGGTGTACCTGTCCGGCATCTCCACCCGGGACGACGCGATGATGTTCGCGCGCATCCTCCCTGCGAACCTGCGCGCGCAGCTTCGCGAGCCGGGTGCGGTGATCGTCGACAGCGCCGATCTGGATACGCTGGGCGTGGACCTGCAGAACAACCGTGCCTGGATCAATGGCAAGGCGGTGCGCGTGGTCGCTGCACAACCGGGCCTGCGGGGCCTTGGCGGTGTCAATGTACTGGCCTCGCTTGACACCGCGCGCGCCATCGCCGGCACCGACCCACACGAGGGAAGCACCTATTTCGTGGCGGGCCTGCGCTCGCCGCAACTGGCCGACCGCGTGCGTGACCGCCTGGCCGCGTCGATGGGCCAGGCCACACCGGTCGAGTTCTGGACCGCGCCGGCGTTCGCCAGCCGTTCGCAGCAGTATTGGCTGTTCGATACCGGCGCAGGTATCGCCGTGTTGTTCATGGCCGTCATCGTCTGCTTCGTCGGTGCGGTGATCACCAATCAGTCGTTCGCCTCGGTGGTGGCCGGCTCGGTACGCGAGTACGCCACGCTCAATGCACTCGGTGCAGGCCGCTATGCGCTGGCACGGGTGGTGTTCGAGCAGGCATTACTGATTGGTGGCGTGGGCATGCTGCTGGCGGCGGCGTTCAGCACCGTGGTGCTGCTGATCGCGCAGACCCAGCGCGTACCGGTGCAGCTGACGCCGATGGTGATCCTCGGCTGCGTGGCGCTGGTGGCGGTGATGGCCATGCTCTCCAGCATCATGGCGGTGCGCAGTGTCGTCCGCTCCGATCCATCGTTGCTGCTGCGTTGAGGACCGGCCGATGACTTCCGCACGCACCGTCGCCCCGACCCTGCAGGCCGACGCATTGGAAAAAGGCTTCATGTCCGGTGATGTGCAGGTGCCGGTGCTGCGTGGCCTGTCGCTGGACATCTATCCCGGCGAGCTGACCCTGGTATCCGGCCCGTCCGGCTGCGGCAAGAGCACGCTGCTGTCGCTGCTGTCCGGCCTGTCCGCGCCCGATGGCGGTCGCGTGCACGCGCTGGGCCAGGACGTGGGCCACATGACCCGCAGGGAAGTGGAGCGTTTCCGCCTGCACCATGTCGGCTTCGTGTTCCAGGGCTTCAACCTGTTCCCGGCACTGACCGCGCTGGAGCAGGTGCAGCTGCCACTGGGCTACCGCGGCATGCGCAATCGCGAAAGCGAGCCGCTGGCCCGCCAGGCGCTGGAAGAAGTCGGCCTCAGCCATCGCAGCCACATGCGCCCGGCGCAGCTGTCCGGTGGCGAGAAACAGCGCGTGGCGGTTGCCCGCGCGTTTGCCAAGTCGCCAACCCTGATCTTCGCAGACGAACCCACCAGCGCGCTGGATGCCGAGAACGGCCAGCGCGTGATCGACATCCTGCATCGCTACGCACGTGCGCATGGCGCCACCGTGCTGTGCGTGAGCCACGATCCGCGCCTGATCCGGCATGCCGATCGGGTGATCGCCATGGAAGACGGCATGGTCCGTGATGACCGCCGCCAGAACGAAACCGTAGAGTCCGCCCCATGACCAAGACGTCGCACCTGCTTCCCCTCAGCCTGGCCCTGTCCGCGGCACTGCTGCTCGGCGCCTGTTCCAGGGAAGCGCCCACCGCCGCGTCGGCCCCCTCAGGCAAGGCGGGTACTGCCGCCGACGGCAAGGTTGCCGTGGCGCGGGGCATCATTGACGTCGAAGGTGGCCTGATCGCACTGGCACCGCCGGTGGATGGCTCGATCACTGCAGCGCCGGTGAAGGAAGGCGCCACGGTGAAGAAGGGGCAGCTGCTGCTGTCGCTGGATGGTGCCCTGCTGCAGCAGGAGGTGGCGATGGCCAGCGCCGATCTGGCCTTGGCCAATGACCGCCTGAAGGGCAGCCAGGCGCAGCTGCGCGAACTGGAGCGCAACGCCACTCGCCTGTCCACGGGCGCCAGCGAAGGCGTGTCCTCGAACCAGCAGGCCGATGCAGCCAAACAGCAACTGGCCGGCGTGCGCGCCGATGTCGACGTGGCCGGTGCGCAGGTCGACATGGCGCAGCACAAGCTGGAGCACGCGAAGCTGAAACTGCAGCAGATGTCGTTGAGCGCGCCGGAAGCCGGCACCGTGGTCGGCCAGGTGCCGGGCGTCGGTGCCTTCGTGCAGGCGGGCAAGCCGGCGATCTCGTTGTTGCCGGCGCGCCCGCTGCAGGTGCGCGCCGAACTCAGCGCCGCCTACGCCGATGCCGTGCAGGTGGGCATGAAGGCTACTGTCGTGCCGGATAGTGATGGTGCGGAGAACACGGGCACGCTGCCGCCTGCACGCGTGGTGCGCATCAGTCCGGTGTTCGCGCAGGCACGCCTGCCTGAAGATGCAGGGCGTGGCGTGGCCAAAGTGGTGGAGTGCGTGCTGGAGTTCGATGGGCAAGCCAAGGCGCGCTTCGGCCAGAACGTGCGGGTGGAGTTCCGGAAGTAGGCCTCTAGCGCTGCGGCGGGGGAGTCTGTGGTGAACCGCGCCGCCAGAGCGCCCGCCACGCGCTCACCGCCGACACCCCGCACAGCGCCAGCAGCAGGCCCACGTCCAACAGCAGCAGCCACAGCAGGTGCATGCCTTGTACCGGCGGCTGGTGCATCGCCGACAGCATCCACGGCACCGACCACAGCACCAGCAGGGCGAAGGCGATCAGCAGGCGCAGCCACAGGCGTTTCAGTCTCCATGGCCGCACGATCAAGGCGGCCACCACCAGTTCGACCGTGCCCAGCAACGCGAACACGATGACAGTGCTGGTCGGGTAGGGCGACTCGGCGCCTTCCAGGTGGTGCAGCAGCCAGTAGTCCGGGGTGAAACCGGCATTGACCAGCGCGGCGATCAGCGCCAGCCAGGTCAGCGCGACCAGCAACCAGAACAGGCGGACGTAGCGTCTCGGCATCGGTGGTGTCCGTGCTTGGGCGGGGCAGCGTACCCCAGCGCGGACGCCCGTGACCGCATGATGTGAAGACTGTTGACGGCGTGAAGGAATTTGGACACAATGGCGCTCCTTCGACGCAGGTCGAACGGAATCTGCGGGAATAGCTCAGTTGGTAGAGCGCAACCTTGCCAAGGTTGAGGTCGCGAGTTCGAGTCTCGTTTCCCGCTCCAGATTCTACAGGGCCCCGGTAGGGGCCTTGTTTTTCTCCCGCCACGGCAAGGCGGGGCACGTTGGGCCACAAGGCTTTACGCGCAGTCAGAAAGGTGAAATCGCTGGTGTGTTTTCCGGATTTCCGGTAGCATGTCGGCTTACGCGGGAATAGCTCAGTTGGTAGAGCGCAACCTTGCCAAGGTTGAGGTCGCGAGTTCGAGTCTCGTTTCCCGCTCCATGTTCCGACAGGCCCCATCTTGGGGTTTTGTCTTGTCAGGGCTACGTTCCTGGCGCGCAGTACGTTGGCCTCATGGCAGAGTGGCTATGCACCGGATTGCAAATCCGTTTACAGCGGTTCGATTCCGCTTGAGGCCTCCAATTGAAAAGCCCTGACTCCGGTCAGGGTTTTTTTGTTTGGCTGCGATCAATTCCCCGCTCGCGCGATCACCGCCCGGCAGTCAGTCATGGCAGATGCGGTGGCGCTACACTCGTGTGATGAACCAGATTGATCACTTCCGCGGCGCCTTGCTCGGCCTCGCGTGCGGCGATGCCGTCGGTACCACGCTGGAGTTCAAGCCTCGTGGCAGCTTCACCCCGATTACCGACATGGTGGGGGGGGGGCCGTTCCAGCTGCAGCCGGGGCAATGGACCGACGATACCTCCATGGCGATGTGCCTGGCCGAGAGCCTGGTGCGTTGTGACACCTTCGATGTGCACGATCAGATGAACCGCTACGCCAACTGGTACCAGCATGGGTACTGGAGTGCGACCGGCGAGTGCTTCGATATCGGTATGGCAACGCGGGCTGCCATCGACCGGTTCCTGCAGGACGGCCAACCGCTGGCGGGTAGTGACGACCCACGCAGCGCTGGCAATGGCTCGATCATGCGTTTGGCGCCGGTGGCATTGCGCTACGCCGGGACTCCCGACCTGCAGGCAATGGCCGAGCTGAGTTCGCGAACGACGCACGCTGCGCAGGAGTGCCTGGAGGCGTGCCGCTTGCTGGCGGTCGCGCTGGAGCGGGCGTTGGCAGGTGGCACCCGTGACGCGGTACTGGATCTCAGCAATGTCCCTGTCGAGAGCGCGCGGCTGCGGCAGATCGCGGCGGGCGGCTACCGCGGTGCCGCGCGTGAGCAGATCCGTGGCAATGGCTATGTTGTCGACAGTCTGGAAGCTGCATTCTGGTGCTTTGATCGCCACGACACCTTTGAAGCCGTCGTACTCGAGGCGGCCAATCTTGGCGAGGACGCCGACACCACGGCCGCCATTGCGGGGCAGCTGGCGGGCGCATTCCATGGTGCGCGCGGAATCCCCGGGCGGTGGTTGCAGCGGCTGGCCCTGCGTGCCGAAATCCAGGCGCTGGCCGATGCGCTGCACGCCTTGAACCAGGGCAGCGACCGCGCTGCGTGAGTCGGGTTCCCTGCCTGTGAACTGCGCCGGCAGGGCGCTCCCTGCGGCCGCCATTTCCGACGCCGCGCTGCTTCACCTGCAGCCGTTCGCCGCGCCCCGGTCGCCAGTCTCAGCCGGCCACGACATGGAAAGGCGCTATGGTCGAGTTCCACGTCTCAGGGAGCCGCAATGGCGAGCAAGGACATCACGCGTCGTTCCAGCCACGGAGCGAAACGGAAATGAGCAAAGTCACGGCAGATGTGCGCTGGTTGACCTTCCGCTTGAAGAACGGGCAATCCATTGGCCCGGATCGGCTGAAGGACGGATGGGTCATCGCCTCGGAAACCGCCCGCTGCGGGGTGCGCCGCGAGCATATCGAAGGGTCGGGCCTGGTGTATGCCCTGTACGCGCCGGCCAACCTGGCCTCACCACGGCGCGCGGAAATGCGCATGCGCGAATTCCTGATGAGCTCGGGCTATACCTTCACGATGGGCACGCTGGGCGGCTGACCTGCGCGCGGGCCGCGATTGCTCAACGCTGCGCGGCCTTCAGCGCCTCGATGATCTGCGCGCCGGAGAAGCCACAATGGCCTTCGCCAACGCGCGGCAGCACCTGTGGCAGCGGGCGGGCGCCGGCCCGTGCGGCCGTCTGCGGATACACCGTCTGCATGCGCGGCACGATCGTCGGGTCGTTGTTGTTGAACTGGATCACCAGTGGTCGCCTCAACGCACCGCTCAATGCCAGCTCCCTGCGGACAGCGGCCTGCGCGGCAGGCACGGCATCGACACGTTGCACGCCGGCATTGAACGCCATGTCGTCACCGAAGCCGCTGTAAGCCACACCTGTGTTGCCCACCGGCATGCCGCCACTGCGCGTGGCCAGTTCGTGCAGGACCAGTGCATGCAGGCTGATCGTGCCGGCCAGTGCATCAGCGGACACCTGCAGCCGCTGTGCCAGCAACGCGGCATGCGAGGGGCTGCGTTGCAGCGCATTGGAGATGCCCTGGTACAGTTCGCCCTGTGGCAGCGCAGCCGCGTCGCGTGAGACCAGTCCCGCAGCCGGCAGGCCTTCGGCCTTGGCAAAGAAATAATCGAAAGCGACCAGCGTGGTCAGCAGATCACTCGCGATCTGTTCGCCACTGAGATTGGCGCCGCATAGCGACACCCCACCGGCGTAGTGTTGCGGGAACCGTTCGAGGCTGGCGAGGGTCACGGCGCCGCCCATCGAAAATCCCAGCATCCAGATATGGCGCACATGCTTGAGCTCAGCCACTGCATGCAGGCGCAGGCGTTCCATGTCGGTGATCGCATCGGCCACCGCCCAGCCCTGGCTGGCATAGGCGCTCTGCGCGACGGCGTAGCCTGCCGCCAGCAGTGGCGCGGTGCCGTCATTGGCAGCCATCGGCGTAGCACGTGGCATGCCTACCGGCTCGTAGCCGTGCGCCAGCATCACCAGGTCACCGTTCCAGTCGGCCGGCACGTCCAGGCGCCACGGCGCGCCCTGCAGCTCGCCGCTCAGCGTGCGTGCCGCCGTTGGCGCTGACGCCAGCAAGGTCGTCGAAGGCAGCAGCAGGCCGAGGGCGAGGGCGCATCGAAGCAGGGCGGGCATCGGGGTCATTCCATGCGGGAATGACCCCGAGCATAGATGCCAGCGAAATGTTGCGCGCGCTGCACTGCCGCAGGAAGGGCGGGCTGGGGGGGCGCCCGCTCCCCGAGTTGATCACGTCCGCTACGGGAGGATTCCGATACGATGTGTCGCCTTGATCTCTTTCTACTTTACCCAGGGTCCCGTCATGGTCGACCGGCTCGCCATTCTGCTTGAACGCTTTGCGGTTACCGCCTCGGTGTTCCATGCCGGCGCGCTGTGCGGCATCAACTCGCTGGCGGGCGAGGATGACGCCGGGCAGCTGCATCTGGTGCGACGTGGCCCGTTGCAGGTCAGCCATGGCCAGCAGACCGTCCAGGTCGAGGTGCCGAGCCTGCTGCTGTACCCACGGCCGATGCCGCATCGATTCAGTACCGATCCGCAGCATGGCGCCGACATGGCCTGCGCCAATCTGCATTTCGAGGGCGGGCGGCTCAACCCGATCAGCGCGGCGTTGCCCGATTTCATCTGCCTGCCGCTGGCCGATCTGTACGGCGGCAACGCAGCGCTGGAGCTGCTGTTCGAAGAAGCCTTCGAGCAGCGCTGCGGGCGTGCGGCGATGGTCAACCGGCTGTTCGAGGTGGTGATGATCCAGGTGCTGCGGCAGCTGATGGAAGGGGGCGAGATGCGTGGTGGCCTGTTTGCCGGGCTGGGGCATCCGCGGCTGCGGCTGGCGCTGGTGGCGATGCATGAGGCGCCCGCACAGTCCTGGACCCTGGAAGACCTGGCCGAGGTGGCCGGCATGTCACGCAGCGTCTTTGCTGCCAGTTTCCGTGAGGCGATGGGCACTACCCCGGGCCAGTACCTGCAGGGTTGGCGGGTGGGCCTGGCACAGCAGGCGCTGCGCCAGGGGCGCCCATTGAAGCGGATCGCTGACGACGTCGGCTATGGCAGCGAAGCCGCACTGTCGCGCGCATTCAAGGCACATACCGGACAGTCGCCGCGGGAGTGGCGCGGACAGGCCCGCGCCGGCGCGGGCTGAGCCTCAGCCCAGCACCAGCCGGGCCAGTTTCATGCCACCGAACAGGCCGACCAGGCCCAGTGCCACCGAACCGCCGGCATACAGCGCCGCCAGGCCATGCTGGCCGCGCTGCAGCAGCAGTCCGATTTCCAGCGCGTAGGTGGAAAATGTGGTGTAGCCGCCGAGGACGCCGGTGGCCAGCAGAAGGCGCAACTGCGGCGAGGCGCCATTGCGCAGGGCGAAGGCTTCGACCAGCACGCCCATCAGCAGTGCACCGCTGATGTTGATCAGGAAGGTCGACCATGGCCACGGGCTGCCGACTGATACCCGCGAACCGATCAGGTTGCAGGCATAGCGAAGGCAGGCGCCGAGCCCGCCGCCGATGAAGACCAGCAGATAATTGTTCAATGCGTGCATCACGTGCCTCGGTTGCGGGTTCGCTGATTCGATGGCGAACGCCGACGGCAGGCACGGCCCGCCATCGACGAAGACCGGTTCGTCCTGGCAGGAGCCATCAGCCCTTTCGGGCGGTTATCGGGGGAGCCCCATCCCCATCCGCGACCATGCTACCAGTGGTAGTGCATTCACGTCATCGAGGTCGTCAGCACCCGGATGACCTTGCTGCGGCTGAAGCCGTCCATCAGCAGTTCGAAGGCCAGCAGGTCCAGGGCCGCGTGGCGGCGATGGTCGATCTGCAATCCCTTCTCCTCCACCAGATGGCTGACCAGTTCGTAGGCGTCCTGCCAGACATCCAGGTGGGCCTGGCTGGGGATATAGGTATTGCCCCGCTCACCGACGCCAAGCCCGCTCACGCCGTACAGCAGTTCACGCGCGTCCAGTTTGGCCGCATCGGCGATGCGGAACAGCTGTTCGGCCTTCACATGGGCGGGGCTGACATGGTCGTTGAGCCAGTTGCTGATGGTTGCCGTCGTCGAATCGGCGGCGCGGGCCAGATCGGCCGGGCGAGGGTGCCCGGCTTTCTTCATGGCAATGGCGAGTCGTTGGCCGAGAGTATTCATCTATGCAAGCCAGCTTAACGCGTGGATCGCAAAGTTCCCTTGTTCCAAGAATAAGTCTGGTTAACAGAAGGACCGACCGTGACCGAATTCTGGAGCAAGGGGCAGGTGCGCGCCCGGCTGGGTTTCCGGACCGATGCCGAACTGGCGCGCTTTTTTGGCATAAGCCGATCTGCCGTGTCGCAATGGCCCAAGAACTTCCCGATTCCTGCGCTACGCCAATACATCCTGCATCAGCGCTATCCCAACCTGTTCCCCGCGACTGAGGATACGCAGGGCGAGTAAGCCTCAACTGCGCCGCCTTTTGTCGCATATAGCACCCTAAGCGGCATTTGCTAAGTATGCTTAGCAATATTGGAAACTTCGATGAAACGGGGCTGGCCCATCGATGGCGCCTACCAGGGCGGGACCGGGGAAATCGGGGCAGTGTGTCGGGTCCGACCCATCCGGGCACCCCGTCTCCCCGTATGTGGTTTCGTGAACGATTAATAATTTCGATCACGAAAGTCGCGGTATGTAATTGACCTGTCGTGAAATCTATGACTAATTGGGATCAACCGGACGTGAAGCCCGGGAGTCTTTCAGTAGCTCGCAAGTGAGTCGGTAGACCGTCAACGATGCAGGACAAGTCCAACGGAGGTCGTATGGAATACGGCATGCATGGCTTGGCTGAACGGGTACGCCGCGAACTGGAAGCCAGTTATCACAAACACGGATGCGGTCCGGCGTTCTGGGATACCTACCAGCAGGTGCTGGACCGCCTGGTCCCGCAGGGGACCGAGCGTACCGAAGTCACCAATGAAATGGCGCTGATCATCGAGCAGCTGGGCATCGTCCGACGTGCGCAGCTGGTGCCGCCGCACGCCAACGGGCCGCGTTGATCCGTTGATTCAAAGCAGGCGCCAGGCGCCGCAGGCCAACAGCGCCAGCAGCATCGACAGCAGTGCCAGGGTCCGCGGTCGCCACCATTGCCGCGGTTGCCCGGCCATGGCCTGCGGACTGCAGTAGCGCACCAGCCCCGGGCCGAAACCGGCCTGGTGCTGCTGCTGCGAGCAGGCCTCCAGGCAGGCGCCGCAGGCCAGGCAATCGGCCTGAGGTCCCTGGCGGATATCCAGTTGCATCGGGCAGGCGCTGACACAGGCAGCGCAATCGGTGCAGTCGCCCAGGCGGTCGGCGCTGAAGGTGGGCATCGGTCCGGCCAGCAGCGGGTGTGCAGCGCGGAACACGTAGTCCTGCGCGGTGGTCGGGTCGAGCAGGCCACGGCCGCGTCCGAGCACGCCCCCCAGCCCCGACGGACGCATGCCGCGCGGTTCGCCGCGGCGCGCGTCGTACAACATGCGCGGTGTATGCGGATCGGTCAGCAGCGGCTGCAGGCGCGCGAACGGGCACAGCGAACGGCACACCTGCTCGCGCAGGAAGCCGGCATTGCCCCAGGTGGCGGCGGCATAGAACAGCACCCAGAACGTTTCCCAGCCGCTCCAGCCGGCATGCGGCGCGGCGGCCACCAGTTCTTCGATCGGGCTGAACAGACCGACGAACGTGATGCCGGTCCACAGCGACAGCAGCCCCCATGCCAGCTGGGTGGCAGGGCCCACGACGGGCGCTGGCAAGGCCCGGGCCATGGCGCGCGCAATCCAGTCGAAGGCGCGGCGCCATAGCGTCTGCGGGCAGGCGTGGCCGCACCAGATGCGGCCGGCGAGGTGGGTGAGCAGCGCGAGGCCCACCGCCAGCACCGCCAGCAACCCGATCAGCACGCCGACATCGCTGGGCCACAATGTCCAGCCAAACAGGTCAAAGCGCCGTGCGTTGATGTCCAGCAGCAGGGCCTGCCGCCCATCCCAGCGCAGCCATGGCAGGGCATAGAACAAGGCCAGCAAGAGCATGCTGAGCGCGGCGCGCCAATGCCAGCGGCGTGGGATTCCGGTGCAGGGCGTACTCATCCCAGCGGCAGCTCGTCGTCGTCGTCGCTTGGCATCGGTCGCTGCAGGTACCAGGTGACCGCGCTGGACAGTGCAGTCACCGACCAGAACATGAAGAATCCTGCCGTATAGCCCAGTTCGCGGCTGATCGCCGTACCCGGAAAGCTGATCGCCTGCAGACGCAGCGGGTCGACAAAGGCGAAGAACACCACGCTGGCCAGGCCTGCAGCGATGAAGCTGGGCCAAAGGATGGCGCCCCAGTGCTGGATCAGCTGCTGGCGGCGGCTGGGAGAGGGTCTGTTCATGCTGTCCCGGATCGGAATGAGGGCGGCGCGTATACTCCGCCGAGGCTGGCGCAGCATCCGCAGGGCATGCTTCCTGCAGGCGTGCCAGCCTAGGTGCAGCGGACTGCGCCGACATTGATCTGGATCAACGGCGGTGCCGGCCAGCTACGGCACACTGCCGGCAAGCTTTGGGTACCCGATGAACGCAATATCGCCACCTGTGCTGCCCGTCGCCTCGCCCGGGCTGTGCACCGAGCAGGAAGTGACCCGCCTGGTCCACGACTTCTATGCGCGCGTGCGCGAGGAAGAGCGGTTGGGGCCTGTGTTCGAGTCGCACGTCCACGACTGGCCGGAACACCTGGCGCAGCTGGTCGATTTCTGGTCGGCAATGCTGCGCGGCACGCGCCGCTTCAAGGGCTCGCCGATGTCCAAGCACATGGCCATCGAGCTGGACAAGGACCTGTTCGACCGCTGGCTGGTGCTGTTCCGGATCACCACCGCCGAGTGCGGCAACCCGCCCATGCAGGTGCTGGCCAACGACGTCGCCACGCGCATCGGTGACACCTTCTGGAAGCGCTACCAGATGCTGCGCTGGCCGCAGGTCGGCCTGCCGGTGCTGGGAATCCCCGCCCGCGATTGATCTGGGTCAAGGCGGTCGGGTACGCCCGGCGCGATGCTGGCGGCATGGACACGTTCTCTCCCGCCGCCGGCGGTCTTGCCTGGACCTTCGACCCCGACCTGCTGCGCCGGCATGACCGGCCGGGGCCGCGCTACACCTCGTATCCGACCGCGCCTCATTTCCACGATGGCTTCGATGCGCCGGCACTGCGCCAGGCAATCGCCGACAGCAACCAACTGGCCCGCGCGCTGTCGCTGTACGTGCATGTGCCGTTCTGCTCCAGCCCCTGCTTCTACTGCGGCTGCAACCGGGTGATCACCCGCGACCGCGGCCGTGGCCACAGCTACGTCGCGCGCGTGCTGGCCGAGGCCGACCTGCTGGCGCCGCAGTTCGAGGACGGCCGTGAGGTCATCCAGCTGCACCTGGGCGGGGGCACGCCGAACTTCCTCGAGGCCGAGGCGATGACCACGCTGGTGGAAGGACTGCGCCGACGCTTCGATTTCAGCGATTCGCCGCAGCGCGATTTCTCGATCGAACTCGATCCGCGCTTCATCGATACCCGCGATGTCGCCATGCTTGCACGGCTGGGCTTCAACCGCGCCAGCCTGGGCGTGCAGGATTTCGATCCACAGGTACAGGAAGCGATCAACCGCGTGCAGGGCGTGCAGCAGACGCTGGACATCCTGCAGGCCTGCCGCGACAGCGGCATGCGTTCGGTCAACGTCGACCTGATCTATGGGCTGCCGGGACAGAGCCTGGAAGGGTTTGGCCGCACCCTGGAACGGGTGCTGGCACTGCGCCCGGATCGCCTGGCGGTGTACGGCTACGCACACCTGCCGCATCTGTTCCGCGCACAGAAGCAGATCGACGAACGCCGCTTGCCTTCGCCGGAAGACAAGCTGGCGTTGCTGGGCCTGGCGGTGGAGAAACTCTCTGCGGCCGGCTACCAGTACATCGGCATGGATCACTTCGCATTGCCGGAAGAAGATCTGTCACGTGCGCAGCGCGCCGGGCAGCTGCATCGCAATTTCATGGGCTATACCACCCACGCCGATACCGATCTGCTCGGCCTGGGCGTGAGTGCGATCAGCCACATCGGTGCCACCTACAGCCAGAATCCGCGCGACCTGCCGTCGTGGGAGGATGCCGTGGACCAGGGGCAGTTGCCGGTGTGGCGCGGCGTGGCGCTCAGCGCCGACGACCAGCTGCGCGCAGAACTGATCCAGCAGCTGATGTGCCAGGGCGAAGTGGACGGTGCGGTGCTGGGCCAGCGCCATGGCGTGGATTTCGAGCAGTACTTCGCCGAAGACCTGCGTTCGGTGCAGCGGCTGCAGGAAGACGGCCTCGCCGAGTACCGTGACGGTGTAGTGCGCGCCAGCGAGCCTGGACGGCCGTTGCTGCGGCTGCTGGCGATGTGCTTCGACCCGTACCTGCGTGCCGCCTGCGAGCAGCCGCGCTACTCGCGTGCAATCTGACGTTCGTCGTGAAAAGTGCGATGGTGCCCGGAGCCGGAATCGAACCGGCATGGGGTTGCCCCCGGCGGATTTTAAGTCCGATGCGTCTACCAGTTTCGCCATCCGGGCCTGCAGCGCGGCGCCGATTGTAGCCCAGCTGCAGCATCCCGGCCGGATTGCAGTGGAGCGGCGGTGTGCTTAACTGTCGCTCCCATTCATGTCATAGTCCAAAGCCTCGTTCCCAGGGGGGGGAGCCACCCGATGTCGCTGCACGCGATTGCCTATGCCAGCGAGGCCCGCGCCGACCTGCAGACAACCGATCTTGACCGCCTGCTGGCCGATGCCACGGCATTCAACCGAGTAGCCGGTGTCACGGGTGTGCTGATGTTCGATGGCAGCCGTTTCCTGCAGTACCTGGAAGGCCCGGAGGATGGCATCGATTCGGTGTACCAGCGCATCGCCAATGCGCGCAGCCATGGACAACTGAAGGTGCTGTGCCGCGCGCCGGTGGCGCAGCGGGCATTCCCGCGCTGGTCGATGGGGACCCGGCGCATTGATACAGAACTGCTGGTACAGATCGTCGACGCCTCATGGCCGGGCTTCGTGCTTGGCGGCGGTGGCTTCGAGCGCCTGCTGCAGGCCTGGACCGGCGCCGATGGCGAACTGGAGCCGGCCGCGGTCGCACTGGGCTCCTGACCCCACCTTGGCGGCCGGGCACCCGGGCCGTTAGGCTGTAGCCTTTCTGGCATGGATCTTCCCGGAGTGGCAAAGCGAATGAGTAGGTCGGCCATGCCCATGGCAGTACGCATGCGATTTCAGCCGTTGCATGGGATGCGGCGTTGAGCGCGCCGCTTGCGGCAGCAGCGTCGCCGCGCTTCGCGGTGATCGGGCTGGGCTACGTGGGCCTGCCATTGGCGGTGGCCTTCGGCCGGCACTGGCCGACGCTCGGCTTCGACATCGATGCTGATCGCATCGCCGAGCTCCGCGACGGCCAGGACCATACGCTGGAACTGGAGGCCGATGAGCTGGCCAGTGCGCAGCAGTTGCAGTACGGCAGCGATCCGGCTTTGCTCGATGCCTGCAATGTCTACATCGTTACCGTGCCGACCCCGATCGATGCCTATGAGCAGCCCGATCTGGAGCCGCTGCGTTCGGCGACGCGGCTGATCGCCAGCCACCTGCGTGCGGGTGACCTGGTGATCTACGAATCCACGGTGTACCCCGGCACCACCGAAGAGGTCTGCGTGCCGCTGCTGGAGCAGCTTTCCGGGCTGCGCTTCAACGAAGACTTCTACTGTGGTTACAGCCCGGAGCGGGTCAGCCCCGGCGACCGCCAGCGGCGCCTGGCCGATATCCGCAAGATCACCTCGGGGTCGACACCGGAAGTGGCTGCGGTGATTGATGGCCTGTACCAGCGCATCATCGCCGCCGGTACCTTCCCGGCGCCGTCGATGCGTGTGGCCGAAGCGGCCAAGGTTGTGGAGAACATCCAGCGTGACGTCAACATCGCGCTGGTCAATGAGCTGGCGCTGATCTTCGACCGGCTCGGCATCGACACCCAGGATGTGCTCGACGCCGCCGGCAGCAAGTGGAACTTCCTGCCGTTCCGGCCGGGCCTGGTCGGCGGCCACTGCATCGGCGTGGACCCGTACTACCTGCTGCACAAGTCCGAGAGCGTGGGTTACCACCCGGACCTGATCCACACCGCGCGGCAGGTCAACAACCGCGTCGGTGAGCACGTGGCGTCGCGTGTGCTGGCAATGCTGGCCGAACGCGGCCGCGCACCTGCGCAGTCGCGTATCCTGGTGCTGGGCGTGACCTTCAAGGAGGATTGCCCGGACCTGCGCAACAGCCGCGCGCTGGAACTGGCGCAGCGCCTGCGTGATGCCGGCGCACAGGTGGAGGTCAGCGACCCGTGGGTCGGCCCGGCGGCATTGGCTGACGCGGGCGTGCACTGGCTGGCCGAGCCGGTGGCGGGGAGTTACGACGCCGTAGTTCTGGCAGTGGCCCATGCCCGATTCAAAGCCATGGATGACGCCGCAATCCAGGCGCTGCTGGCGCCCGGCGGCATCGTCTACGACGTGAAATCGGTCTGGCCGCGCAACGTGGTTGACGGTCGCCTGTAAACGCCGGTGATGGCCGGCGCGGTAGACTCGCAGTCAGTTGCAACCAAGGAACGCCATGCACCGGTATATCGTCTACCTGCTCGCCATCCTGATGTTTCCCATCTGCCTGTGGTTGGCCACGATCTGGCCGGCCTGGTACTGGGGCGTCGGCCTGACTGCCGCGATGGTGGCGCTGGGGACCTGGGATCTGCTGCAGAAGCGCAGCACGCTGCGCCGCAACTATCCGGTGATGGCGCATTTCCGCTATGGCCTGGAATCAATCGGCCCGGAAATCCGCCAGTACTTCGTGCAGAGCGACCTGGAGAACGTGCCGTTCTCGCGCCAGCAGCGTGCGCTGATCTACCAGCGCGCAAAGAACGAAATGGACACGGTGCCGTTCGGTACCCTGCGCAGTACCTATGCGGTGGATTACGAGTGGATCAACCATTCGCTGGCTCCCACCTCCATTGCCAAGCATGATTTCCGCGTGCTGATTGGGCCGAACTGCGCCAAGCCTTATTCGGCCAGCGTGTTCAACATCTCGGCGATGAGCTTCGGTTCGCTCTCGGCCAACGCGATCCGCGCACTGAACGAAGGTGCGCGGCGCGGTGGCTTCTACCACGACACCGGCGAAGGTTCGATTTCGCCCTACCACCGCGAGATGGGCGGCGATCTGGTCTGGGAAATCGGCTCGGGCTACTTCGGCTGCCGTGACGAGAAGGGTGGTTTCAGCGAAGAGCGCTTCGTCGCCAACGCTACCCACGACCAGGTCAAGATGATCGAGATCAAGCTGTCGCAGGGTGCCAAGCCGGGCCACGGCGGCGTGCTGCCGGCACCAAAGGTGACCGCCGAAATATCGGTGACCCGTGGTGTTCCGATGGGCGTGGACTGCGTATCGCCGTCGCGTCACTCGGCATTCTCGACGCCGGTCGAACTGTTGCAGTTCGTGGCCCGGCTGCGCGAGCTGTCCGGTGGCAAGCCGGTCGGTTTCAAGCTGGCCATCGGCCACCCCTGGGAATGGTTCGGCATCGCCAAGGCGATGCAGGAAAGCGGGCTGCTGCCGGACTTCATCGTGGTCGATGGTGCCGAGGGAGGCACCGGCGCGGCGCCGGCTGAATTCGTCGACCATGTCGGCGTACCGATGCATGAAGCACTGCTGCTGGTGCACAACACCCTGGTCGGCCTGGACCTGCGCGAGCGCATCCGCATCGGCGCCGCTGGCAAGATCACCAGTGCGTTCGACATCGCGCGCACCATCGCGCTGGGTGCCGACTGGTGCAATGCCGGCCGAGGCTTCATGTTCGCGCTGGGCTGCATCCAGTCGTTGAGCTGCCACACCGACAAATGCCCGACCGGCATCGCGACCCAGGACCCTGCGCGCTGGAAGCATCTGGATGCACCGGACAAGGCCACCCGTGTGTACAGCTATCACGAGCACACACTGCATGCCTTGAAGGAACTGTTGTGCGCGGCGGGCCTGAACGATCCGGCCGAGCTGGGGCCGGAGCACATCCTGCGTCGCGTGTCGCCGGTGGAAATCCGTTCGCTGGCGTCGCTTTACCGCTACCTGGAACCGGGCGAGCTGCTGCACAAGGTGCCCGACCATGCGGTATTCCATGCCTTCTGGGCTGATGCGCGCAGCGACTCGTTCCAGCCGCCGCCGAAGATCCAGGCTCTGCGCGCCAGCAAGTCGCGGTAGCGTGATGTTGTAGAGCCGAGCCCATGCTCGGCTGCTGTTCTCATCGCGAGGTCGGAACGAAGAACAGCCGAGCATGGGCTCGGCTCTACGAGGAGATGTCATGCAGTTCAGGACCGGCACCATGGATGACGTGGCCATGTTGTGGGCGTTGCGCACGCGTTGCGTGCGCGAGACCTGCAGCAGCCATTACCCACCCGCGGTCATTGCGCCCTGGTCGGCGTCGCCGCCGCCCGCGCAGTACGCGCGGCTGCTGGGGCAGGGCGGTTGCGTGGTGGCCGAGGACGGGCAGGGTGGTCTGCTCGGCTTCGGCGTCTTTGATGTCGATGCCAATGAAGTCGATGCGTTGTTCGTCGATCCGGATCATGACGGCCTGGGCATTGGCCAGGCGCTGATGCAGCGCCTGCTGGCGATGGCTGATCGTGAGCGTGAGGTGGTGCTGTCGGCCTCGCTCAATGCGGTGCCGTTCTATCAACGGCAGGGCTTTGTCAGCGTGCGTGAGGAAGCCTATGCACATCCCAGCGGTGTGGCGTTGGCCTCGGTGAGCATGCGCAGGCCGTGGTAAGTGGCCTTTCCCTGCGTTAGATTCAAGCCGAGCATGGGCTCGGCTCTACAGGTAACGCCGTCGAGCATGGGCTCGACGCTACACGGCAGGCGTCACCGCCCGGCCAACCAACCGATCACGCCCTCGGCGGCACGCCGGCCACTGGCGTAGCACGCGGTCAGCAGGTAGCCGCCGGTGGGGGCCTCCCAGTCCAGCATTTCACCGGCGCAGAACACGCCAGGAACGGCCCGCAGCATCAGGCCGTCATCCAGCGCATCCAGGCGCACGCCACCGGCGGTGCTGATCACCTCGGCCATCGGCCTTGGGCGCAGTAGGCGCAGCGGCAGGCGCTTGAGCGTGGCGGCCACAGCCGGCAGGTCGTTGCCGGCCTCCTTGCCAAGAATCTCGAACACGAGTGCGGCCTTCACCGCATCCAGACCCGCCTGGCGGCGCAGGTGCTCGCCGAAGCTTCGGCCGTTGCGGGGACGTGACAGGTCGGCCAGCAGGCGCGCCTCGTCGCGACCGGGCACCAGGTCCAGCCACAGCATTGCGTGGCCATCGCGGTTGATGGTCTCGCGCAGGTCGGCGGCCAACGCGTAGACCAGGCTGCCTTCAATGCCATATTCGCTGGCCACGCACTCGCCTTGCAGCGACCGCGGTTGTCCAGCCAGGTCGATCCAGTGCGCGACCACCGGCTTCAATGGTGCGCCGGCATTGCGCTGGGCAAAGAACGGCGTCCAGTCCACGTCGAAGCCACAATTGGCTGACTGCAGCGGCGCGATGTCCACGCCACGCGCCTGCAGTGGCACGACCCAGGCGCCATCACTGCCGAGCTGCGGCCAGCTGCCGCCGCCCATCGCCAGCACGGTGGCATTGGCGCGGACATCGACTTCGCCCGCATCGGTGGCAAAGCGCAGGGCGCCGTCGTCGCTCCAGCCGATCCAACGGTGGTTGGCATGCAGGCGCACGCCCTGTTCCTTCAACCGGCGCACCCAGCCGCGCAGCAGCGGCGCCGCCTTGCGGTCGACCGGGAACACGCGGCCGGAGCTGCCCACATAGGTTTCCACGCCCAGGCCGGCGGCCCAGTCACGCAGTGCCTGTGCGTCGAAGCCGTCCAGCCAGTTGCCGACCACAGCGGCCTGCTCGCGGTAGCGGCTGTCGAACAACGGCCGCGGATCGGAATGGGAGAGGTTGAGGCCGCCCTTGCCGGCGATCAGGAACTTTCGGCCAGGCGACCCCTTGGCCTCGTACAGGTCGACCTCCAGCCCAGCGGCACGCAGGCGTTCGGCGGCGAACAGGCCGGCCGGGCCGCCGCCAATGACGGCGACCCGATGGGGCATGGCGGCATTACGGTTTGACATCGAGCAGCTCGACGTCGAACACCAGCGACGAGCCCGCCGGAATCGGGCCGACCTTGCGGTCCCCGTAACCGTAGTCCGGCGGAATCATCAGCGTGCGCTTGCCGCCGACCTTCATGCCGGCCACGCCCTCGTCCCAGCCGCGGATGACCTGGCCGGCGCCGAGCGCGAAGGTGAACGGCTCGCCGTGCTTGAAGGAGCTGTCAAAGGTCTTGCCGTGCTTGGTCTCGGTACGGTTGTCGTAGATCCAGCCGGTGTAGTGCACCGTGACCTTGCTGCCGGCGATGGCTTCGGCGCCGGTGCCGGGCACGGTATCGATCCGCTCGAAGGTGGTCAGCGTGCCGCCGGGCGGCGGGCCGGATGGTTCGGTCGAGCAGCCAGCGGCGGCGAGGGACAGCAGCAGGGGAAGCAGCAGGCGGCGCATCGGGCGTCTCCAGAAGGGCGCGGGGCGAGGGCGGCAAGGGTAGCGCATCGGCGCCGGGTATCATGGGGCCATGGCAAAACTCCTGCTCAATCTGCGTAATGTCGGCGACGACGAATATGCCGATGTCTGCACGCTGCTCGACCAGCACGGCATTGCCTGGTATCGCACTGAACCCAGTCCGTGGGGCATTTCCAATGGTGGCCTGTGGCTGCGCGACGACGATGATCATCCGCGTGCGAAGGCGTTGATGGCCGAGTACCAGGCCGAGCGCGGCCCTCGCATCCGCGCTGAGCGTGAGCAGGCATTGCGTGATGGCACGGCCGAGACCTTCGGCAGCCTGTTCCGGAGGCGGCCGGCCTATGTGGTGCTGGTGCTGCTGGCGATGGCCGGCGCGGCGGCGCTGGTGCTGCTGCCGTTCCTGCTGTTGCGGGGGTAACGGGTTTCGACCGGGTTGCACCCGGCACCCGCAGAGGCAACGGCAACGTCAAAAGCGGGTTTCCGTGGGATGGCGCGGCGGTGTGGGCAGGCAGGACATGCCGTAAACCCATCTTTGGGGGCCAGATCAAACGGTCTCGCCTGCCCACACAGCCCCGCCTCTGACAGTTCCCGTGATCTGAAGTTGATCCACACCATGCGTGGATGAATGGGGATATCTGACCCTGGGGCGGTCTGGCGCTAAAATGGCGGGATGATCGCCAATACCGCTGCCTATCATTTCGCCGTCATCGACGCTCCCCAGGCCCTGTGCGACCAGCTGCTGGCCCGTGCCGAGACGGCGCAGCTGCGCGGCACGATCCTGGTGGCCGGCGAGGGGCTGAACCTGTTCCTGGCGGGGGCGCCGGAGGCGGTCGAGGGCTTCTATGCAGCGCTGCGTGCCGATGCGCGTTTCGCCGACATGCGGGTCAAGACCAGCCTGAGCGAGCACCAGCCGTTCGCGCGGCTGAAGGCCAAGGTCAAGGACGAGATCATCAGCTTCCGCCGCGATGACGGCCAGCCGCTGGACTATCCGCGCGCACCAGCGGTTGATCCGGCCACCGTGCAGCGTTGGTTGCGGCAGGGGCATGATGACGCCGGCAAGCCGGTGGTGATGCTCGATACCCGAAATCTGCAGGAAGTGGAGTACGGCACCTTCAAGGATGCGCTGGTGTTGCCCATCCGCAAGTTCACCGACCTGCCCGAGGCGCTGGCGCCACATCGCGATGCGCTGCGGGACAGCACCGTGGTCAGTTTCTGCACCGGCGGCATCCGCTGCGAGAAGGCCGCGCTGTGGATGGTCAATGACGGCATGGACAATGTGCTGCAGCTCGATGGCGGCATCCTCGGCTACTTCGAGGAGGTGGGCGGCGAAGGCTACGAAGGCCGCTGCTTCGTGTTCGATGAGCGTGTGGCGCTGGATGCCGAGCTGAAGCCGATGGTCGACCAGCCGCTGCCGGAGCCGCGCCCCAGCGCGTTCTGACCGCGCTTCTGTAGAGCCGAGCCCATGCTCGGCTGCTGTTGGTCGACGAAAGGCAGCCGAGCATGGGCTCGGCTCCACACGATCCGGTGGGCGCTGAACCTGCCCTACGGGAATCAGCATCCCGCCACCGTCACTGGCCGCTGCGCCCGGCCGCCCCCATGCAAAGGTGATCCTGTGACGGAAAAACGCCTGATGATCCCGTTGTCGATCCTTGACCTGGCCCCGGTCTGCGAGGGCAGTGACACCACCGCCGCCTTCGCCAACATGCTGGAACTGGCGCAGCACGCCGATGCGCTGGGCTACCGCCGCTACTGGCTGGCCGAACACCACAACATGCCCGGTATCGCCAGTGCCGCCACCGCCGTGCTGATCGGCCATGTTGCCGGTGGCACCCGGCGCATCCGTGTCGGCGCGGGCGGCATCATGCTGCCCAATCATGCCCCGCTGCAGGTGGCCGAGCAGTTCGGAACGCTGGCCTCGCTGTATCCGGACCGCATCGACCTTGGCCTGGGCCGTGCGCCGGGCACCGATCAGCCGACCGCGCGAGCACTGCGCCGCTATTTCGATAGCGCCGACCAGTTCCCGCAGGACGTGCGCGAGCTGCTGCACTACTTCGAGCCGGTCCAGCCTGGACAGGCGGTGCAGGCCGTTCCGGGTGGTGGCCTGCGGGTGCCGACCTGGATCCTCGGTTCAAGCCTGTTTGGCGCACGCATGGCCGCCTCGATGGGCCTGCCGTATGCATTCGCCTCGCATTTCGCGCCGGACGTGATGGACGAAGCGCTGGCGGTGTACCGCCGCGAATTCCGCCCCTCGGCCACGTTGAAGCAGCCGCACGCGATGCTGGCCCTGAATGTTGTTGCCAGCGACAGCGAGGCCGAGTCGCGTCGCCTGTTCACCAGCCAACAGCAGAGTTTCGTCAACCTGCGCCGCGGCCGGCCGGGCAAGATCCCGGCGCCGATCGACGACATTGAAGCCTTCTGGGAGCCGCACGAAAAGCTCGGCGTGGAACGGGCCCTGGCCTGCACCGTGCTGGGCGATCCGCAGCAGGTGGCCGAGGGTATCGCCGCTTTCGTTGAGCGGCACAAGCCTGACGAGCTGATGCTCACTGCCAACCTGTATGACCACCGTGCGCGCCTGCGTTCCTTCGAGCTGGCGATGAACGCCTGGCATGGCCGCCACGCGGGCTGAACAGTCGCGTCACGGCCCGTTGCGGCTGATCCGCGTCTGATGGGAGCTCCCCTTTCTGGAGTTCCCACCATGGCCGAGACCCGTGCCGAACACATTGCCCAGCTGGCTGAACTGATCAAGGACGTGGAGGTGGCGATGTTCACCACCACCGGCGTCGATGGGCGGCTCTACAGCCGGCCGTTGGCCACCCAGCAGGTCGCCTTCGACGGTGACCTGTGGTTCGTGATCACCGCCGACAGCCCGAAGGTGGCCGAGATCGCGCTCGACCCGCGCGTCAATGTGGCCTATGCCTCGCCATCGAAGAACACCTATGTGTCTGTGGCGGGGCGGGCGCGGGTTGTCGATGATCGCGCGAAGATCGAAGAGCTGTGGTCGCCGGCGATGAAGCTGTTCTTCCCCGCCGGCAAGGAAGACCCCAACCTTCGCCTGATCCACGTGCGCGCCGATAGCGCCGAATACTGGGATGGCCCGGGCACCTTGCTGGGCAAGGCATTGAGCTTCGTGCTGTCGGCGGTGCAGGACGATCCGGCACCGCTGGCGGACAACGGATTCGTCGACCTTCGGTGATTGCCGCATCCACGCGTTGCGTGGATCTAGCGGATGCCGGTAGTGCCGGCCGTTGGCCGGCAACCCTGGAAACGTGGCAGCCGGCCATCGGCCGGCTCTACCGGATGCCGCTTCAGAACCAGCGCTGGAAAAGTTCCACTGTATAGCCCACCAGCTGCCCCGAACTGAAGCCGAAGAACGCGATCGCCACCAGCGCTGCGATCCAGTTGAACAACATCAATGCACCATCGCGCTCCAGCAGCGCCAGCGAGAACAGCAGCAGCTGGAAACCGAACAGGAAGTTGGTGAACGGAATCGGCAATGACAGCAGGATGCCCAGCAGTACCAGCAGCAGGCCGCTGAAGGCGTGCGCGGGCAGCGGTGTCAGCAACTGCGGCAGGCGAGGCTTCAGCATCCTGTCCAGTCGCCGCAACGGGCGATCGATACGGTCCAGGAAGCGGTGCATGGTGCCGCGCTTCGGCCCGCGTCGGGCAATGAAACCGGGCAGCCAGGGCCGGCGCAGGCAACACAGCATCTGCAGTCCGATCAGGACCACCAGTGGGCCGCTGACCGCCCCCCCCATGCCCGGGATCGGGATGAACGAGGGCAGGATCGCCACGAACAGGAACACGCCGAACGCGCTCTGCTGCAGGTTGCTGAGGATCTGGCCGAGCGGCATGTGCTCGGCGGGATCGCCGGAGGCGAACATCTCCAGCAGGGTGCGGATGCCCTCGTTGCGGTAGGCCGCGCGCTGAGCGCCCTGGCCCTGGCCGGCCTCAGGCGGTGAGCTCATCGGCCTGCTCGTCGGACAACGTGCGCAGCAGCAGCTTGTCCACCCGCGCACCGTCCAGGTCGACCACCTCGAAGCGCCAGCCGGCCCAGTCGAAGTACTCGCCTGCGTGCGGGATGCGGCCGAAGTAGTGGATGCACATGCCGGCCAGCGTGTAGTAGTCGCCATCCTCGGCATCGGGCAGATCGTTGCTTCCG
This sequence comes from Stenotrophomonas sp. BR163, assembly GCF_047520985.2. Classification (NCBI taxonomy): domain Bacteria; kingdom Pseudomonadati; phylum Pseudomonadota; class Gammaproteobacteria; order Lysobacterales; family Lysobacteraceae; genus Stenotrophomonas; species Stenotrophomonas sp. BR163. Next base: position 206,607 of record NZ_JAXBRE020000006.1, read on the forward strand.
ATCAGCTCGCGCAGGTCCTCGATCGGCAGCGAGCCGTCGACCAGCAGCGAGCCGTCCTCGCGGGTCACCACCAGCGCATCCTCGTCGGCATTTTCTACGGCCTGCAGGCGGCCGACCACGGCGCCCATCAGGTCGCTGATGGTCACCAGGCCCTGGATCTCGCCGTACTCGTCCACCACCAGCGCCATCGACTGCTGCTCCTCGCGGAAGATCTCCAGCAGCTTCATCGCGTGGGTCGATTCGGAGACGTACAGCGGTTCGCGCAGGGTCTGGAACAGCGCGTTGTCGCCGCGCGCCATGCGCGTGGCCAGCGATTTCAGCTCCAGCACGCCGACCACGTCCATGTCGTTGTCGCGGTACACCGGGTACCGCGAGAACTCGTGCTCGGCCATGATGTCCAGATTGCGCTCCAGCCCGGCCTGGGTGTCGAGCCAGGCAATGCGGTTGCGCGGGGTCATCAGGCTGTCGGCGGTGCGGTCGCCCAGGCGCATGACGCGGTTCATCATGTCGCGCTCATGAGCGTCGATCACGCCAGCTTCGTGGCTCTCGGCCACCAGCATCCGGATCTCTTCTTCAGTCACCTGCGCGGCCTCGTCCTTGCCCAGGCCCAGCACCTTCAGTACCAGCTGGGTGGTCTTGGACAGGAGCCAAACGAAGGGCAGGGCCAGCCTGGCCAGCCAGCTCATCGGCATCGCGACCAGGCCGGCAATGGCCTCGGAGCGGGTCAGGGCCAGACGCTTGGGCACCAGTTCGCCGAAGATCAGCGTGATAAAGGTGATCAGCGAGACCGCCAGGGCGGTACCTACTTCGCGCGCGTACGCAAAGCCGGGCATCAGGCCCTGCAGCCAGCCGGCGATCGCGTCGCCGATCGCATCACCACCGAGGTAGCCGGTGAGTACGCCGATCACGGTGATGCCGATCTGCACCGTGGACAGGAAGCTCTCCGGCTTCTCCGAAAGCTCCAGCGCCTTGGCGGCGCGCTTGGAGGTGGCGGCCATCTGCTTCAGGCGGCTCTTGCGCGAGGTCATGACCGACATCTCGGACATGGCGAAGAAGCCGTTCAGCAGAACCAGCGCGAAGACAATCAGGATCATTTCAAACACGGGCGTCGTCCCCGGTTGGTGGCAGGGAGGGCGGGTGCTTGCGATGGCGGCAGGCGCTCAGGAACAGGGTCCGGCGCGGCGCAGGGGGATAAGGGTCGTCGTCCATAAGGTGCGCCCGGAGGCGCGCTGGCATCTTAGCAAAGGGGCGTGGCAGGGTGGCAACCGCCTGTTCAGGTTGGGGGTCCCAGAGCCCGGAAAGGGCGCGGGGATACCCGTGATGGTCATCTAGCCGTCATAATTCGCTCTGGTGCCGTCCTTCCCGCGACGGCTGACAGGTTTCTCAATGTTCTCTCTGCAGACCATTTTCGGTTCCGGCAAACAGTTCTACACCCTGCTCGATGAGGCTGCCGTCGCGGCCTCCGATGCCGCCAAGGCGCTGCATTCCATGCTGCGCGAGGCCGACCGCCAGCCCGCGCTGGACGCCTTCAAGCTGGCCCGCCTGCGCGAACGCGCGGCCTCGGACAAGATCAGCCAGGCGCTGGTGGACAGCTTCATGACCCCGATCGAGCGCGAAGACATCGAAGCGCTGGGTTCGGCCCTGTACAAGATTCCGAAGCAGATCGAGAAGTTCGCCGATCGCTATTCGCTGGCCACGACCCACCTGGAGCACATCGACTTCGCGCCGCGCGCGGCGATGCTGGAACAGGCCGCCGGCGTGGTGGTGGAGATGGTGGCCGACCTGCGCCACATGAACCTGGACCGGATGACCGCGCTGAACGAGAAGCTGCGCTCGCTGGAGAACGAGGCCGACCGCCTGATGCTCGAGTTGTACCGCGACATCTACTCCGGTCGCCTGGACAACCTGCAGATGTTCCTGCTGAAGGAATTCTTCGAGATCCTGGAAAAGGCCATCGACCGTTGCCGCGAGGCCGGCGTGGTGGCGTACCAGATCGTGTTGAAGAACAGCTGACGGACGCCGCCGCATGTTGACCCTTGTCCTGGTGGTGATCCTGGCCGCGCTCGTCTTCGAGTTCATCAACGGCTTCCACGACACTGCCAACTCCATTGCCACCGTAGTGGCGACCAAGGTGCTCTCGCCCGGCTGGGCGGTGATGCTGGCCGCCTTCATGAACCTCATCGGTGCGCTGACCGGTACGGCGGTGGCGCTGACCATCGCCTCGGGCCTGCTCAACACCAACGTGGTCGAGGTCACTCCGCAGGTGATCCTGTGCGCCCTGCTGGGCGGCATCATCTGGAACCTGATCACGTGGTGGAAGGGCCTGCCGTCCTCGTCTTCGCACGCCCTGATCGGTGGTCTCTGCGGTGCCGGTCTGGCCGCGGCCCACAACAACTGGGACGCGCTGATCTGGTCGGAGCGCCTGGGCAGCTGGGCGCAGAACAAGGGCCTGCTGTGGAAGGTGTTCGTGCCGATGATCACCTCGCCGATCGCCGGCTTCCTGCTCGGCATCGTGGTGATGGTGCTGCTGTGGGCGCTGATCGCCGGCCTGGCCAAGATCGGTGGCGCCATCGGCCGCCTGGCCCGTCCGCGCATCGTCAATGCCTTCTTCGGCAAGGCGCAGATCGCCTCGGCGGCCTACATGGGCTTCGCCCACGGCCACAACGACGCGCAGAAGACCATGGGCATCATCGCGATGACCCTGATTGGTGCCGAAGCCACCGGCGCACTGAACGATCTTCCGTCCTGGCTGGCCTTCATGCACCCGGACGCGCACGCCGGTGACGGCATCGCCATGTGGATCGTACTCACCTGTGCGGTGGTGATGGCTGCCGGTACCGCCTCGGGTGGCTGGAAGATCATCAAGACCCTGGGCCACAAGATGGTCAAGCTGCACCCGATCCACGGCTTCGCCGCAGAGACCAGCTCGGCCACCATCCTGACCCTGGCGGCCCACTTCGGCATGCCGGTCTCGACCACGCACAGCATCTCCACCGCGATCATGGGCGTCGGCTTCGCCAAGAACCCGCGTTCGCTGAAGTTCGGCGTGATCGAACGCATCGTCTGGGCCTGGATCCTGACCATCCCGGCGGCCGGCGGCTGTGCGTACCTGATCCTGAAGCTGTTCGAGCTGTTCGGCTGGACCTGATCGCCACGCCAGGGTGCACACGAAAAAGCCCGCCGACTACCGGCGGGCTTTTTCAGGGGCAAAGAATTTTTCCGCACACAACGTGTCGACCAAGGTCGACACCTACCAGAGCAGAAACAGGGATCCGATCCCGTGCCGACCAACGGTTGGCACCCACCAGCAGCAGCGGGAAACTGTCGAAGGCGGGGTGGGTCCGGTTGCGGGGGTGTGAGCGGCATGGATGCCGCGACCAAGCCCCCATGGACGGGTTTACGGCGTCCCCCGCAACCGGACCCGCTCCGCCAACCCAAGGAATGCCCGCTTTTGCAGTTGCAGTTGTCGTTGCAGTCAGCGGGTGCCGGGCCGCAGGCCCGGCCGACCGTCCTCAATTGCGTTGGAACAGCGCCTGCACATCCCTGCGGAACGCCGCCTGGCTGTCCGCCCGGCTGTAGAACATGTGCCCGCCCGGATAACTGCGCACCTGCACCCGGTCCGGATTGCTGCCCATCGTCGGCATCTGGTCCACGGTCAGGATCGAACCCATGAACGGGCACGACAGGTCGTTCCAGCCATGCACGATCAGCACCTGCAGGTGCGGGTCGATCGCCACGGCCTGGCGCAGCTGGGTCACCGCGCCATCGCGCAGCTCGCCATTGCGGTCCCACAGCCGGTTCACGTCGTAGTTCAGCGCCTGGTACCGCGCATCCACCTTCCAGCCGACCACGCGCGTCACGAAGTCGACCATCGCCGTGGTGGTCGGCGCAATGATGCTGTCCAGCAGCGGATCGTTGGCGCGCTGCTCCGGATCGTTCGGGAATGGATCGAACGCGGTCACGTTGGAATCGTAGCGGCTGCCCAGCGTGCCCTTGTCGCGGAACACTTCACGCAGGTAGGCCTGGGTTTCCAGCCGGCCACCGGCACGGCGCACGAACTGCGGGTCCAGCCCGGTCAGTTCGGTCACCTGGCGCAGCATCGCCTCGGTCGCCTGCGGATCGCTGCGGCCCTTCATCAACGCGGTGGCGTAGTCGCCACGGGTGTACTCCACCACGTCGCGCATCGCTGCATCGGTCAGCTTGCCCTGGCGCTCCAGGTGCGCGGCGGCGATCGACGGCAGGGTCTGCATCCACGCCATCGGCGAGACATCGGCGTTGTCTTCCAGGGTCGGGCTCAGGTACGGCGAGACCAGTACCAGGCCGTTCATCGCAACTCCCAGCCGGGTCTGCAGGTAGTGGGTGATGCGTGGGCCGCGGTAGCCGCCGTAGCTCTCGCCGGTCAGGTACTTGCGCGACGCCATACGCTGGTTGCGCAGCAGCCAGTCGTAGATCGAGCGTGACAGGTATTCGATGTCGGCGCTGGGGTTGTACAGCGCCTTCTTCGCTTCATCGTCGCCGATGCGCGCGCGGCTGAAGCCGGTGCCGACCGGATCGATGAACACCAGATCGGTGAAGTCCAGCCAGGTGCCGGGGTTGTCGTGCAGCGTGGCCGGCGCCGACGCGCTGTCACCCTCGGAGCCGAAGGTCACCACCTTGGGCCCGATCGCGCCCATGTTGAGGTAGACCGACGATGCCCCGGGGCCGCCATTGAGCGCGAAGGTCACCGGCCGGTCCTTGCCCGGCATCGTGTAGGCGGTGAACACCACGTCGGCGATCACCTTGCCCTTGGCATCGCGTACCGGCAGGGTGCCGACGGTGGCGGTGTAGTCCAGGGTGCGGCCGGCCAGGCGCATGCTCTGGCGGGCCGAGGCGTCTGCGGGCAACGCAGGTGCCTCGGTCTTGTCGTCTTTCGGATCGGGCTTGGCGTCGGCATCAGGCGCGGCCAGCACGCTGGCTGGGGCGATGAGCAGGCCGACGCAGAGCGCGGCAGTGTGCAACAGGGACTTCATGGCACCGGGTGGGCAGCGGAAGGGGATTCCGATGCTAGGCCGGTGGCGGCCCATGCCGTATGTGTCCAAAGGCATGGCCCCGGCGTTGCGGCCGCGATTGGCCAGCTTGGGTCAAGCGGGCAGGGCGGCTGCCGCTTCGTCGTTGGCCAGCAAGCCATAGACGGCCGAGTCCGAAAGCTCGCCCTGGATGCGCCAGCGCTGGCGCAGCACCCCCTCGCGGCGGAAGCCCAGGCGTTCGAGCACGTGCGCGGAGGGTGCGTTGCGCGGGTCGATCTCGGCTTCCACGCGGTGCAGGTGGAGGGTGCCGAACAGGTAGGCCAGTACCTGCTGCAGGGCCTCGTGCATGTAGCCTTGGCCCTGGCGATCCGGTGCCAGCAGGTAGCCGATCTCGGCGCGGGCTGCAGTGCGGTCCACTGCAAACACCACGCAGATGCCCAGCAGTGGACCTTCCAGCGATTCGCGCACGGCCAGCTTCAGCTGGGTACCGATGGCATGGGCTGCGAGATCATCGTCGATCTGCTCGCGCGCCTCGGCCTGTCGCGTCCAGGCCGGATGATTCCACCAGCGCATCACATCGGGATTGGACTGCAGCGTAAACAGCGCGGCCGCGTCGTCACGGCGGATCGGGCTCAGCACCAACCGCGCGCTGTGCAGCGGCAGGTCGGGGAACAGCAGCGAGTGGCTGGCCAATACGGTGGTCCGCACGGATGGACGCGCATTATGGCGCCGCCGGGTTTGCCGATGGCGGCGTAATGCCAAGGGCGCATGAACCGGTAGTGCCGGCCGCTGGCCGGCGGATCTGCCCTGATCACGCGGATGCCGAGGGTGCCGGCCAGCGGCCGGC